>JBJMVV010000310.1:0-2891 GCA_045810505.1 Massilia sp.
ATCACCCACGTGGCCCAGTACCCGGCCACCACCATCGGTTTTGATACCGCGCCCGGCGTGTCGCTGGGCACTTCGGTCGACGCCATCCGCGCCGCGGCGAAGGACATCAAGCTGCCGGCTTCCGTATCGATGACCTTCCTGGGTGCGGCCGGCGCCTACCAGGCCTCGCTGTCGAACCAGCTCTGGCTGATCCTGGCCGCGGTGGTCTGCGTCTACATCGTGCTCGGGGTGCTCTACGAGAGTTATATCCACCCGCTGACGATCCTCTCGACCCTGCCGTCGGCGGGCGTGGGCGCGCTGCTGGCGCTGATCCTGTTCCGCCAGGACCTGGGCGTGATCGGCATCATCGGCATCATCCTTTTGATCGGCATCGTCAAGAAAAACGCCATCATGATGATCGACTTCGCCATCGAGGCCGAGCGGGACCAGGGCAAGTCGCCGCAGGAAGCCATCCACCAGGCGGCCCTGCTACGCTTCCGCCCGATCCTGATGACGACCCTGGCCGCCCTGTTCGCGGCCGTGCCGCTGATGCTGGGCTGGGGCGAGGGCGCCGAATTGCGCCGGCCACTGGGCCTGGCCATTTTCGGTGGCCTGATCGTCAGCCAGCTTTTGACCTTGTTTACGACGCCGGTGATCTACCTGGGGTTTGATCGACTGGCCCAGCGGGTCAAGCGCAGATTTGGCAATGGCAATGGCAATGGTGACGCCGCCGGCGCCCGCTACCAGCACGGCGCCTTGCTGGAAACGGCGCCTGACAGGCCAGATCCTCGGCCGAACCCCGGGGCGCAGCCATGAACCTGTCGCAGCCCTTTGTCCGGCGCCCGATCGCCACCGTCCTGCTGACCCTGGGGATTGCGCTGGCCGGTATCGGCGCGTTTTTCGTGCTGCCCGTCTCGCCCCTGCCGCAGGTGGACTATCCCGCCATTTCCGTTTCGGCCTCGCTGCCCGGCGCGAGCCCCGACACCATGGCCAGCAGCGTGGCCACGCCGCTGGAGCGGCGGCTCGGCGTCATCGCCGGGGTCAACGAGATGACCTCCAACAGCGGCAGCGGCAGCACCCGCGTGAGTCTGCAGTTCGACCTCAATCGCAAGATCGACTCGGCCGCGCGCGAAGTGCAGGCAGCCATCAACGCCTCGCGCGCCGACCTGCCATCGACCCTGCGCAGCAATCCCACCTACCGCAAGGCCAATCCATCGGATGCGCCCGTGATCATCCTGGCGCTGACCTCGAAGTCAAAAACGCCGGGCCAGATCTACGAACAGGTGTCGAACCTGGTGCAGCAAAAGCTGGCCCAGGTCCAGGGCGTGGGCGATGTCGAGATCGGCGGCGGCTCGCTGCCGGCCGTGCGGGTCGACCTGCTGCCGTATGCGCTCAATAAATACGGCGTGGCCGCCGAAGACGTGCGCGCCGCCATCCAGGCCACCAATGCCAACCGGCCCAAGGGCGCCATTGAGGGCAACGGCCAGCGCCTGCAGATTTACTCGCAGCCGGCCGGCGCCAGCGGCGGACGCAGCGCAGCCGACTACCGCAGTCTCGTGGTGGCCTGGCGCGACGGCGCCGCCATCCGCCTGCAGGACATCGCCACCGTCTCCGATGGCGTGGAAAACGTCAACACCCTGGGCCTGTTCAATGGCGAACCGGCCGTGATCGTGCTGGTGACCCGCCAGCCGGCCGCCAACGTGATTGAAACCGTCGACGGCGTGCGCGCGCTGCTGCCGCAACTGCAGGCGCAATTACCAAGCGATATCAAGATCGATGTGGCGTCCGATTCCACCAACTCCATCCGCGCCTCGCTGCACGAGATCGAGGTCACCCTGCTCATTTCCATCGCCCTGGTGGTGCTGGTGGTGAGCGTGTTCCTGCGCTCGGTGCGGGCGACGGTGGTGCCGGCGGTGGCGACTGTCGTATCCCTGCTGGGCACCTTCGGGGTGATGTACCTGCTGGGCTTTTCACTGAATAACCTGTCGCTGATGGCGCTGACGGTGGCCACCGGTTTTGTGGTCGACGACGCCATCGTGGTGCTGGAAAACACCGCCCGCCACATCGAGGACGGCATGGACCGCATGCAGGCGGCCCTGCTGGGCGCGCGTGAAGTGGGCTTTACGGTGCTGTCGATTTCTCTCTCGCTGGTGGCCGTGTTCATTCCGCTGCTGTTCATGGGCGGGCAGGTGGGGCGGCTGTTCCGCGAGTTCGCCGTGACCCTGTCGGCGGCCGTGATGATTTCGCTGGTCATTTCGCTGACCACCACGCCGATGATGTGCGCCTGGCTGCTGCGCCGAGCCGACGCGAACAAAAAGCCGGGCCGGTTTGCGCGCTGGTCAGAAAAAGGTTTCGACAAGGTGCAGAAGGGCTACGAGCATGCGCTCGACTGGGCGCTCGACGCCAAGTTCCTCGTGATGATCATCCTGGCGTTCGTGGTGGGCCTGAACGTGTTCCTGTTCTCCGCCGCGCCCAAGGGCTTCTTCCCCCAGCAGGACACGGGCCAGATCAACGGCGGCATCCGCGCCGACCAGTCGATCTCCTTCCAGGCCATGCAGGGCAAGCTGCGCCAACTGGTCAACATCATCAAGAGCGACCCGGCGGTGGCCACCGTGGTGGGCTTTACGGGCGGCTCGCGCGCCGGCGGCGGCTTCATGTTCATCAATCTGAAGCCGGTGTCGGAGCGGGCCAAGGGCGACGCCGGCCAGGCCGTGATTGCCCGCCTGCGTCCCAAGCTGGCGCGGGTAACGGGCGTGTCGCTGTTCCTCAACCCCGTGCAGGACTTGCGCATGGGCGGGCGGCAGACCAATTCGACCTACCAGTACAGCCTGAAAAGCGACAACCGCGACGACCTGAAAAAATGGGCGACCCGGCTGGCCGATGCGATGAAGCGCCAGAGCGCCCTGGTCGAC
>JBJMVV010000311.1:0-14434 GCA_045810505.1 Massilia sp.
GCCGGAGGCCCAGAACGGCAGCGCCAGAATCTGCAGCAGCCACACCAGGGAACCGGCGCCGGCGCCGAACACGACCATCTCGAGCAGCAGGAACAGGGGCGCGCCCTTGTAGCGGTGGATCACGTACAGGTGGCGGTCGAGCCAGTCTTCCTTGATGCCCACGCCATACACCTTGACCAGCTCTTCATTGCGGGCGGCTTTGCGATACAGCATGGTGCCGCGCGTGAGCAGGGCCCACAGGCCGTGGATCTGGGGGCTGTGGGGATCTTCCACCGTGTCGCACTTGGCATGGTGCTTGCGGTGCACGGCCACCCACTGGCGGGTGGTCACGCCGACCGTCGTCAGCCAGATCCACAGGCGGAAAAAGTGGCACACGATGGGGTGGAAGGTGATGGCGCGGTGGGTCATGCTGCGGTGCAGATACAGGCTGACTGCCGCCGAGGTCAGCTGCATCGACACCAGCACGATGATCAGGCCCTGCAGGAAATTAATATGAATAAAACCAGAAAACATGACTGCTCCAACAAGTGATTCGGGGTGAAAAGCGCGGGGATAAACCGCTTACAGGCCGGCGAAGTTGCGCATGCGCGCGCGCGCCGCTTCCATCAGGCGGGCCGACATCGGCGTCCGTGGCACGCGCGCCGCCGGCGCCTTGCGGGCAATGTCGATATCGGGGTGGCTGGTCTGCTTGAAAAATTTCAAGAGGGGGTGGCGCGCCGCGCTCCAGCGCGCTTCACCGGTGGCGATTTCAAAGGCCATCACCCGGTGCGGGATGTTGCCGACATGGCGCAGCGGCACATACGCCTTGTCGTCGAACACGTCGCGGAACATCAGCTGTTCGTACTGGCGGTCGATCGGCGCGCGGCCCGTCACGACGGCGTGTTCGATGCCGAGTTGTTCACAGTATTCAAAGCAGGCCTTGATCAGAGCAATCTTGACCAGGCGCCCCACCCTGCCCTCGTCGATGCCCAGGCGGGTCACTTCGGCCAGGCGCAGGCCGGCCAGCCAGTGCGGCAATACCACCGAGTCTTCCAGGTGCAGCGGGCCGCCCAGGTTGGTCTGGATGCGGGTGCTGCCCAGGGGCGAGCCGTCCAGTTTCGACTCGGCCAGCAGCACGATGCTGTGGCTGTCGTAATCCGACAACTCCGGCTGCACCAGGGTGGCGGCGAAATCGGGGATGTGGCGCGCGTAGGCGGCGTGGCGCACCTGCACCGCCTTGCGCATGTCTTCGGCCGTCTCGACCCGCTTGATGGTGAACGGCAGGCGTTCTACCAGACCTGGCTCGGCAAGCACCTTGCCGGACAGGATGGGAGCAGCGTGGGGTTTGGCAACTGCGGCGTCGAAATGCTGATCCATGGAGAACTCCTTGAAAAAAGATAAATTGCGTTTTATCAATTATCAGGATTCCGACCATTATCAAAATGACGATAAAGCGGCCTTTTCCATATCACTTCTATCAAATTGCATAAAGATACTTATGTTGCCATATAGAACTCTATTCAATTTTCATTAGTCCTCCCGCGCAGCTTCCCTGCAGTTCAAAATCCCGGAGGATGTTCTTTTACAACATTGGCCGCCTTTTCCAGCGCCAGCCCTGCGCTGGCTAGGGTCCCTTCATCGAACAGCCGTCCGATCAGGGTGACGCCGTGCGGCACCCGGCGCGCTTTGGCGAAGGTGGGCGCGGGGCGTTTCGGATCGGGCGCCCAGTCGGACCTGGCCTGGCGCACCTCGACAAAACCGGTGCGCAAGGTCAATGAGGGGTGGCCCGTAAAATTCGAAATCGTCAGCATTTCATCGCGCAGCGAGGGCACGATCAGGAGGTCCACCTCGCTGAAAATGCGTGCCATTTCCTGCGCCACCATGCGGCGCATGCGGTCGGCCTGGACAAAGTCGGCCGCCGACAGGAAGCGCGCCTGGCGCAGCAGATTGGGCCAGGCATCGTCCACCTGCACTTTTAACTGATCCAGCCTGCCATCGCGCTGCCAGTCCTCGAACGCCGCGGCCGCTTCCGCAAACAGCACCGTGTTCAGGGTCTGGTAGGGCCAGTCGGGCAGGCTGACCGGCACCGCCTGCATGCCGGCCTGCACGGCCAGTTCCAGCGCCACCCGGTCCACTTCCACCGCCGGCGCTTCCTTGAGCCACTCCGGAAAGTAGCCGATGCGCAAACCCCGCACGGCGGCGCCCGCATCGAAATTCAAGGGCACGTCGACGCTGGCTACGTCCCCGGCATCGGCACCGTTGATGACCGACAGCACCAGCATGGCGTCTTCCACCGTGCGCGTCATGGGACCGAGCTTGTCAAGCGACCAGCACAGGGTCATCGCCCCGGTGCGCGCCACCCGGCCGTAGGTGGGACGCAGCCCCGTCACGCCGCAGCGCATGGCCGGGCTGACGATGCTGCCGCCCGTTTCGCTGCCGATACTGAACGCAACCAGGCCGGCCGCCGTGGCCGCGCCCGGACCGGCCGAGGAGCCCGAGGCGCCCTCTTCCAGCAGCCAGGGGTTCATGGTCTGGCCGCCGAACCAGATATCGTTCAGGGCCAGCGCGCCCAGGCTTAGTTTGGCGACCAGCACGGCGCCCGCCGCGTTCAGGCGCGCCACCACGGCGCTGTCGCGCGCGGGCACGTTCTTGCGCAGCGGTTCGGCGCCCCAGGTGGTGGCGATGCCGGCCGTATCTAGCAGGTCCTTCACGCCGTAGGGGATGCCGTGCAGGGGACCACGGTACTGGCCGCTGGCGATCTCGCGGTCGGCCAGCCGGGCCCGCTCGAGTGCCTGGGCCGCGGTGACCGTGATCACGCTGCGCAGTTTCGGATCGAGCCGGGCGATGCGCTCAAGATAGATGCGCGTCAGGCGCTCGGCACTGAGACTGCCCTGCGCGATCCAGCGCGACAGGTCCGTCACGGGCGCAACGGCGATGTCGGCGTCGCGCCCGGGCAAGGGATCGAGCTTGCCGCTGCTGCGCACGAATCTGCCGTTTTTCGCACCGAAGGCGGGCATGGGCATGCCGGGCAATACCGGACGCCAGACGCTGGCCGGTGCCACATTGTCCGCGATCGCCAGGGTGCGCGGTCCCGTGCGGCGCTCCTGCAGGGAGGCCATCGACACCCGCCAGCTACCTGCCGCCTGGACCCGCTGGGCCGGCGTGTAGTTCAGCTGCACAAGCTTTTCCGCTTCGGCGAAGGTGGCCGCGGTCACGGCGGGGCCGGTCGCGGCGCTCGCCCCGAAAGTGGGCGGCGCGCCTGGCGGTGCCGATGGCGGGACCGTCTGGGCTTCGGTTCCAACGGCGGTGGTAGCAGCTAACAGGCCCAGCGGAGCCCGGATCAGGAAATCGCGGCGTGCGGTCATGGTGTGGTTCCAGTAAAGGTGGCGTCTTGAATGGAAGAAAAACTCGCACGATGGTAGCACTTCGGCATCGGCACGCAAGCGAGCGGTGCATTCGTGATTTCAAATCAAAAGTCACTTGTGCCAGCACGGCTTTTTCACCAACGCCGTCTCCGTCACACTGCATGCCTGTGAAATTTTTAAGGACGCAAGCATGCCACTCGCACTTTGGGCCCTGACCCTGTCAGCCTTCGCCATCGGCACCACCGAATTTGTCATCGTGGGCCTCTTGCCCACCATCGCGGCCGACCTGGCCGTCTCCCTGCCCTCCGCCGGCCTGCTGGTCAGCCTGTACGCGGTGGGCGTGGCCATCGGCGCCCCCGTCCTGACGGCCTTGACGGGCCGCCTGCCCCGCAAGCAACTGCTGCTGGGCCTGATGGTGCTGTTCACCATCGGCAATCTGCTGGCCTGGATGGCGCCCGGCTACGCCACCCTGATGGGCGCGCGCGTGCTGACCGGCCTGACCCACGGCGTGTTCTTCTCGATCGGCTCGACCATTGCCACCAGCCTGGTGGCCAAAGAGAAGGCCGCCAGCGCCATCGCCCTGATGTTTTCGGGCCTGACGGTCGCCCTCGTCACCGGCGTGCCGCTGGGCACCTGGATCGGCCAGCACTTCGGCTGGCAAGCCACCTTCCTGTCGGTGGCCGTGCTGGGCGCCGTCGCCGTGCTGGGCAGCGCCTTGCTGGTGCCCGCCAATATTGCCGGCAGCTCGCCTTCGTCGATCGCCACCCAACTTGCCGTCCTTAAAAAACCGCGCCTGCTGCTGGTCTACGCCATGACCACCCTCGGCTACGGCGGCACTTTCATCGCATTCACCTTTCTTGCGCCGATTCTGCAGCAGGTGTCGGGCTTCTCGGCCGGCAGCGTCGGCCTGGTGATGCTGGTCTATGGCGTGTCGGTTGCCGCCGGCAATATCTGGGGCGGCAAACTGGCCGACCGCAAGG
The DNA here is from genome assembly GCA_045810505.1 of Massilia sp. Lineage (GTDB taxonomy): Bacteria > Pseudomonadota > Gammaproteobacteria > Burkholderiales > Burkholderiaceae_D > JAFCUW01. The sequence goes on from JBJMVV010000311.1 coordinate 4,325, forward strand.
GCCCCGTGCGCGCCCTGCAGACCGTGTTCGCCCTGCTGGCCGCTGTGCTGTTCGTGCTCACCTTCACAGCGCCATCGAAGCTGCTGGTGCTGGCCACCGTGCTGGCCTGGGGCGCGGTCGCGTTCGGCAACGTGCCGGGACTGCAGGTGTATGTCGTCAAGCGGGCGGAACACGATGCGCCCGACGCCGTCGATGTCGCTTCAGGCCTGAACATCGCCGCCTTCAACGTCGGCATCGCCCTGGGCGCCTGGGCCGGCGGGCAGATCGTCGCCCACCTTGGCCTGATGGCGACGCCGTGGATTGGCGCCATCGTTGTGCTGGGCGCGCTGGCCTTGACGACCTGGGCCGGACGGCTGGACCGGCGCGACGCGGCCGAAAACGCCACAGAACTGCGCCTGGCTGCCTGACAGGGTTTCCGCTGTGCTAGTCTTCCTGTACCGCCAGAGAAGCGGGCACAAAATACAGGGAGATCCAGATGGTCAAGAAATTCGCACTAGGCATACTCTTCATCTTCGCCCTCATCCTGCTGATGGCGGCGATGAAGCCCAACACCTTCAGCATTACCCGCTCGGTGACGATCGCCGCGCCGCCGGAAAAAATCGCGCCACTCATCACCGACTTCCACCAGTGGCGCACCTGGTCGCCGTGGGAAAATCTCGATCCCGCCATGCAGCGCACCTTTTCCGGCGCGCCCGCCGGCAAGGGCGCCGTGTATGCCTGGACCGGCAACAAGGAGGTCGGCCGGGGCCGCATGGAAATCCTGGATGCGGCGCCCGCCCGCACCGCAATCAAGCTCGACTTCATCGAGCCTTTCGCCTCCAGCAACGTCACCGAATTTGCACTGGCGCCAGCGGCCGCGGGCACCACGGTGACCTGGACCATGTCGGGGCCGATGTTGTTCATCTCGAAATTGATGAGCGTGTTTGTCAGCATGGACGCCATGATCGGCAAAGACTTCGACAAGGGCCTGGCCCAGCTGAAAGCCGCGGCGGAAAAATAAGCTGCGCCCGCGGCAGGCCCGTAAAACCTGACCGCGGTCAATTTGCATTGTTTGTTGATCATGCTATGATCCGCACTCGCTAGGGGTCCTGGAAGTATTTTCCGGGTGAGAAATACCCTCGAACCTGATCTGGATAATGCCAGCGAAGGAAAGCGCAAAGTTGTTCCCTCCTTTGTTCGCTCTTCCCGTTTGGCTCCGGTTTTCATAGTAGCGCCGGCACGCTGGCGCAGAACAACGAGCAAACACATGTCATCCCCAAAACTGAAGTACACCATCCTCGCTTTCGCGGCGATGCAGACTTGCGCCGCCATGGCACAGACCCAGCTCATCGCCCAAACCAGCATCCCTGAAATCGTCGTCACCGGCGCGCGCCAGGCGGCCGACCGCGCCAGCATCGGCGGCTTCGGCGAAGCGTCCGTGCTGGAAACGCCGGTGTCGATCACCGTCATCGACCAGCAAAAGCTGCAGGACTTCAGCATCCGCAACAGCACCGAGGCGATGAAGTTCGACGCCAGCGTCAGCGACGCCTACAACGCGGTCGGCTACGCCGAGAATTTTTCCATCCGCGGCTTCAATCTCGATAATACGTCGAGCTACCGCAAGGACGGCCTGGCCATTCCCGGCGACACCCAGATCCCGCTGGAGAACAAGGAGCGCATCGAAGTGCTCAAGGGCCTGGCTGGCTTGCAGGCCGGCGTGGCCGCTCCCGGCGGCATCGTCAACTACGTCACCAAGCGCCCCACCAATACTGACCTGCGCAGCGCCACCGTGGAAGTGCGCGAAAAGGGCACCGTGTATGGCGCCGTTGACCTGGGCGGACGCTTCGAGGACCGCCGCTTCGGCTACCGCATCAACGCCGCCGCCGAAAAGCTGCGCTCCTACGTCAAGGGCGCCGATGGCGAGCGCCAGTTCGTCTCGGGCGCCTTTGATTTCCAGATCACCCCGGACGCGCTGTTCCAGATTGACGCCGACTACCAGCACAAATCGCAGCTGACCGCGCCCGGCTACCAGCTGATTCAAAATGTCAGCCTGCCGACCAATATTTCGCAGACTCTGCTGCTCAACGACCAGCCCTGGGCCCGTCCGGTCGACACCAAATCGACCAACCTGGGCGCGCGATTTACCTACCGCTTCAACAAGGCGCTCGATGGCGAAATCGCCGTCAACAAGCACTGGTTCAAGCGCGACGACTACACCGCCTTCCCTTACGGCTGCAGCAACGAAGGCGCCGGCTACTACCCGGGCTTCTGCTCGAACGGCGACTATGACGTCTACGATTACCAGAGCGCGGGCGAAACCAAATCCCCACTCGGCGCCGAAGCCCAGCTGCATGCGCGCTTTGCCACCGGCAGCATCACCCACGCACTGACGGGCGGCTTCTCGCTTTTCACGCGCAAGGACAAGGCGCCTGACTATGTGTACGAGTACGTCGGCTACAGCAATATCTACCATCCGCTGGTGACGCCTTCGTCGGGCTTGACGACGGGCCCCGCCTACCTGCGCCGCAAGGAAAACGAGCGGGCCGCCTACGTGCAGGACATCGCCGCGTTGACGCCGAAGCTGAAGCTCTACACGGGCCTGCGCTACGTCTCGCTCAAGCGCGATGAATTCGTGCAGTACAACGAAACCACGAATACCCGCGAATATGACCACGAGACCAACCACTTCGTGCTGCCTACCGTGGCGCTCGAATACAGCGTGACCCAGGACTGGAATGTGTACGCCTCGAGCACCCACGGTCTCGAACACGGCGGTCTGGCGCCACTCGAAACGGAAAATCAGGGCCGGGCCCTGGCGCCTTCCCGCTCGAAGCAGCTCGAAGTGGGCGTCAAGGGTGCGATCGGGCGCGACACCACCATGTCGGCAGCGATCTTCGATATCCGCCGCGGCCACGAATTCACCAATGCCGAGAACTATTTCGTGCGCGCCGGCGACGAGCGCCACACGGGCCTGGAAGCCACTGTCGAAGGCCGCGCCAGCCGCGACCTGAAGTACGGCCTGTCCCTGCTGGCCCTGCACACCAGGCAGACCGGCAGCGGCGACCCCGAGTTCGACGGCAAGCGCGTCACCGACGTCCCCAACTTCAAGTCCAGCGCCTGGCTGGACTACGCCGTGCCGGCCGTCCCCGCCCTGAAACTCAATGCGATGTGGCGCTATTCGGGCAGCAAGGCCTTTGACCTGGCCAACACGGTGAACGTGCCGTCGTATCACCTGTTCGACGCCGGCGCCGCATGGACCACCGCCATCGGCGGCAAGCGCACCACCGTGCGCCTGCAGGTGGAAAACCTGTTCGACAAGTTCTACTGGCGCGACGTCACGCCTGCGCTGGGCGGCTACCTCTTGACCGGCACGCCGCGCACGGCGCGCCTGTCAGCCCAAGTCGACTTCTAAACGAGGGAGGGGTCTGGCGCTTGATCCGATTGCGGCCCAGCCTGACCCCGCTTTTCTAAAACGCGTACTGGATCCGCGTCGAAAACGTCTGCGCATGCGTGGCCGAATTCTTCCCGAATAACAGCGCCGCCTCGTACTTCCACTCCTGCCCGCCCGCCGTGCGCCAGCTTCCCAGCAGCGCAGGGCCGATGCGGTGCGACTGCTCGCGCCGCGGCAGCCAGTGGTTCCATTCGCCCATCTCGCCGAAACCCTGCACCCCGAACTGCAGGTGCTCGCGCCAGCGGTACTTGACCTGCCACTGGTAAGCCAGTTCGGTGGGCTCCTTTTCGTCGCCATGCAGTTCGCGCTGGAAGAACAGGTTGAAGTTGAGCTGGGTGCGGCCGAACTCCGTCTGCAGCACGGGGCCGTACTCGATGCCGATCTCGCCCGAACCATCGGTGGCCCGCTCGACATTGGTGTGAAAAGCCACGTCGATCGGATACTGGCCCTGGGTGAGCATGAAGTCGTTCTGCCATTCGATCGCCGCCAGGTGGTTCGAGCCGGCGCCATACTTGAAGGCAGCCGCCGTCACCTCCGTGTACCAGCGCGAAGTGACGTTCCACGACAGGCCGAGTTCCGGCGCGGCCAGCGTGGGCTTGCCATCGGGCTTCGCGGCCCAGTACTTGAAGTCCACCGCGCGGCGGCCTTCGTCGGGATAGGTCGTGACGAGGTAGTAGCCGGTCTCCGCGTGCGCCTGCACGTGCGTGAGCGACAGCAGCGCCATCGTGACAAGGGCGGCCGCGCGGCCGAAGGAAAGCGAAGGGTTCATGCGTCGTCTCAGCTAAGCTCGATGGTGGAGAGGGAAAGCGCCGCTTGCTCCAGGCGCGCTGCGAGCGCCCCGGTCAGCAGGGTAAAAGGGATCGCCTGCGCGTCCAGGCGCGCCAGCAGCGCCTCGTGCACTTGCAGGCGCACGGCGGCCGACTCGCGCTGGATGCCGTCGGGGATCCAGGGACCATCGGGCGCGGCGACAAAGGTCATTGCGTAGGCGTGCTCGCGCGCCAGGGCATCGAGCGCGGGCGGCACGCGGCCCCAGTAGATCTGGCTGTAGACGGCCGTCATCAGGGGCGTGGTGTCGCAGAACAGCAAGGGGCCGGCGGCGGATGCGGCCAGGGCGTCTTCCCGTTCCAGCTGGGTGCGGGCAATGCCGATCTGGTCGTCCTCGAAGGGCACGCGCTGGCGCGTCTCGACGAATTCACGCAGGTATTCGGGCACCCAGACCGTGTGCCAGGCGACCGCCAGCGCCCCGGTCAACGTGGACTTGCCGGTCGACTCGGCGCCGAGGATGGCGATGCGCTGCACTTTCACCCGCATCACGCCGCCCGTCTTTCATCGCGCAGGTCGCGCCGCCAGGCCCACATGCCCAGCACCGCCATCACCACGAACAGCGCGTACAGGAGCGCCGTCAGGTTCAGGCCCTTGTACAGATACAAGCCCACGTAGATGATGTCGACGGCGATCCAGGCGTGCCAGTTCTCCAGCTTTTTACGCGACAGCAGCACCTGCCCCACCAGGCTACCGGCGGTCAGGAAGCCGTCCGTGTGGGGCACGTCGGTGTTGGTGTAGTGGCCCAGAAACCAGGCCAGCAGCAGGTAGCCGGCGGCCCATCCGGCCAGCGCCAGCGCCCAGCCGCGGCCATCGAGCCGGCTCACCGCCAGCGATTTGGTCCCCTTGGCGTCGGCATCGCCATGCAGCCAGCTATACCAGCCCCACACCGACACCACGATGAACACCAGCTGCAGGCCAGCGTCGCCGTACAGGCGGGTGTTGAAAAAAACGGCCCCGTAGGCGGCCGACGAGACAATCGCAAACAGCCAGGCCCAGTGATTCTGGCGGATGTTCAGCGCCACTGTGGCCACCGACAAAATAAACGCCAGCACTTCAAACAGGGTGGTCTGCAGCCCCAAAAGCACAATCGGATCGTTCAAGCAGCTTCTCCGCTTGGTGCCGTCAAAGCCAGCCGTGGCTGCAGCCCGGCGCGCGCGGCCAGGCGCACCAGCAGGTCGAGGCTGAAGTGCGCTGTCTTGCCATGCTTGATTTCCGAGACGCGCGCCTGGGTCACGCCCAGCGCCGCGGCGGCCGCTGTCTGGGTCAGGCCGCTGGCGGCCAGCCAGGCGTCGAGGGCGGCGCCAAGGGCGGCGCGCATGGCCAGCTCTTCCGCGGACGGTTGCTGGATATTGTTGTGTTGATTCATGGAAATCAGTATGCCGTAGCGGGTCCAATTATGCAATATTTCGCATAAATTCTGTGGCGGCGCGCCACACAAAAAAACAGCCGCGCGGGTCGGTGACCGGCGCGGCTGTTCCATATAAATCCGATTACTGCTTCGGATACTTGATCGTCATTTCCTTGAGCACGTTGTCGGCATGGTCCACCTCGGCCATCACCCACAGCATGTAGCGGATATCAACGTGGATGGCGCGCGTGATGGCGCTGTCGAAGTAGAAGTCCTTGGTGATCGATTCATAGGTCGAATCGAAGTTCAGGCCGACCAGTTCACCGCGCTTGTTCATGATGGCCGAACCCGAATTGCCGCCGGTGGTGTCGGCGCTGGACAGGAAATCGACCGGCACGGTTTTCAGCACGGGGTCCGCGTAGACGCCAAAACGGCGCGCCTTGATCGCTTCCAGCAGCGGCTTGGGCGCGTCGAACGGCTCCTTGCCGGTGTGCTTCTCGACGATGCCTTCGACGGTGGTGAACGGGCCCTTGATGACGCCATCGCGGGCGACGTAAGGGGCCACGGTGCCGAAGGTGACGCGCAGGGTCGAGTTGGCGTCCGGGTAGACCGGTTTGCCCTGGCTCTTCTTCCACGCAATCACGGCGCCCATGTACTGGGGGATCACCTTTTCCAGGTTGCCCGACAATTCCTTGCGGCGGTTTTCGAGCGCCAGGCTCACGTCCTGCATGCGCACGGCCAGCTTGATGAAAGGATCATCCGACTTTTTGAAAGCCTCGACATCCTTGTTCATCCACGCCAGGCGCTTGGCGGTGTCGCCCAGTTCCGTCGCCTTGTACATGGCCGGCACGGCGCTCGTTGCAGGCACCATTGCGTCCAGGCCCGGCGGGTGCATCTTCGCCGGCAGCTTCTGGTAGCGCAGCAGGGCCGCGGTGTAGCGCGCCTCGTCCACGCTTGGCACGAAGGACTGCTCCAGGCGGGTCAGGCGCGCCTTCATGAACGACAGGTCGCGCTCCTGGTAGCCCGACTCGCGCTTGGCGTCAGGCTTCTGGCGCTCGATGGCCAGGCGGTACAACTGGCGCGCGCTGGTGAGCAGATCGCTGTGGGTCGCCACCGAGGCGGCATACTCTTCGCTCGACAGAGCCATGTCCTCGTTGATGACGGTGTCCAGGTCGGTCAGCATGGTGCGGTTGGGCGCCGCGGCCGGGTTCTTCGCCAGCCAGGCGCGGAACTCCGTGTTCTGCACGTCCTTGATGGCGGCGATGTCCTTGCGGGCAAAGCCGTCCATCAGGCCCTGGGTCTTTTTCATCACGTTGTTGATGCCCTTGACGACGCTGGCGTAGCGCACATCGTAGGCCGGGTTGCCCATGGTGGAGGCGGCGATCACGGCGAGATCGGCCTGCATGCCGGCGACGCGCATCGGGAAATCGACATCGCGGGCAAAGCGGATTTCCGACGGCAGCTTGTAGCGGCTGGTGCGGCCCGGGTAGCCGGCCAGCAGGATCGGATCGCCGTTCTTCAAGCCTTCGGCGGACACCACCAGGAAGTCCTTCGATTTGTAGGGCACGTTGTCGGGTGCGTAGTCGGCCGGACGGCCGTCCTTGCCGACGTAGGCGCGCAGGAAGGAGAAGTCGCCCGTGTGGCGGGGGAATTCGTAGTTGTCGATGTCGCCGCCGTAATTGCCGATCATGTCAGCCGGCGCATACACCAGGCGCACGTCGCGGATCATCATCTGGCGGATGCGGTAGTATTCGAGGCCCCGGTGGAAGGCCGGCACCGAGCAGCGATAGGCCTTGTCGGCCTCGCACTCGGCGATCAGGCCCTTGATGCGGCTCTCGATCTCCTCGTGGCGCTCGCGCCCCGGCATGGTCGGCGACAGGCCCTTGAGCACGCGGTCGGTGACGTTTTCCACCTTCTCCGTCACGTAGACATTCAGGGTCGGCCCGCCCGGCAGTTCGCCGGCGCGGTCCTTGGCCAAATAGCCGTTGACGATGTAGTTGTGTTCCGGCGTCGAATTGCGCTGGATAGCCGCGTAGCCGCAGTGGTGATTGGTGACGATCAGGCCATCGGGCGACACGAACGAGGCCGAGCAGCCGCCGGTGGAGACGATGGCGCTCATCGGGTGCTTGCTCAGATCCGCCAGCTTTTCAGCGGGGATGGTGATGCCGATGCGTTTGAGTTCGGATTTGAGTTGAATCAGCTGGTGCGGCTGCCACTGGCCTTCATCGGCACTGGCGACTGCCGCGACGCCCAGCAGGGCGACGGGCAGGACGATCGATTTAAACAAAGTAAAATCCCCAAATATTTATAATAAAAACGCTGCAGTATACATTAGCACCGGGGACTGGCACTTGGTGCCTGTCCCCGATTTTAGTCCAGCTACTTTAAAGCCGGACCCGCATACTTCATCACCACGCCTTTCGGCCCCACCGCCCACCCCGTAGAGCCCGACGCAAACCCCACCGTATTCACCGGCGTCTGATCCAGCACCGTCCACGTTTTGCCCCCATCGCGTGAAACCCCCGACCCCGCCAGTCCCGCCGCGACATAACTCCCCTTCACCGGCACCACCACCGACATATACCCCACCGGCAGCACCTGCACCGCCGCCCACTTCGCGCCGCCGTCGCCGCTGACCGCGCCGTTCACCCCCGCCATGGTCTTTTCCTTGTAATCCCCGCCAACGGCCATCCCGTGCACGCCATCGGCAAACCCCACCGAAAACGCCCCTCTTGCCGCCGCCCCTGCAGGAATCGGCAGCACCGCCGCCTTCCAGGTCGCGCCACGGTCGCTCGAATGAAACGCACGCGCATTGGCCGCGCCGCCCGTGACGATCCAGGCGTCGTTCGCCCCCGCCACCGACAGGCAACTGCCGCTGGCCGCAAAGGCGCCCTCGTTCGGCAGCGCATCCAGGCCCGTGCTCGCCAATTCGGTCCAGTGCAGGCCGCCGTCCTCCGTCGCATAGGTCTGGAAGCGCCCCGCCACCGCGTCGCCAAACAGCAGGCCGTGGTCCTTGTCCCAGAACGCGATGGCGTCCCAGAAGCCTTCCTTGACGGAGTTGGTCAACGCAAGCTGCCAATGGGCGCCGCCGTCGTCCGTGCGGTAAATGCGCGAGGCCTCGCCCGGCCCGGCGCTCATGACGATGGCGCGGTTGGCGTCGACGGCTTGGATGTCGCGGAAATCGAGCTTGCCGGCGTCCGGCACGCTCATCGCCTGCCAGTGCTCACCGTCGATGGTGCGCAGGACCGTGCCCTTGGTTCCGCTGGCCCAGGCGACTTGTTCGCTGACGACCGAGAGGCCTCGTAGTTCGTTTGTCGTGTTGCTGGTGACGGGCGTCCACGGCGGACCTTGGGGGATCGTCGTGCACGCAGTTAGCAGGAGCGGGAGTATAAGTAGGCGCATGATCTTGCCGGGGACTGGCCTTGCAGGCCTGTCCCCATTCTTTTGAATTTGCTTCGGATTAGAAAATGGGGACAGGCCCGCAGGGCCAGTCCCCGACTTACGGCGCAGTATGCCATCCTCCGCCGAGAGACTGAATAAGCGCCACCGCCGTCGTCTGCCGATCCGCCTGCGACTGCGCCAGCGCGCGGCGGGCGGAGAGCGCGGTAGCCTGCGCCTGCACCACCTCCGTATAACTGACCTGCCCCGCCTTGTAGCGGTTGAGGATCTGGGTTTCGACCAGGTTGGCGGCGTCGGAGGCCTGGCGGCGCAGCACCTGCTGCTGGGCGAGGATGCGGGTGGCGGCCAGTTGGTCTTCGACGTCGCCGAAAGCTGTCAGGACAGTCTGGCGGTAGCGGGCGGCGGCGGCTTCCTGGCGGGCGGTGGCGCCCTGGACGGCGGCGCGGGTGGCGCCGCCGTTGAACAGGGTCTGGGCGGCCGACAAGCCGAGCGACCAGACCGCGTTGGAGACGCTGAACAGGTCCGAGAAACTGGGGCCGCCGGTGGCGTAGGAGCCGCTCAGGCCAATGCTGGGGTAGTAGGCTGCCTGGGCGATGCCGATGTCGGCGTTGGCGGCCGCCACGAGGCGCTCGGCGCTGGCGATGTCGGGGCGGCGCTGCAAGAGCGTCGAAGGCACGCCCGTGGGGATGTCGGGGACGTTGACGGTCCACGGCGCGGCGGCCAGGGTGAATTCGGACGGCGCGCGGCCCAAAAGGATGGCGATGGCGTGTTCAAGCTGGGCGCGCTGGCGTTCCAGGCCCAGCGCGTCGGTCTGGGTCTGGGCCAGCTGGGTCTGGGCCTGCAGCACATCGGTCTTGGCGGCGATGCCGGCGTCAAAACGGTTCTGGGTGATCTGCAGCACCCGCTGGTAGCCCTCGATGGTCTGGCGAACCAGGTCGCGCTCGGCGTCGATTTCGCGCAGATTAAAATAATTGATGGCCAGTTCGCCCTGGGCGGACAGGGTGGCCGCGGCGAGATCGGCCGCGCTGGCCTGGGCCTGGGCCCGCGCGCCCGTCACCCCCGCGCGCAGGCGGCCCCACACGTCCGGCTCCCAGGTCCCACCAATCGA
>JBJMVV010000312.1:0-5406 GCA_045810505.1 Massilia sp.
CAATATTGTTTCGCCAGCTCGACTGTATAGAACGGGCGAGCTTTGGACTGGATAATTGCCTCAGAGTTCATGAATACTTCTTTACTAATTCGGGGGGCCGCCGCACGCCGCTGACGCCAGAGTAGGACAATATGGCAGTGTGCGAAGGGGTGTTACCTCACCGAGTTGCCATTGACAAAAAATTTATATTCCCGCCGCATGAAACAATAGCGTCGAGTCGAGCATCAGACTCCAGGTAGGCGAGGATGAGGTGAATTACCAAGCAAATAGGACAATTTGGGCGATATTCGGGCCGGTTCCCGATAGCGGGCGCTGTCTTTACCGGCCCGAATTATAACTAGGAAACATTACAAGATGCAAATTTTAAATTCCAATATGAAAACAATCGCACGGGCCCAGTAACAAAATCGCACACATGTGAAGTGCAGAAATTGTGTCATATGAATATTTTATATTTAACATTTTCACCTTTCTCCGATCTGGCGCCGGCATAAGAAATACTCGCCCTCTTACTGTTCAGAATCTCGCGTCCAACCTTATCTATTTGAAATCTCTAGGTTTTCTGGAACGGCAAGGCGAAAGGTGCAAGTGGCGATATTGGATCCGGGTGCGCTCTATTTTCATAGGCATGGAAACCAGGAGGCAAAAGGTTCAAATTTATCGTGGCGCTAAACAGGCAATTACATGCGCATTCGAGTTCCACGTTCTTACGTTACGTAACGTGGTGAACAAGCCACAATCACCCCGACCGAATGCGAGGCGCGAGCAATTATGTATATTGCGAAGTATTTAATCTGGAACATGCCATTGCCTCCTTTGCTCAAGGACGGCAACCATGGCTGCACAAGTTGCAACCCGAGCACTTCGACAAATGACGGGTGTTATTGCTCGACTGTAGATTGCGCAGCGGTGACGGCTTCAGCGCTGCGACAAAGCAGCGGCAGCGCAGACGCGCCTGAAGGCAAGGGTATCTAGGAAAGCAGGAAGGAATTGCCAATCACGGGGACGTGGAGCGGGTGAAGGGAATCGAACCCTCGTCGTAAGCTTGGGAAGCTTCTGCTCTACCATTGAGCTACACCCGCGACAGCCGCATTCTACGCGGGTTCTGGCAGCTTTGACAAATTTGCGCGTGGCCCGCTTAGCCGGCGGAAACTGCCCGGCGGCGCCACGGCGCCGGGCAATTCATCCTGTTACTGCGCGCTCTCTGGCGTATGCGCCGATTGCAGGACGGGTGGAATGGGCACGAGCGGTCGCATCGGCAACTGGGTCATGCCGGCAAACTCGGGATTGATGCCGACCACCTGGCCCTGGCCGTTGCGGCAGAGAAAATTACACTGGTACTTGCCGCTGCCGGCGTCGCGCTCGCTGACGATCACCATACGTCCCAGCAAATCTGTGTTGCTGTACATCTGGCCCTTGACGATGAAGTACTGTCATTTGACGACTTCGTCGAACGAGGCGCCGCTGGTGGAAGTGCCCATCGTCGCCAGCACGGACGAGCCGGGCGGGATTGGCGAGCCTGGCACGGCGGCCATCGCCCAGGCGCTGGCCAACGCCGTGTTTGCCGCCACGGGCAAGCGCCTGCGCAAGTTGCCGCTGGATCCGGCGGCGCTGAAGAAAGCTTAGGCGCGCCCCAGGTATCGAAAGTATCCGTGTGGCCATTGTGCTTATCGTAATCCGGCCAGCGCCTCGAAATTGAGCGCAAGGCAGCGCCATAGCCTTCCCAATCGCTGCGATTGAAACAACCAATCAAGCGCCAGGCCATTCTGATGTATGATGTTTTCAATGAGTTCCGCTCATTTGATAGTTTTTATTAACCGACTCCCAGACAACGAGGTTTACTATGTCGCTCATCAACACCCCAGTTCCTGCATTCAAGACGCAAGCCTTCCACAACGGCAAATTCATCGAAGTCTCCGACGAAAACCTCAAGGGCAAATGGTCGGTCATCATCTTCATGCCTGCCGCTTTTACCTTCAACTGCCCAACTGAAGTAGAAGATGCAGCCGACAACTACGCCGAGTTCCAGAAAGCCGGTGCAGAGGTGTACATCGTCACGACCGATACCCATTTCTCGCACAAAGTCTGGCACGAGACCTCGCCTGCTGTCGGCAAGGCCCAGTTCCCACTGGTGGGCGATCCAACCCACACCCTGAGCCGCGGTTTTGGCGTGCACATCGAAGAGGAAGGCCTGGCCCTGCGCGGCACCTTCATCGTCAACCCTGACGGCATCATCAAGACCCTGGAAATCCACGACAACGCCATCGCCCGCGACGTCAAGGAAACCCTGCGCAAGCTGAAAGCTGCCCAGTTCGTCGCCGCTCACCCAGGCCAGGTTTGCCCTGCCAAGTGGAATGAAGGCGCTGCCACCATCACCCCATCGCTGGACCTGGTTGGCAAGATCTAAGTTGTGAATCTGGCGCGGGAGAGCGCGCTGCCTTGCCGCCCTCCTGCGCCTCACGACTGATGCATGCGCTTCTCGCAGTTGAAACGCAAAGCCTTTTTATATTGGATATCGACATGCTTGACGCTACCCTGAAAACCCAGTTGCAGGCTTATCTGCAAAACCTGCGTTCCCCGATTACCCTCACCGCCACGCTCGACGCCAGCGCCAAGAGCATCGAGATGCGTGACCTGCTGCGCGACATCGCCAGCCTGTCCGATAAAGTGAGCGTCGATGAGAGCGGCAACGACGGCCGCGTCCCCTCCTTCGTGATCGCCAAACAGGGCGAAACACGCGGCGTGCGTTTTGCCGCGATTCCCCTCGGCCACGAATTCACCTCGCTGGTGCTGGCGCTGTTGTGGACCGGCGGCCATCCGCCCAAAGTGGCGCCCGAGATACTGGAACAAATCAAGACCCTGGAAGGCGGCAATTTTGAGGTGTACATGTCCCTCACTTGCCATAACTGCCCGGACGTGGTGCAAGCCGCCTCGCTGATGGCCATCTACAACCCGAACATCACCGCCACCATCATCGACGGTGGCATGAACCAGGCCGAAGTGGAAGAGCGCCAGGTGATGGGCGTGCCGATGGTGTGGAAGGACAATACCGTGTTCAGCACCGGCCGCGTGACCCTGGAAGAAATCGTCGCCAAGCTGGACGTAAACTCGGCCGACCGCGAAGCCACCAAGCTGAACGAAAAAGCGCCGTACGACGTGCTGATCGTCGGCGGCGGCCCTGCCGGCGCCGCAGCAGCTGTCTACGCCGCCCGCAAAGGCATCCGCGTCGGCATCGCCGGCGAGCGTTTCGGCGGCCAGACCAACGACACCATGGCGATTGAAAACTACATCTCCGTGCTGGAAACGGACGGCCCGAAATTCGCCCTGGCGCTGGAAGCGCAAGTGCGCCACTACGACGTCGACATCATGAACATGCAGCGCGCCGACAAGATCGTGCCGGCCGCGCAGCCAGGCGGACTGACCGCCGTGCACATGGAAAACGGCGGCGTGCTGCACGCCCGCAGCGTGATCGTCTCGACCGGCGCGCGCTGGAGAAATGTCAACGTGCCCGGCGAAGCTGAGTACAAGAACAAGGGAGTGGCCTACTGCCCCCACTGCGACGGCCCCCTGTTCAAGGGCAAGAAAGTGGCAGTCATCGGCGGCGGCAATTCCGGCGTGGAAGCCGCCATCGACCTGGCCGGCCTGGTGCAACACGTCGACGTGATTGAATTTGCGGACGCCCTGAAAGCCGACGCCGTGCTGGTCAACAAGCTGAAAAGCCTGGGCAACGTCAGCATCCACGTCAACGCCCAGACCACTGAAATCACCGGCGACGGCAACAAGGTCAACGGCATCAGCTTCAAGGACCGCGTCAGCGGCGAAGCCCACCATGTTGCGCTGGAAGGCGTCTTCGTTCAGATCGGCCTGGTGCCCAACACCGAGTTCCTGAAAGGGACTGTGGATCTGAGCAAGTTCGGCGAAATCGTCATCGACTCGCGCTGCCAAACCAATGTACCGGGCGTGTTCGCCGCGGGTGACGTGACGACGGTGCCCTACAAGCAGATCGTCATCGCGGCCGGTGAAGGCTCCAAGGCGGCATTGAGCGCCTTTGATTACCTGATCCGCCAGCCAGTCGATGAGCCTGCGAAGATTCGTGAGGAAGTGCTGGCTGAGGCTTGATTGATGCGCGGGATGTGATGGAAACGGCTCTGCTTGGCAGGGCCGTTTTTTTATCTGGTCAATGACCACTTACGACCCAAACCTGACCTTGGAATGAAGCCGGTTAGGCTCCTGACTGCCCTAATGGAAAAGCGCGCGGCGATCGCGAATATGCCGCTGCGCGGGATGAAGCCAAAGCTGAAGCCACCGAACTGCGGTCGGGTTGAAGCAGCGCACCAGATGCCGGATCAAAAAGCTTGCTACGTAGCGCACACGCGAACTCGGAAACAGCGTCGAGGTCGGCATAAGTCGCTGACGCGCTAAGACGAATCCGGATTTCGACCTCGTTTTTTTCGTTAAATATGAGGTCGATGCGCGTGGTTTCTTCATTCCCGAAGACAACCCAGTCATCCATCATCAACCACGCACAGCCCAGCGACTCTATTAAGATTCCTTGCGCGTTCAGCGTTGACTCTGCAGGCAGTTGAGGAAGCTCCCAACCATCTTCCATCAAAAGTGGAAGAACATGTCCCTCACCGACTACGAACAGGTCATATTGCCAAACTGCCATTGCGGGGTCTCTTTAGGTGCCTTTACAACGACTGCTCCTGGGCCGTTAGCGGACGCTCGTAATGCATCAGTGTAAAAGCGGATTGCCCTTACAGCAAGTTGCATCGACTCCACATCAAATATCTTGCCAGTCTGAACGGGCATCACCCCGGCGGTTTACCCTCCTGCGCGAGTCTCTGCGCCATCTGCAAACCCTCGATCATCACCTGCGTCGCCTGCCGCTTGCTGGCCTCATCGGGCACCCGCAGCACATACGAGGGGTGATACACGGTGATGACCCAGCGGCCCTGGTGGGCGATCGGTTTGCCGAGGGTGTCTTTCAAGGTGACGTGGCTGGTGCCCAGCACCGATTTCAGGGCGGTGCTGCCGAGCGCGACGATGACGTCGGGTTTGACTTCGGCCAGTTCATGCTCGAGCCAGTAACTGCAGGCTTCGATTTCTTTCTGGGCGGGCGTCTTGTGCAGGCGGCGCTTGCCGCGTGGTTCCCATTTGAAATGCTTGACGGCGTTGGTCAGATAGATGGTGCGGCGGTCCACGCCGGCTTCATCCATCACGCGATCGAGCAACTGGCCGGCAGGGCCGATAAAGGGCTTGCCCTGTAGATCTTCCTGGTCGCCAGGTTGCTCGCCCACCAGCATGATGCGGGCCTTTTTCGGGCCGACGCCGCCGACCGCTTGCGTGGCGTGTTCCCACAGGTCGCAGCGGCGGCACTGGTCGAGCGAACTGGGCGCATCGCGC
>JBJMVV010000313.1:0-10384 GCA_045810505.1 Massilia sp.
GAATTTGCATATTACCAACCGAGAAAGACAAGATCATGACAAGTGATTAGCCCGGTTGGACTAATCGAGGTTTGCTGAGGGGCGGCGAGGAGGCGGCGGAATGGGGCGGCGACGGGAGGTTGCGACGGTGAGGGCGCTCAGCCCTTTGAATCTCGCTCGCAGGGGCGCGAAGGCGCCCCGCTCGCTTTGGAACGGAGGGGGGACGCGCGCCTGCGGCGGCGCGGGGCTGCCGCGGAGCGGCAGCAGATGGGCGATTCGGAGAGGGCTGGGCGAAGTACGCCCAGCCCTTCGAATCTCACACGCAGGGCGCGCGGGCGCCCTGCTCGCTTCCGCCAAGAAATAAAAAAAGCCCCGGTGGGGCTTGTTTTATTGTCTTGGCGGAAGCGGTGAGATTCGAACTCACGAACGGCTCTCACCGTCGGCAGTTTTCAAGACTGCTGCCTTCAACCACTCGGCCACGCTTCCAGAAGTCCAACATTATACATAAGCGGCGGCAGTAAAGCCTAATGGGCGATTCGGAGAGTGCCGGGCGAGTACGCCCGGCCCGTCTGCTTCGAGCAGGCGCCACGCAGGTGGCGCCCTCGGTTTCAGCAAGCAATAAAAAAAGCCCTTGCGGGCTTGTTTTATTGCTTGCTGAAACCGTCGAAGCAGACCTCACGAACGGCTCTCACCGTCGGCAGTTTTCAAGACTGCTGCCTTCAACCACTCGGCCACGCTTCCAGAAGTCCAACATTATACAGAACGCAGCATGTAATGGCATCCCTCGCTGATCGCCTCCATCGATATAGATAGCTGAGCTCAACAAAACGGGGTCAGGCGCCAAGCGCCAGCCCCCGATGCTGGCGGCGGAGGCTTACAGCAGCCAGTTTTCGCGCAAGGCCTTCTCGAAAGCTGCCGCTCCCAGCGGCTTCGAAAACAGATAACCCTGCACCTCGTCGCAGCCCGACGCGCGCAGAAATTCCAGCTGCTCGACTGTTTCCACGCCTTCCGCGATCACCCGGTGCGCCAGGGCCTGGCCGATGCCGATGATGGTGGTGGCGATGGCGCAGTCGCTGGGGTCGTGGGGGAGGCCGAGGGTGAAGGAGCGGTCGATTTTCAGGCTCTGGATGGGGAAGCGTTTTAAATAGGACAGGCTGGAGTAGCCGGTGCCGAAGTCGTCGAGCGAGAGGGTGACGCCGAGGGCGTTGATCTGGTCCATGACGGCGATCACGCGCTCGATGTTGTGCATCAGGGCGCTTTCGGTGATTTCCAGTTCGAGCCATTCGGCGCCGACCTGGTAGCGCGCCAGGGTGGCGGCCAGACGGCCGGGGAGCGCGGGGGTGAATTCGCGGGCGGAGACGTTGATGGCGATGCGCAGGGGCGGCAGGCCGGCGGCTTGCCAGATGGCGGCCTGGGCGCAGGCGGCTTGGAGCACCCATTCTCCCACTTGCAGGATCAGGCCGGTCGTTTCGGCCAGCGGGATGAATTCGGCCGGGGAGACCAGGCCCCGTTCGGGGTGCTGCCAGCGCACCAGCGCTTCGGCGCCGATGATGCGGGCGTCGTCGATGGCGAATTTGGGCTGGTAGTGCAGCAGCAGTTCGCCGTGGCCGAGGGCGTGGCGTAGGCCTGATTCAATGCGCATGCGTTCGTGCATGCCGTCGTTCATGTCGAGGCTGTAGAAGGCCACGCTGTCGCCCTGGCTGTCGTGGCCCTGCTTGGCGCGCGCCATGGCGATGTCGGCCAGGCGCAGCAGGGTTTCGGCATCCTGGCCGTCCTGCGGGTAGACGCTGATGCCGATGCTGGCGCCCACGCGCAGGTCGTGGCCGTCGATGACGAAGGGGGCGACCAGCGAGGCCTGCAGCTTCTGCGCCACCGTCGTCGCTTCAAAATGCTGGCGGATGTCAAACAGGCCGACGACAAATTCGTCGCCCGACAGGCGCGCGACAATGTCTTCTTCGCGCAGGGCGCCCCGCAGGCGCAGCGCCACTTGCCGCAGCAACTCGTCGCCGATGCGGCGGCCCAGGGTGTCGTTGATCCACTTGAAACGGTTGAGGTCGATGAACAGCACGCAGCCGGCCATGTCGTTGCGCTGCGCCACGGCCAGCCCCTGGTCGAGCAGCTTGGCCAGCAAGGTGCGGTTGGGCAGGTTGGTCAGGCCATCGTAGTACGCCAGGTGGTGCAGCCGCTCTTCGGTTTGCTTGCGCTCGGTGATGTCGCTCAAATAGGCGATCAGTCCCGTCTGGCGCTGCTCGGCGTCGATCAGCGGCGTCAAGGTCATGCTGGCCCAGAACACTTCACCGGATTTCTTGCGGCGCCGCACTTCCATGATGCGTCCGCCCTGCTCCAGGAAGCTGGCGCTGAACTGGGCGTCCTCGTCGGCGTAAATAAACAGGATGTTGTTGCCGATCGCCTCCTGGGCGCTGTAGCCGAACAGCCGCTCGGCGCCCCGGTTCCAGCTGGTGATGTAACCGTTGCGGTCGATCGTCAGCACCGACTCCTGGATCTGGTCGAGGATGCGGCTCTGGTGCGCCAGTTGCGCTTCGACCTGGCCGAAGGCGTCGCTGGAATGCTGCGACAGCGCGTGCACCCGCATCAGGCTGGCGGCGAGCTGGGCCAGGGCAGCCAGGTGGCGGCGGTCAGTGTCGTCATAGCTGGCGCGGCCAAATACAAGAAAATGGCCAAACACCACCTCGCCCGAGACGACATCCTGGCGCAGCTGGCCGGTGTCGGCGGGCGGCGTGCTTGCGGCGGGCCGCTCCGATTGCGCCGTCTGATACACGCCATACGGACTCATCAAGAGCACCCGCGCGATGCGGCCCAGTTCCTCGTGCATGGGCTGGCCCCGCAGGCGCAGCACGGCGTCGCACAGGGCGGCGCTGCTGGCAATGAAGTCGGGGGCGCCGTCGCTGTTCATCTAGAGGTTCCTGCTGACCTGGATGGCCCAGTGGAAGCCGTCGAGCTGGCTCTGCCACCACTGCGCCGGCGTCACGCCGGCGGCGGCCAGCGCGGCGGCCGAGGGCGCGGTCGACTCAACCAGCGCCAGCAGGCCGCCAGCCACGCCGCTGCGCTCGAGCAGAGCGCCGGCCGCATCCGGCGGCAGGTGCAAGGCGGCGACGATATCGCCCATCGGCATGCCCAGCAAGATGTCGAGCAGGGAAAACACGCCCACCTGGAACGACAGGTCCTGGGCGTCTCGTTCGCAGCCGTGCTGCTTGCAGAGTGATTCGATCTGCGCCGCGCGCAGGGCGGCCACGGGCAACAGGGGATTGGCCGCGCCATCGAGGCCAGGCCGGGCGTACAGCAGCAGTTGCAGCCAGCGCAGCAACTGGCGCCGGCCCAGCCGGTCGATCGCCTGGGAAAAATTGTGGATCGGCGTACTGAGCGCGAACGCCGCCGAATTTACCAGGCGCAGCAATTGAAAGCACAGCGCAGGATCGTGCTTGAGTTCGGCTTCGATATCGCGCGTCTCCGCATCCGCCAGCAACAGTCCCAGCAGTTTGAGCAGGCGCCGCGCCGTGGTGCCGTCGTCGGCCGGCGCGCCGGCTGTGGCGGGCTTTGCTTGCAGTGCATGGCGCCCGCTGGTCCAGCTGAAACCGGCCCGGGCACACGCCTCGAACAGCATCGGCGTATCGACCTGATAGGCCAGGTGGGGGCCAAACAGGGCCGACAGCGCCGGGCCCGGCGCCAGCGGCATGGCGGCGTCGTGGGCCAGCGCGCGCAGGTTGGCGGGCATGTGTGCTGCCGCGCCATCGATCAGGATGCGGTAGCCGCTTTCCTGCAGGCGAGCGAGCGCGACCGCAGCGCCCTCTTCCTCCAAAGCGGCGGCATCGATGGCAAACACCACCCGCGCGGGCGGCAATTTCGTCAGCAAGGCTGCGTGAAGGGGCGCCGGGCTGGCAAGGTGGACAATGCAGTCGAGCGGGGCAATGGCGGTCAGCAGGTCGCCGCTGTCGAACACGGCGTGCAGCCAGCCGGCAAGTGCGTCCTGGCCGGTGGCGGAGACCAAGGCATCGGGCAGGCCATCGGGAGGCAAACGCAGGCTCAAGGCTACCCACTGATGGGCGCTGTTGGAAACGGCGCGCAAGTCAACCAGCGGAAAAAATGAGGTGTCGGCGGCGACCATCTGCGTGTGGGTGACTGTAATGGGTTCCATCATAGTGGAATAATTACCGTAGGGCAACCTTAGGGAGGCCATGCAGAGGGATACGCCCTGTGTATTTTAGTGTAACACCAAGCTTCAGCGAGTTGCATGTCGGAATTAGCTATGCGTGTTGTATTGACCGCACGTCGATAAAACGACGACACCGCACCCCGCCCCGCCATATTTATCGGGTCGCGACAGCCGATTTACTCCACCTTTGCGCAGTTTATGTTTGTGCCGGCTCACCCTCGGCGTCACATTTGCGCCTCGTCAAACGCCAAAAGACTCTTGAAATTTCGTCACGGAAATTTAACAGGGCTTCTGTTGCTGCCGAGACCATAAGCGTTTGCGTCATATCAATAGTGGCCAGTTTCTTTCCCCGTATATTTTTTCTGCCGGAATCGTTGTCTCCGCGAAGGACGCCTGCAAGCGCCCATCTTCTCTGTCTCGTCACGCAGGTGGGCCATGTTGAAATTTGCGCGCTCGAGCCTGAACCAGAAACTGACGATCATCTCGTTTTTGTCGACAGGCGTCGCCCTGATCTTTGTCTTTGCCGCCTTCGCCGTCATTTCGGTCATCAATCACCGCAAGGACGAGGCGATGCAGCTGTCGTCGTTCGCCGGCGTGGTCGGCGCCAACAGTGTCGACGCCCTGCTGTTCAACGACCGCGCGGCGGCCCAGAACACCTTGTCGGCCCTCAAGGCCAAGGAAGAAATCGCCAGCGCCATCCTGTTCGACGCCAAGGGCAAGGTGTTTGCCCGCTACGTGGCGCCCGACCGGCACGACGAGCTGTTCACCGATGTTGATGCGGTGGGCGTTGACGCCGCAGCCATTGAAGCGGCCAACGCGCGCGGGCGCAGCGTCTGGGCCACCCGCATGCGGCTCTACCGCGATGTCAGCAGCGGGCCGCACCAGGCTGGTGTGGTGATGATCGAAGCGGACCTGACGGCCATGTGGCGCGATATCGTCAACAGCCTCGGCGTGGTGGCGGCCGCCATGGTCGGCTCCCTGCTGCTCTCGCTGCTGCTGGCGAGCCGCTTCAAGAACAGCATCACCGATCCCGTCAGCAAACTCATCGACGTCGCCAAAAAGGTGTCGGCGACGCAAAATTTTACCCTGCGCATTCCGCACCAGCGCACCGATGAGCTGGGCGCCCTGATCGACAGTTTCAATGACATGATGGACCACATCGAGGGACGGGGCGCGGCGCTGACCCACCATCGTGACGAACTCGAGCGCCAGGTGGGGGTGCGCACCGAGCAACTGGAGCGGGCCAAGAACGCTGCCGAGGCCGCCAGCCGCGCCAAGAGCGCGTTTCTGGCGACCATGAGCCACGAAATCCGCACCCCCATGAACGGCGTGCTGGGCATGACGGAAATGCTGCTGAGCACGAACCTGTCGGAAACCCAGCGCAAGTACACCCACCTCGTCAAAAATTCCGGCGAACACCTGCTGGTCATCATCAACGACATCCTCGACTTTTCCAAGATCGAGGCCGGCAAACTGTCGGTCGAATACATCAATTTCAATTTGTGGGATCTGCTGGACGACATCAACAATGTCTACACGCCGCAGGCCCAGCACAAGGGCATCGCGCTCGACTTCGACATCGCCAACAATATCCCGGTCGCCATCTGCGGCGATCCCAACCGCCTGCGCCAGATCATGGCCAACCTGCTCGGCAACGCCATCAAGTTCACCGACGAAGGCCGGGTGCGCGCCGTGGTGCAGGTCTGCGGCGAGGACGCCCACGCTGTCGCGCTGCGCTTTGAAGTGCATGATACCGGCATCGGCGTCTCGCGCGAGGCGCGCAGCCGCATCTTCGAAGCTTTTTCCCAGGCCGACGGTTCCACCACCCGCAAGTACGGCGGCACCGGCCTGGGGCTGGCCATCTCCAAGCAGCTGGTCGAACTGATGGGGGGCCGGATCGGCGTCGACAACGCCCTGACGCAAGGCGCCATCTTCTGGTTCACCGTCACCTTCGACAAGCGCCGGGTCGATCCCGACGAACCGGGCTTTTCGCTGTCGGCCATTGAAGGCCAGCGCGTGCTGATCGTCGACGAACACGCAAGCAGTCGCGCCGCGCTGGTGCAGCAGGTGGGCGCATGGAAGCTCGCTTGCGACAGCGTGGGCGATTCGCTCGACGCGGCCAACTGGATTGCGGCCGCAGCCGGCGCCGGCAATCCATACGACGTCGCCATCCTCGACATGGACCTGGCGCGCACCAGCGGCCTGTCGCTGGCCGCCGCCATCCGCGCCGAACCAGCCACCCGCGCCACCCGCATTCTTCTATTGAGCGACAACCGGCTGGCCGCCGACCCCGTGCAGCGGCGCGAGGCGGGGGTGGCCTATCAGCTGATCAAACCGGTGCGCCCGGCCGACCTGTTCGAATGCATCGCCCCGCGTGCGCGTCCGCTGGCCGCGCCGGCTCTTCCGGCAGCGCCGGACCAAACCGCCGAACGCAGGATTGAGACGAGCAATGCCGCACCTGCATCGGGCCCGGGCCAGCGCCGCATCCTGCTGGCCGAGGACAACCCCGTCAACGTTGAAGTGGCGATGGCCATGCTGGACAGCCTGGGCCTGGCTGTCGACTGCGCCCGCAACGGCGCCGAGGCCCTGCAGGCCGCCCGTGCCGGCCACTACGACATCGTGCTGATGGACTGCCAGATGCCGGTCATGGACGGCATGGCCGCCACCGCCGAAATCCGCCGCCTCGAACGGGACAGCAAAGCCAGCCGCAGCCTGCCGATCATCGCCATCACCGCCAACGCCTTGCAGGGCGACCGCGAAACCTGTCTCGCCGCCGGTATGGACGATTATCTGAGTAAACCGTTTACACAGGCGCAGCTATCCAGCCTGCTGGGACGCTGGATGAGCATGCCGCTGGCCGGAGCAGCCCGCCCTCCACCGCCACCGATCCCCGTTGCGCCCCTCATCGACGACACGCCGTCCGCGCCCACCGGGGGCGTCATCAATACCCAGGCCCTGGCCAACATCCGCGCCCTCTCCGCCGACCGCGGCCCCGTGCTGGTGCGCCGGGTCGTCACCGCCTTCATCACCGACACGCCGCGCCAGTTCCCCACCTTGCAGACTGCCCTGGCCCAGGCCGATGCCACGGCGCTGCGCAAGATCGCCCACAGCCTCAAATCGAGCAGCGCCAACGTCGGCGCCGAAGCGCTCGCCCAGTTGTGCAAGGCACTCGAACTGCTCGGCCGCAGCAACAGCACCGAGGGCGCGGCCAGCCTCCTCGCCGATATCGAGCACGAATACCAGGCCGTCCGGCTTTCGCTGAGCGCCCTCCTAGAGAAGGAACACTGACATGGCCTCAATCCCACCCAACAAGCGCGGCGTCGTCCTGGTGGCGGACGACGATCCGGTCATGCGCCTCTTGATGCTGGAGATGCTGGGCCAGGTGGGCCTGGACGGCATCGAGGCGGAAGACGGCGTGCAGGCCGTGACCTACTTCCAGAGCATGGCGCCGGACCTGATTTTGCTGGACGTCGAGATGCCGAACATGGACGGCTTTTCCGCCTGCCGCGAGATCCGCCGCATCGAAACCGGCGCCGCCGTCCCCATCATCATGGTCACCGGCGGCGACGACATCGAAGCGGTGACCAATGCCTACGAGGTGGGCGCCACCGACTTCGTCTCCAAGCCGATCAACTGGCCCATCCTCGGCCACCGGGTGCTCTACGTGCTGCGCGCCAGCGACGCCATCGTCCGCCTGCGCATGGCCGACGCCCAGAATCGCGCGGTGCTGGCCGCCATTCCAGACACCTTTTTCCGGCTCAATGGCGACGGCTTTTATCTCGATTACGAGCCGGGCCACGACCGCTCGGGCGCCGAATGGGCCGGCCGCGAATGGCCGGGCCACGAATGGCCCGGCCACGAGCACCCAGGCGCCAAACGGGGCGGCGGTGGCAGAGGTGTGCGCGCCGCGCGCGAACCGAGCGCCTCGTTCCCCGCCGAAGCCTGCATCGGCAAGCACATCACCGAAGTGCTGCCGCGCGAGATCGCCGACCGCCTGCTCGAACAGATGCAGGCCGTACTGGCCACCCAGCAGATTCGCTCGGTGGACTACGAACTGACTCGCTTTGGCGCCATCCATCATTTTGAAGCGCGGCTGGTGGCGACCGGTCCCAGCGAAGTACTGGGCCTTGTGCGCGACATCAGCGAGCGCAAACGCACGGAGGAGCAGATCCGTCGCCTGGCCTATTGCGACAGCCTGACCGGCATCCCCAACCGCCAGGCGTTTCTCGAAACGCTCGAGCGCGAACTGCACCGCTCGAAACTCGGCGACAAGAAGTTCGCCGTGCTGTTCATGGACCTCGACGCCTTCAAGCGCATCAACGACACCCTCGGCCACAACGTCGGCGACCATCTGCTCAAGGTCGTCTCGGAGCGCCTGCGTGAAACCATCCGCCCCACCGACCTGGTCTCGCGGGGCGAACAGACCACCAACCTGGCGCGCCTGGGCGGCGACGAATTCACCATCCTGATTCCCGACCTGGACCGGGTCGATCACGCGCTCAATGTCGCCGACCGGGTCAAGGACGCCATGCGCCGTCCCTTCCAGATCGAGGGCAACGAGATTTTTGTGACCGCCAGCATCGGCATCTCGCTGTTCCCGGAGGATGGCAGCGACTGCGATTCGCTGCTCAAATTTGCCGACACGGCCATGTACCACGCCAAGAACTGCGGCAAGAACAACGCCAAACTGTATAGCTCTTCGCTGACCATGCAGATCATGAGCCACGTGAAGCTCGAAGTAGGCCTGCGGCGCGCCCTGAAAAATCAGGAGCTGTACCTGCTCTACCAGCCGCAAATCGATGTGGCCAGCGGCGACATCGTCGGCGTCGAAGCGCTGGTGCGCTGGCGCCATCCGGAACGGGGCCTGATTTCGCCCAACGAATTCATCCCCCTCGCCGAAGACACGGGCCTGATCGTGCCGATCGGCGAGTGGGTGCTGCGCACCGCCTGCCAGCAGGCGCGCGCCTGGCAAAAGAGCGCCAAGCGCTGCATCCGCATGGCAGTGAACCTGTCGGCCAAGCAGTTCAAGGACGAAAACCTGAGCCAGATCGTGCTCTCGGCGCTGCACGACAGCGGTCTTGAAGCGCGCCTGCTGGAGCTGGAACTGACCGAAGGCACCCTGATGGACGATGCGCGCGCCACCATGGCGACGATGGAACAGCTGCGGGCCATCGGCGTGCAGCTCTCGATCGACGACTTCGGCACCGGTTACTCGTCCATGAGCTACCTGAAGCGCTTCGACGTGCGGGCCCTGAAAATCGACCGCAGCTTTATCAGCGGCCTGCCGCAGGACGCCGAGAACGCCGCCATCACCCGCGCTATCATCGCCATGGCCCACGGCCTCAAAATGGTGGTGGTGGCGGAGGGCGTGGAGACCGACGCCCAGTTGGCGCTGCTGCAGGAATACGGCTGCGACATGGTGCAGGGCTTTTATCTGGGCCACCCCTCCCCGCACGAGTCGATCGCCGAGCGCCTGCTGCTGCCTTGCGCGGACGCCGCTGAAATCAAGTAGCCTTCTCCTATTTCGTCGCTGGCTCCAGCCGCAGCGTGTGCACCGGCGCCCCCGGCAGCAGCGGCGTGGGCCGGCCCGCCACCCAGTCGGCGTGGCCGCGCAAAAAATTCGGCGACAGGGGATGGCCGCTCTGCCCGCCCGGCATATTGAAAACACCCTCTTCTTCTTTGCCTGGACTGGTGGTGAGGCGCTCGGACTGGCCGAATTTGCTGCCCGCCACCCGCGGCATATTGGCGTCGCCTGGAAGTTGATCGGGCGGCGCGGTCAGCCAGCGCGCCAGTTGGGGCACCGCCAGCGCAATCGGATGCGAAATCGCCGCCGTATTGCGCTGGCCCCAGCTCGCGCCTTCCAAAGGCTGGCCGGCCGCCTGGTACTGGGCGATCAAGCTGTCGATGGCCGCCAGCTGGAAGGCGCGCCAGCTTGGATAAGCCTGCGGCAGCCAGCCGGCCGGCTGTTCATCGAGCAGGCGCGCCATCACCACCGGCCAGCGCGAACTGGCGGCGTGCGCGTCAGCCTTTGGACTGAGATGGGCTAGCGCCGCGTTGGCGCCGCCGTAAGCCTGTTCGTACAGCGTCCACATGAAGCCGCGCGCCAGGCGGTATCCCACTGAATCGACGCTGGCGCGCCCGCTCCAGCTCTCGCGCAGCAGGCGCGCAAAGGCCGCCCGCTGGGGCTTTTCCTTGAGCGCCTCGGCATCCAGCACGGCCAGCGCGCGCTCGCGC
>JBJMVV010000314.1:0-22167 GCA_045810505.1 Massilia sp.
CAGGTTGGCGTAGACGATGGCCTGCTTGCGTGCACCCGATGGGTCTTCGCCGCCGCCGTCGGCCACCAGCAGCATCGCCACCGGCGTGTTCTGCACCATGGTGTCGAGCAGCAGTTCGCGCTGGGTCAGGTCGAGCCGCTGCTCGCGCAGCACTTCGCCCAGCCGGTTGTGGGCCGCGATCAGGTCCAGCAATTCATCGTTCTGGGGCCAGTGCAGGCTGAACGAAAAGTCGCCGTCGCGGTAGCTGGCGACCGTCCCCTCCAGTGCGCGAAACAGCGACATGATGGGCTGCACCTGGGCCCGGATGGTGATGACGGCAATCGGCACCACGCACACCATCGACAGGCCCGCCACCAGGCCGGGACGGCCCGGCAGCAGGTGGTCGAGGCCCAGCGCGATGCCGATGCCCATCGCCGACAGGGTGCCGACCAGGGCTGACCAGCGGGTTACCATCGACAGGCGCATGGGCCGCCTGGGTTTCGCAGCGCGGCGCTGCTTCATGCGGGACGCGCGATGCCCAGCCGCTCCATTCTCCGGTACAGGGCCTGGCGCGACAAACCCAGTTCAGCGGCGGCCTGGGCGACGATGCCGTTGGCGCGCGCGAGGGCACTGGTGATCAGCTCACGGTCGGGTTCATCTGCCGCCGCCGTTGCGGCTACCGCAGGGCTGCGCGCCGCCGGCAGGCCCAGATCGGCCGCGCCGATGGCGTCCTGCCGCGCCAGCAGATTGGCGCGCGCCATGACGTTTTTGAGTTCACGCACATTGCCCGGCCAGCCGTGGGCCAGCAGGGCGGCGTCCGCGCCGGCGCTGAGAGACTTGCCGGCCGCCAGAAAACTGCGCGCCAGCGGCAGGATGTCCTCAATGCGCGCCGCCAGCGCCGGCAGCCGCAGTTCGATCAGGTTGAGCCGGTAAAACAGGTCCTCTCTGAAGCTGCCGGCGCGGATCATGGCCGGCAGGTCGGCATTTGTGGCGCTGATCACCCGCACTTTGACCGTCCGCTCGCGGTTCGAGCCGAGCCGCTCGAAGCGGCCCGTTTCAAGCACCCGCAGCAGTTTCATTTGCCCGGCCGGGGGAAGGTTGCCGATTTCGTCGAGGAACAGGGTGCCGCCATCGGCCGCTTCGAATTTGCCTTCGCGCGCCCTGGAGGCGCCCGTGTAGGCGCCCGCTTCGGCACCGAACAGCTCCGCTTCAATCAGTTCGGCCGGCAGGGCGCCGCAGTTGAGGATGACGAAGGGGCCGTCGCGCACGGCCGAATTGGCCTGGATGATCTCGGCGATGCGCTCCTTGCCGGTGCCATTGGCCCCGCTGATCAGGACCGGCACATCGGCGCGCGCCACCTGGCAGGCCAGTTGCAGCACCGCTTCCATCGCCGGGTCCTGCCACACCAGGCCGCGCAGGTCGAAGCGGCTTTCCAGTTCGCGTTTGCTGCGGCGCTCGCGCTGCACCCGCTGGCCCAGCGCCCGGTTGGCCTGGCCCAGTTCCAACAGATTGCGCACCGTGGCGATCAGGCGCTGGTCGTTCCACGGCTTGGACAGGTAATCGGCGGCGCCGGATTTGACCAGGTCGACCGCCGCGTCCAGGTGGGTCCACGCGGTAAGCAGGATCACGGGCAGGTCGGGGTGACGTTCGCGGATGGTGCGAAACAGCGCCACCCCTTCCGCGCCCGAGGTGGTATCAAGCGTGAAATTCATGTCCTGGATGACCAGGTCGATGCCGCCCGCATCGAGCGCAGCCAGGCCCTCGGCGGGCGAGGCGGCGCTGACGGCGGCGATGTCGTGGAGGGAAAACAGCACGTCGAGCGCGATGGCGACCGCGGCGTTGTCGTCGATGATCAGGACTGTGGGCATGGGCGCTAGCATAGCATCGCCCCGGGCGCTGAGGATGCTGCGATCATGTGCTCCGGGTCGCCGTCGCCGGCGAAATGCTGGCGGCCCGCCACGCCGGCCCGTACACGGCCAGGGCGCCCAGCAACCAGAACACGCCGGCGCCAATCAGCAGGTAGTCCAGCGGCAGCCTGGCCATCTCCAGTTTCGACACCAGCAGCTGGTTGAGGGCGACCGCCAGCAGCACGCCGCTCGCCACGCCCACGCTGGTGATCATGAAGTTCTCTGTCAAAAAATAGCGCAGGATGTCGACCCGGCGCGCTCCCAGCGCGCGGCGCACGCCGATCTGCTTGCGGCGCTGGGTCACCCACAGGCTGGAAATGCCGACGATGCCGCTGGCGGTGATCACCAGCAGCAGGGCGCTGACGGTGACGAGCATCCACGACAGGCCGATATCGGCGCGGTAGCGCTCCTTGCGGGTATCGCTGATCTTTTTCATGCGCACGATCAGGGGATCGGCCGAGGTGCGCAGCAGCGCCGTCTCGGCTTCCTTCATCACCCGCTCGACCTGGCCCGCCTCGGTGCGGATGGCGTAGATGGTGCCGTAGCCGTTGGTCAGGCGCATCGGCACGATGCTGGCATAGCCGCCCCGTTCACCCACTTCGGCGCTCTGGCTTTGCAGGGTGTCGAGGACGCCGACCACGGGGCCGCCCTGGGCATCGGCGCCGGTGCCATAGTACAGCGTTTTGCCGACGTAGCTGCTGGCATTGGGCCAGACTTTCTGCGCCAGTGCGCGCGTGACAAGAATCGCGTGCGGCGCGGAGGCCGCATCGTCATCCTTGTCGTTGTCGATTTCGATGAATTCGTCGGGCCGGAAATCGCGCCCTTCGACGATGCGCAGTCCCAGCGTTTTCACCAGCGAGTCAGGCGAAAAATAATAGGAGGCGACGGCGCTCGACTGCAGCTGCTTGCGGTCGGCCGAGACGCTGGTGTTGCTGCCGTTGTTCGTCATCGGCATCTGGTTGGTAAACGCCACCGAGGTGACGCCAGGGACGGCGCGCAGGGCGGCCGTCTCGGCCTTCTGCTCGGCCAGCTGCGCATTGTGGTCGCTCTTGCGCAGGTGGCGCAGTTCGACATACACCATCGTGCTTTCGTCGGCGATGCCCGATGGCCGCGCCGCCACGGCCTGACGCTGGTTGACGATGTGGATTGCATTGGCCAGGATGGCCAGGCTGATGGCCACCTGCAGCGCCACCAGGATGGCGCCGGTCTTGCTGCGCAGGAGCGCTGAGAGGATAGGGCGGATTTCCATGATCGCTCCGGGTCTATTGCGATTTGAGTTGGATGGCGGGCGTGATCTTGCAGGCGCGCCAGGTAGGAATCAGGCCGGCCAGCACCGCCGCGAGCAGCGCCAGCACGAAGGTCAGGGCCAGCATCGGCAGGTCCATGTGCGCCACCACCTGCATCTCTTTCGACTGCATGCCGATGATGGCCAGGGCGCCAAAGGCCAGCAGCAGGCCAAGCAGGCCGCCGGCCAGGCCGACCACGGCCGTCTCGGTCAGGAACTGCTGGAAAATCTCGGCGCGCGAGGCGCCCAGGGCGCGGCGGATGCCCACTTCGGATGCGCGCACCGAGAACTTCGCCAGCAGCAGGCCGATCGTGTTGACCAGGCACAGGGCGAGAAAGCCGAACGCCAGCCAGGCCGCCAGCCGGCTGTCGTTGCCGACCACTTTGCGGTACTCGAGCCACTCCATCACGTCGTACAGGCGGTTGGGCGCATTGCGTTTCAGGCGGCCCAGTTTGCGCTGGTCGTCGGCGTAGTTATTCAGCCAGCTTTGCAATTGCCCCCGCTCGCTGGCGCTCTTGGTCTCGAAGAAAAACTGCAGCCAGGTGCACTCGGAACGCAGCAGGCCCTGCCAGCCGGCTTCGCGGTTGCTGCTGCAGCTCATGCTGCCGTTGTGCGGCGTTTCGTGGCGGATCGCGGTCGATAGCGGCAGCATGACTTCTTCTTCCTGGCCGAAGGCGCCCGGTCCACCCACCAGGCGGAAGAACTTGGGACGGGGGCGGTAGTTATTGAGCACGCCGACGATCTGGTAGTCCTGCTGCGCGATGCGCACCCGCTGGCCGACCGGATTGGCGGCGCCGAACAGCTTTTCGGCCATGGCGCTACTGAGCACGGCGACGTCGGCGCCGGCCTTGTCCTCCGCCTCGCTCCACGCCTGGCCATACAGGAAGGGAACGTCAAACATGGCGAAGAAATCGCGCGTGGTGGCGATGCCCTGGGCCGAGATCACGCCCATGTCCTTGCGGGGCGGCTCGATCGGCGCGCCGATGCCGTACAGGGCTGTTCTGCGCTCGCCGTAGCCGTTCTTGAGCAGGTTCATGGTATCGATGTAGCTCATCTGCTCATTGCTGCTGTTGCGGTTGTCCGGATCGGCCGGGTTGTAGCCTTCCAGCGGACCGTTGTCGATCACGGGCGCGAACAGGCGCTCGCTTTTTTGCGGAATCGGATTGCTCGACATGATGTGCAGGATCGTCAAGGTCGAGACGCTGGCCGCCACGCCGACGGCCAGGGTCAGCACCATCAAGGCAGTGAGGGCCGGATTGCGGCGCAGGCTGCGCACGCCCAACTTGAAGTAATAGGAAAACATGATCGTTCCTTATGCGCTGTGGCTGCGGCTGTCCACCAGCGACGGACCCTTGCGCACCAGGTCCGACACCTGGCCGTCGATGATGTGGACGTTGCGTTGCGAGCGGGTGGCCAGTTCTGGGTCGTGGGTGACCATCAGGATCGTCGTGCCCTGGGCGTTGATTTCTTCGAGCAGTTCCATCACGCCGCGTGCCATCTGGGTATCGAGGTTACCGGTCGGTTCGTCCGCCAGCAGCAGCTTGGGCGAGCCCGCCAGCGCGCGCGCGATCGCCACGCGCTGCTGCTGGCCGCCCGACAGTTCGGCCGGGTAGTGTTTCATGCGCGAGGCCAGGCCCACCTTGGCCAGCGCGTCCTCGATGCGCTCCTTTCGCTCCTTGGCGTTGAAACCCCGGTAGCGCAGCGGGACGTCGACGTTATCGAACAATGACAGGTCGGGGATCAGATTAAAACCCTGGAAAATGAAGCCCAGCTTTTCATTGCGCAGGCGCGAGCGGGCGTTGTCGTCCATGCCCTTGACGTTGACGCCATCTAAAATGTAGTCGCCATCGGTGAACTCTTCGAGGAGGCCAGCGATATTCAAAAAGCTGGTCTTGCCCGAGCCGGACGGTCCCGTCACGGTGACGAATTCACCCTTGTTCACCTGGATCTCGAAGCCCCGCAGTGCGTGGGTTTCAATCATGTGGGTGCGGTACACCTTGGAGAGATTGGTCATGCGCAGCATGGGATGTCCTTTCAGTCGATTCGTAAAAAAATCAGCGGTTGATGGAGACGCGGGGCGCGTTGGCAAAGGTATCGGTGCCGGCGATGACGACCTTCTCGCCGGGCTTGACGCCGGAGACGATTTCGACGGACGACACGCTGGTCGCGCCCAGCTGGATCGGCGTGCGCACGGCCACGCCGTCCTGCACCACGTAGGCGAAGCGGCCCCCTTCGCTTTCAACAAAGGGGCCGCGCGGCAGCATGACGACGTTCGGCTTTTCTTCGATCAAAAGGCGCGCCGTGATTCTCTGGTTCTGGCGCAGGCCCTTGGGCTGGGCGCCATCGAAGCGCACCCGCGCCAGCACGATGTTCTTGACCACTTCCGGCGACAGGGCCGATAAGGTGCCCATCGCCTTGCCGTCGCCCAGCGCGATCTCGGCGTGCATGCCGATGCCCATGTCGGCCACGTATGTCTCGGGCACCTCGACTTCCACTTCCAGTTTCGACAGGTCGACGAGGGTCATAAGGGGCGTGTTGGCCGCCACCACGCTGCGGTTCTGGACATTCAGGGTGCCGATAAAACCATCGACCGGCGCGCGCACGGTCAGTTCGTCGAAGCGGCGCTGCGCATTGGCCAGCGTCAGGCGCTGGCGATCGAGTTCATTGATCTTGGTTTTCAGGGCCAGCGCGACGTCGTCGCCTTCCAGCGCGGCCGCCTTGGCCGCGTGACTCGCCTTGATCTGCGCTGAGTTCAGCGCGTCCTTGGCCTTCTGGTAATCGATCTTGGCGATGATGCCGACATTGGCCACCGACTCGTAGCGCTCGAGGGTGCGCTGGGCCGACAGCCGGTCGATCTCGGCCACGTCGGCCTCGCGCTGGGCCAGCAGCTTCTGCTTTTTCGCCAGGATCTGCTGGCGCGCCACTTCCGCTTCCAGCTGGTTGTAGCTCGATTGCTCTCGCTTCAAGGCGTCGGTCAGGTCGGGCGACTCCAGCACGGCCAGCACGTCGCCTTTTTTGACGGTGTCGCCCGCATTGGTTTTCAGGGTCACGGTCGACTGCGCCGTCGAATACAGGGTGGGGCTGATGGCGGCGACGATGCGGCCATTGACGGAAGCATCGCGCACCAGCGTGCCGCGCGTGACCTCGGCAATGCGCAGACGCGCTTCGCTCACCGCATGCTCGCTGCCCCGCCACGCCGTCAAGGCCAGCGCCGCCGCGCCAGCGACTACCAGCGCCGCACTGGTATAGATGACGCGGCGCTTGAATTTGGCGGCGGGATGGGCGGTGACGATGGCGTCCTGGGCAGATGTGTCGCGGATCATGGGAGCAGTGGTGTTGGCAAATGCTCATGGTGAAGCAGGATTCGTGCCAGAGCATAAGGCATTGATTCAGAAAGGGATTCGCCGCCGGGTCTGCTGTCCGGTGCGCCCTTTTGCCGGACACTGTCCGGCCGCAGCCTGCCAGGCCCGACTGCGCCAGCCGCCCGCCCATACTGGTCGATCGATCTTGTAGACAAGGAATATTTCCGGGGGTACACTTTGTCGAAAATTTTACTATTTGATAACTATGGCCCACGACGCACGACATTTGCTCGCATTCATTCGAGGCTTGACCTCGACCGTATTTGCGGCTGTACTGCTCTCGTCCGTTTTTCCCGTCCACGCGGCGGCGCCTGCGGCCCCCGTTGGGAACTCACCGCTGAGCATTGCTGACGCCTTGAACTGGCCCATCGTTGAAGACCTGCGGCTTTCACCGGACGGCGAACATATTGCGGGGGTCGTCCACACGCGCGATCGCGGCGGTGTCATCGTCTACGACGTGGACACGCTGACCCCCCGCCTGCTTAGTGGCGCGCCGCTGCTGGCGGAGACGACGGAGGTGCGATGGTTCGATGACCGTTTATTGGTGGTGTACTCCGACTGCTGTAAAGAAAAGCTTGTCGATGTGAACACGCAGGAACAGATCGACGCCGGCGACAGTTTTATTTCAAAACTCGCGCCAGACGCTGATGGCCATGAGCGCTTCCTCTACGAAAAAGGCGCGCGGCTGTACCGCTACGACATGGTCACCAAGAAGCGTGTCGAACTAAACCGGTCTCCGCCTGAACGCCGTGTGCTCGCGTGGACTTACGACAGGAATGGCGAGGCGCGCGTGGTCACCACGATCGATAGCGCGATTTTTTCCGATGACACGCGCGTGACTCACTGGTACCGCGAATCGCCGGAGCTTGCCTGGCAAAAGCTGGCCAGCTTTGATTATCTGGCAGATTTTTGGGAGCCGATCGCGTTCAGGGAGGACCAGCAGTCGATCGTCGTGTCGTCGCGGCAGGGGCGTGATACCCGCGCCTATTTTCGCTATGACCTGAAGGAGCGCAAGGTCGCGGAAATGATTGCGGGTCATCCCACCCAGGATA
Source organism: Massilia sp. (assembly GCA_045810505.1). Lineage (GTDB taxonomy): Bacteria > Pseudomonadota > Gammaproteobacteria > Burkholderiales > Burkholderiaceae_D > JAFCUW01. The sequence continues at coordinate 7,586 of JBJMVV010000314.1, forward strand.
TGTCCGCCTCGTTTGCCACTACCCCCAAATACGCTATCACCCACGGCATGAAGACCGAAATCGTCTGGTTTTCTTCGGAGGGCGAAGCCCTGCAGCGGGGAATTGATCTTGCGCTGCCGGACCGGATTAACCTTGTGCAGGGGAATATCAACAAACGCGTTCTGGTCTATTCCTACAACGACCGGGACCCGGGACGGTGGCTGTTACTGGATATTCCAAGCGGGGCTATGCGGCTGGTGACCAGCCGCAAGCCGGAAATTGATATCGAAAAAATGCTGCCCAAGCAGATCGTGACATACACCGCCCGTGACGGCCTGTCGATTCCGGCGTATTTGACAGCGGTGCCCGGCACCGGCCCCGGACCGGCCATCGTCTACATCCATGGCGGCCCGGCGGTACGAGATGCCTGGGATTGGGATCCTGAGGTACAAATGCTGGCGGCGAGGGGATACACGGTATTTCAGCCCCAATTCAGGGGGTCGGGCGGATTTGGCAAGCGCTATATGGAAGCTGGTTACGGGCAATGGGGCGCGGCGATGCAGGACGACATCACCGACGGCGCGGCCTGGCTGGTTGCCAATGGCTACGCCGATCCGGATCGCATCTGTATCTACGGCGCCAGCTATGGCGGTTACGCAGCGCTATGGGGCATGGTCAAGACGCCTCGCCTGTACCGCTGCGGCGCCAGTTTTGCCGGGGTGAGCGACTTGCGGGACATGTTCAAGGACAGGAACGACATCAATGCCAGCGCCACCGCGCGCCTGGCGCGCGACCGCATGTTCGGCGCCAGTGCAGAAAACCGGCAGACGCTGGATGATGTCTCGCCGCTGAAAAGCGCGGCGCGATTTCGTGCGCCAGTGCTGATTGCTCACGGCGAATGGGATTTTCGAGTCCGTATCGACCAGAGCGAAAAAATGGTCGATGCCTTGCAGGACAAGGGCAAGGACGTCGAGTGGCTGGTGCTGCGCAAAGAAGGACACGGCATCTTCCTCGAATCAAATCAGAAGCGCTACTTCGAGGCCCTGTTCAAGTTTTTCGACAAGCATCTCGGCCGCCAGCCCTTCGCCGTCGGGAAGACGAAGTAGCGTGACCGACGAACCTCATAGTTATGGGCATCGCGTGCTACCACCACCGCCTGCGTTTGGGTGCCTCACACAGCGACGCGCCCGGCGCTGGAAAACCGCGATCGGCAAAGGCGCCCACCGGGCAGCAGCTGCTAGAAATGCCGGACCTCCAACGGCGGCACGTCCCAGTTATCGTTGAGCCCATCAACATAGCGGACGGGCGCCTGCGCCAGTTCCTCGACAGTCGCATTGTCGAGACAGCCCATATTCACGGCGTAAAAATTGCCGGAGCGCGGTGACTGAATGAAGCCGAAGGGTCGCACGCCGCAGTGCATGCAAAACAGGTGCTGTTCCTGTTTGGCGCCAAAGCGGTATTCCGTCAGCGCCTCGGCGCCGCTGAACAACTCGAAACCTTCGGGCGGCACTACCACAGCCCAGCTTCGTATTTTTCGGCAGAAGGTACAGTTGCAGCGGACAGTGCCGAGCGACAGATCGGCGCGCGCGGTGAAGCGCACGGCGCCGCAATGGCAGCTGCCCGAGAATTTTTTTAGCGGCATAGGGTGATCGCCAAGGTTTAGGCGCGACGCAAACTCGCCAGCAGCACTGCATCCGCCTCGATCACGACACTGGTGAAATGAGCGATGCAGGCGAGGATAGCTTCACGCGGCCCTTCGCGCCAGGCGGCGCTGCCGTAGAACTGGTCCTGCATCGTCTCGCGCGCGGCCAGGCTGGGGTAGGCGCGCATCAGGACGTACGATTCCGGGTCATGCAGCGAGGCGCGGGCGCTGACGACGTCGGTGCCCGCGGCGTGCAGCAGGGGCAGGGCCTGTTCGTGGAACAGGCGGTCAAACTGCCCGGCTGTGCCGGGGTGCAGGGTGTACGTTCTGATTTCAAGAACCTGGCTCATGCCTTGCCCCTTAACCGTAATGCTCGGCATCGGCCGGCGGCACGACCCAGCCATGCTTTCTGCCTTCGTACACGGAAACGGTGGGCGCTGGAAAGCCCGGGTCGGCAAAGGCGCCCACGGGAATCGTCACGAAGTCTTCCAGTCCCTCGGCCGTGTAGTACACCGTGGCGCCGCAGTGGGGGCAGAAGCGAAAGGTGGCGTGGCTGCCTTCGTCGCCGGCCTTGACGAACTGGGTTGAGATACCGCTGATGGTGACGTCTTCGCGGGGAAAGCGGGCCTGTTCGGCGAAGGGGCCGCCGCTGCGGCGCTGGCAATTGAGGCAGTGGCAGATGGAAATGCGTAGCGGCTCGCCGCGGACCTGGGCGGTCAGCTGGCCGCAGCTGCAGGAGGCGGTTCGTTCAGTCATGGTTGCGCTATCTCCGTCTTGGTTTAGCGCATCCGCAGCGCGCCAGAACCTCTATATTACCGCCACTCCACCGCGCCTGAATCAAGTCTGCGCCCACGCAAGGATGGGGCGGTTCGACTACGGCACCGGCCACATGGCAAAACACGATACACCATCGGGACACCCGGCTGACGGCGCGCGGGAGCTTGTCATTGCCGCGGGCCGGCCCCGCCTGGCGGTAATTCGGCCAGCTCGCTCAAGCGCGACAAAAACAATTTCAGCACGCTGGACGGATTGCTCTCGCTGTAGCCGAGCGACAGGTCGATGGTGGGCGCTGTGCCGGCCAGGGGGCGGCTGACGACCGACCAGGGCAAGAGGTTTTCCAGGTAGGCGGGAATCAGGGCCAGCGCGCGGGTCGATGCCACCAGCGACATGACCATGGCCGGATTGTCCACCTCCTGGGTCGGCGCAAGGTGCATACCGATGGCTTCAAGATAGCGGTCGATCACCGAGCGCAGCACGCGCGCCTTGGCGGCCATGCCGATGAAATTCTGGTCCAGCAGATCCTGTGGGCGGATGGCCTGCTGGGCCGCCAGCGGGTGATCGCTGGGCATGAGTACCACCAGCGCCTCGCGCGCGACGGTGACATAGCTCAGGCCGTGATCCGGTTCCGCACGCATGAATGCGGCGTCGAGTCTGCCCCGCGCCAGGGCGGCCGCCAGATCAGTCGAGTAGTCGCTCGACACTGTCACCTCGATGCCCGGCAACTCTTCGCGCAGCAAGGCCATGGCCTTGGGCAGCCAGTGCATTTCCTGACCGGTCAGAAAGCCCAGCGCGAGACGCTGCTTTGCCGGCAGCGCCGCGCGGCGTGCTGCCTCGACGGCAGCGTCGACCTGGTGCAAGGCAAGGCGGGCGTGATCGATAAAGGCTTGTCCGGCGGCGGTGAGCTCGACGCCACGCGCGCTGCGGCTCAGCAATTCGACACCGACCTGGTCTTCCAGATCGCGGATCTGCCGGCTCAGTGACGGCTGCGATGTGAACAGGCGCTGCTCGGCCGCCTCGGTGAGACTGCCCGTTTCCGCCACCGCGATGAAGTAACGCAAATGCCTGAGTTCCATGCCGCCTTCCCGTTGGGTCTGACCATGCCTCGCAGGCATGCCGACGAGCTTATTAAGTCTTTTTCTATTCTGCCACAGCCCGCTATCTTGGACACATGCCGCCATGCAGCACAAGCCTCAGCACGGCGGTCCATACTTTTTACCTATATAGAAGGGTTACATCATGTCGCAAAATCCTGTTGTTCTGATCACCGGCGCGCTCACTGGCATTGGCCGCGCGACCGCCCTGGCATTTGCCGATGCTGGCGCCCGCCTGGTGATTTCCGGCCGGCGCGTCGCCGAAGGCAGCGCCCTCGAGGCCGAGCTGAAGCAGCGTGGCGCCCAAGCCTTGTTCGTTGCCGCCGATGTAAGCGATGACGAAGCCGTCGAGGCGCTGGTGCGGCGCGCCGTGGCCGAGTTCGGCCGGCTCGATGTTGCCGTCAACAATGCCGGCACTGAAGGCCAGCCTGGCGCCCTGGTCGATCAGTCGCGCGAGCGCTATGCCGCGACCTTCGACACCAATGTGCTGGGCACCTTGCTGAGCATGAAGCACGAGTTGCGCGTGATGATGGCCCAAGGCGGCGGCAGCATCATCAATATTTCTTCCACCTATGGCCACGAGGGCGCCGCCTTTGCTGCCGTGTATGCGGCCAGCAAGCACGCGGTAGAAGGGCTGACCAGGTCGGCGGCGCTGGAAGTGGCCAGCGCCGGTGTGCGCGTCAATGCCGTGGCGCCGGGGCCGACCGATACGGCCATGCTCGACCGCTTTACCGGCACCGCCGAAAACAAGGCGCGATTGGCCAGCGGGGTGCCACTGGGCCGCGTGGCCACGACGGCCGATATCGTCGCCGCCATTGTGTTTCTGGCCGCGCCGGGCGCCGCCTTCATCACCGGCCAGGTGCTGACGGTCGATGGCGGCAAGACGGCAGGCTGAGCGCCGTTCGCTGAAGCATCCGACTGAGCCCCCATTAAAAACAAGGAGTCCACATCATGGATATCGATACCAATGCATCCGTCAGTGCGCAAAGCCGCGCTGTCGTCGACGCTTACTACCAGGCCGGGGTGCGCGGCCAACTGCACGAGTTCGCCCAATATCTGCGCGAAGATTTCACCACCACGGCGCCCGACTATCTGCCTTGGGGCGGCGTGCACGAGGGCGCCGCATTCTTTCGCGAGCAAGTGCTGCCGAATCTGCCGGACGTACTCGACTTTGGCCGCTTCAGTTACGACGTCCTGTTCGCTGAAGGCAGCAAGGTAATTGCGCTGGTCAATTTCGGGCTGGCAGGCAGCAGCGAAATCATCACGATCTCGGAACACTGGACGGTCGAAGACGGCAAGGCGACGTCCATCTGGGTGGCGTATTTCGAGCCGCAGGCTCTGCTCGACAAGCTGGGGATCGCGCATGGCTTGCCGCGCAAGGCGGGTGTTCGATGAGCGCGCTGGCTGGCAAGACCGCGCTGGTGACGGGCGCATCGCGCGGTATCGGCCGTGCCACCGCGCTGGCTATGGCGGCCGCGGGCGCCCAGGTGCTGGTGCACTTCAGCCGGGGTGAGCAGGAGGCCGACGCCGTCGTCGCCGAAATTCGCGCCGCCGGTGGCAAAGCGGACAAGGTCGCCGCCGATTTGCGCGATGAAAACGGTGCCCACGATCTTGCCGCACGTGTGCGCGCCATCATCGGCGGCAGGCTCGATGTACTGGTGGCCAACGCCGGCATTTCCCATGCCGGTCCGATGGCCGACACCAGCGTGGCCCAGTTCGACGACATGTTTGCCGTGAATGTGCGTGCGCCATTTTTCCTTGTGCAACAACTGTTACCGGTGATGTGCACGGGCAGCGCCATCGTCATGCTGTCGTCGCTGGTGGCCCATGCCGCAGTCGGGCAATTGGCGGCCTACGCGGCTACCAAGGGAGCGATCGACACCCTGGTGCGACACCTGGCATCCGGACTGGGCGAGCGGGGCATCAGGGTCAATGCGGTCGCGCCGGGCGTAGTGCCGGGTGGAATGTCGCGCCTGACCGACAGCGACCAGGGACGCACGGCCGTGCTGGCCATGCAGGCCCTGAAACGCCTGGCAACACCTGCCGACATTGCTGACGCCACGGTGTTCCTGGCGTCCGATCAGGCGCGCTGGATCACGGGACAAACCCTGGGCGTCGATGGCGGCGCCCGCCTCTGAAAAATCATTTACATAGAAAGATCATCATCATGACTACCCAACATCTGAAGCTGTATCACGCGGCAGGCTCGCCGAATTCGCGCCGCGTGCGCATGTTCCTGGCCGAGAAGGGCATCGACCTTGCACTGCTTGCCGTCGACCTGGGCGAGAAAGAGCAGCACGGTGAGGCTTACCGGCGCATCAACCCGCGCCGCGTGGTGCCCACCCTGGTGCTGGAAGACGGCACGGCCATTGGCGAGGTGCCGGCGATTCAGCGCTACCTGGACCTGCGCTTCCCTGAACTGCCCTTGATGGGAACGAACGCGCTCGAGCAGGGGACGATTGCCATGTGGGACCGCCGCATGGAGCAGGATGGCTTTGCTGCCGTCATGGAAGCAATTCGCAATGCGGCGCCGGGCCTGAAAGAGCGCGCCCTCGCCGGTCCACACGACTATGCGCAGATTCCGGCGCTGGCCGAGCGAAGCCGCGTGCGCGTCCGTCATTTTTTCGAAGATCTGGATTTGCGCCTGCAGGAAGTATCCTTTGTCGCCGGTGATAATCATTCGGTCGCGGATATTACCGCCTTGGCGGCGGTCGATTTCGCCGCCAAGGCCATCAATGTTGGCGTGCCGGAGGAGTTGACGGCGCTGAGGCGCTGGCATGCATCGATGGCGGCACGACCCAGCGCCGCCGCCTGAATCCTGATTATTAATCTGAAAGTTCACCATGAATACCACACGCAGAATACTGACTCCAGGCCCCGATCATCCGATTAGCATCACCGCTCACGATGGCCGGGTGCAAGTAATGGTCGATGGCCGGACGGTGGCCGATAGCCGTCATGCGCTGCGCCTGGACGAGGCGGCTTATGCTCCTGTGTTTTATCTGCCGATCGCCGACGTCGACATGACCCTGCTCGAGCGCAGTGCGCACGCCAGTTATTGTCCGTACAAGGGCGATTGCACGTATTACGACCTCAAGGTGGGCGAGCGGCTTGTGCCCAATGCGGTCTGGCATTACGCGGCGCCGTATGCGGCTGTGCAAGCAATTGCTGATCGCGTGGCGTTCTATGCTGATCGTGTCGATGCGATTCTGGTTGACGATGCGCCATTCGAGCGTGCCGCGGGCCACCCGGCAGTAAGGTGACGGTGCGCTCTGTCATATCGATGGGCGTTCCGGTGCCAGTGGTGGAGCCAGCCTGGCGGGACGGCGGCGCCGCCACTGCTCCCATGCCAGGGTCAGGCCATACATGATCGCAAGCACGACCAGCCAGGCCAGATACACCACTAATAATGACGGGATATAGCCGGCAGGTAAAGTCGCGCCGCTTTCGTTGAAGCTTGCCTGGCCGCCAAAGCGCAGTTGAAAATACAGATTGCCGAGCAAATGCGCCAGCGCGACGTGCAGTACGTAGAAAAACATCGGGTGGCGGCCAAACAACAGCACCGATTTGATGGCTGGCAGTTTTTCAAAAGCGGCGAGCAGGGCCAGGCCGATGCTGCCAGTGATGCACAGGTAGAGCAGCGATGGCGGGTATTTATGCACGCGCATGAACGACATCAGGTCGTACATGGGGCCGCGGCCCTGCGCCGACCAGGGATCGGGATCGCCATAGAGATTGACGCTGCGCAGGGCGACGAAGCCGAACAAGAGCAGGGCGCTGGCGCACCACAGCCAGCGCTGGCGCCGGGCCGCGGGCCAGGTGAAGATGGGACCGAGCGCGTAGCCGGCGGCAATCAGGCCGATCCAGGGCATCAGGGGATACATCACCAGCACGCCGAATTGCCCGCGCAGGGGAATGAAACCCTGCTCGTGCCAGGCCTTCCACAAAAAACTGTTGCTGTGAACACCGTCGAGCAGGTTGTGCGGCAGGATCAGCAGGGCGGCAATGAGGGCGATGACGGGCCGGGGCAGCCATACCAGCGCGGCCAGCGCAAGCATGCCGGCGCCGATGGCCCAGATCACCTGTAACACGATGATGTCGAGCGCAAACTGCCAGCTGATATTGATCCAGCTGATTTCTAGCAGAATCAACATGGCGCCCCGGCTGGCCAGGTAGCGTGACAGCGCCGCCCGGTCGGCGCCGCCGGCATGCCCCCGCAGCCACGCCGAACTGCCCGCCAGCAGCACGAAGCTGGGGGCGCACAAGTGGGTGATCCAGCGGGTCCAGAACCAGCCTGGCGACGTTGCCGCCAGATCTTCCGGCTGGAACAGCGCCGGGCCGAAAAAATCACGCACATGGTCAAGCGCCATCAGGATGATGACGACACCGCGCAACATGTCGATCGAGTGCAGGCGAGCAGGCTTGTGCATGAGGCGCTCCTTGTCAGGATGCTCACAGACTAGCATGCGGTGCAGGGCCGTGCTGGCAGCCTGGCCCTTGCGCCACTTTGCTCGCCAGCCGCCTGCCGGCCGGCACTAATCGCGTTTGAGCGGCTTGCCCTTGCTGATCACTTCACGGCAATCGCCTTTAAAAGTGGCATTGTCGTAATCGGTCCAGCCATAACTGTCGACATAGCGCTTGTGCTGCACGAAGGCGGGATTGACCACGCTCCAGTCCAGCGTTTCGCCCGGATAGCGGATATCGCCCAGGTCGAGCAGGGTATGAAACATGTTTTCCGTGGCCAGGTGGGCGCCGGCGTGGCGTTTTAACTGGTCGACCTTGGCGGGATAGCGGACCGCATACGGCGCCGAATACCAGACAAAGGCGGGCACGTGGAATTCAAAATCCGTGTTGTGCCCATGAAAAGCCAGCTTGCAGCTCTTGTCATATAAAGTCTGGCCATGGTCGGCTACGTACAGCAGGGTGGCGCTTTGTTCGCGCGCCTTCATTTTTTCAATCAGCTGATCGAGAAACCAGTCGGTGTACAAAATGCTGCTGTCGTAGCTGTTATTGAGTTGCGGTTTTAAACGCAGGTCCGTGTAGGCGGGCTTGTCGATGCCGAACAGGGAGGGCTGCCACTGGTCGAAACGCTTGGGGTATCTCTGGCTGTAATTCCAGTGGCTGCCCAGCGAGTGAATCACGATCAGCTTTTTTTGCGCCTTGTCGGTCAGGGCGCGGGCAAACGGCGGGAACAGCACTTCGTCGAAGTTGGAGTTGTTGGTGAAGCCGCCGAAATTCAAAAAGTCGATCACGTCGGCTTCCTTGGCGAACACGGACACGGGCGTGTCGTATTTGCCAAACGAGATCTGGTTCGACAGCCAGAATGTTTTAAAGCCGGCTTCTTTATAGGCGGTGATAAAAGATTTCTCGTAAAAGCCGTCTTTCAGGCTTTGCCGGGCGGTCTTGCGGGAAATGATGACGGGCACCGACAGGCGCGTGGCCGATACGGCCGTGATCACGTCTTTCAGGGGCACAAGGTTCGGCTCTTTGGACAACAGGGGATTGGTTTCGCGCGCATAGCCGTTGAGACTCCAGCGGTCGTAGCGGGACGATTCGCCGATCACCAGCACCACCGTTTCCGGTTCGGCATCGCGGTCAAGCTGGTGGGCGCCGAAATGAAAGCTGGCGCTGCGCCTTCCGAGTTCGGCGAGATAGCGGCGCTCCTTGTAAAAGTCGACACCGCGGATCACCAGGCCAAACGGCCAGGAGCGGGCAAACGCTTCCAGGTCGACGGGCGGGCGGGCGACGTGGGGCAGGGGCCGCGCGCCCGCGGACGGCCACGCGCCGGCGATGGCGCCGCCGGCGCTCGCCGACGCGCTAGCCGACGCGCCGGGCACTGCTGCCACGCCGAAAGCGGCGCCATAGCCCCACAGGCCGGCGCCAATGGCAAGCGCGGCGAGGGCGATCCAGCGCGAATTGTCATCCCAGTCCAGTTTGCGCGTGCGGGTGGCGGCGCGCAGGGTCAGGGCCCACCACAGAATGACGGCGACCATGACGATGAGCAGCAGCCAGACGGTGGGGCCAAGGAACTCCAGCGCTTCCTGCGGACTGGTCTCGGCGATGATGCCCAGGTGGTGACTGGAGATCCCCTGGCCATAATACGTAATCAGGTACAGCTCGGTCGGCACGGCAATAAACGCCGGCAGCAGCAGCCAGTGGAACCAGGCGGGGCGCTTGAAGACGGCCCAGGCGGTGAGCCAGGCGATGGTTTCGACGCCCAGCAGCTGCAGCGGCGCGTCGACGGGCTTGCCCATCAGAAGCGGGGCGAAGGGCACGATCGAGAGCAACAGATAGCTGAGCAGGAGTCCGACGGCGGGGCGGTGCAGCAAAATTCTCATCGACAGGGTGCCGGGTTAAAAAGCAGCTATTATCAGTGCTTTCCCAAGGGCTGATGCAATTTTACTTGCATCCGGATTATGCGAAATGTCGCATAACTTGTCCCCTCGCAGCCTCGAAAGCAGCCGTAAACAAGTTGACCGACAGCTTGTTGGGCTTTATACTCGCGAGTTCCCGATTTAGTTTATGCGTTTCATGAAGTCGCAGCCGCTCCTCGCTGAGTGGCTTTTGGCGCCTCCTGAAGCGCTTCGGGCTAGGTTTTAGTCCCCGGGCATGCCCGGGTTATTCATGTTGTATCTTTGTTGGATTTATAACGATGCCAACCATCAATCAACTGATTCGCAATCCACGTGTCGCGCTGACCGTGAAGAGCAAATCGCCGGCGCTGGAAAACAGCCCGCAAAAACGTGGTGTTTGCACCCGTGTCTACACGACGACCCCAAAGAAGCCTAACTCGGCTCTGCGTAAAGTCGCCAAAGTTCGCCTGACCAACGGTTTCGAAGTCATTTCGTACATCGGCGGTGAAGGCCACAACCTGCAAGAACACAGTGTCGTGCTGCTGCGCGGCGGCCGTGTGAAAGACTTGCCGGGTGTGCGTTACCACATGGTTCGCGGTGCACTGGATACCCAGGGCGTCAAGGATCGTAAGCAGGCTCGCTCGAAGTACGGTACCAAGCGCGCTAAAGCAGGCAAGAAGTAATCGGCGTTTCGCCCATTAATTCTCGCTTATTGAATAGTTGAACCGATCGTAATGGTCGAGTAAGTGGCGGTTATGATGGCCTGCCGCGAGTGCTGCGTCCCCGCGCTCAACTGAAGACTGAAAGGAATTGAAATGCCACGTCGTCGTGAAGTACCCAAGCGCGATATCCTCCCGGATCCAAAATTCGGTAACCAGGATGTCGCCAAATTCGTCAACGTTCTGATGTTGTCCGGCAAAAAGTCGGTCGCTGAAAACATCATCTACGGTGCTTTCGAGCACATCAAGCAAAAGTCGGGCAAGGATCCGCTCGAAGTGTTCGCTGCCGCGATCAACAACGCCAAGCCGATGGTTGAGGTAAAATCGCGCCGCGTCGGTGGCGCCAATTACCAGGTGCCAGTTGAAGTTCGCCCAGTTCGTCGTATGGCCCTGTCCATGCGCTGGTTGCGCGAAGCCGCTAACAAGCGCAGCGAGAAGTCGATGCCCCAGCGTCTGGGCGGCGAGCTGATGGAAGCTGCTGAAATGCGCGGCGGCGCTATGAAGAAGCGTGACGAAGTTCACCGCATGGCTGAAGCGAACAAGGCGTTCTCGCACTTCCGCTTCTAATCATTTGGCCAATCCCCTACGGGGGCGCGGCCATGTATCTGCTGCACGAGGCCGGGCTCATTTTGATTTCAAAATGCCGCTCGGTTTTGTCCATTCAAAGATTTAGGAATATTTATGGCACGCAAGACCCCCATTGAGCGCTACCGCAATATCGGTATCTCCGCTCACATCGACGCTGGCAAGACCACCACGACCGAGCGCGTCCTGTTCTACACGGGCGTGAACCACAAGATTGGTGAAGTGCACGACGGCGCCGCCACCATGGACTGGATGGAGCAGGAGCAGGAACGCGGTATCACGATTACCTCGGCTGCTACCACCTGCTTCTGGAAGGGCATGGCGAACAACTTCCCTGAGCACCACATCAACATCATCGACACCCCGGGCCACGTTGACTTCACCATTGAAGTTGAGCGCTCGATGCGCGTGCTCGACGGCGCCTGCATGGTTTACTGTGCAGTCGGCGGCGTGCAGCCCCAGTCGGAAACCGTGTGGCGTCAGGCGAACAAGTACAAAGTCCCACGTCTGGCTTTCGTCAACAAGATGGACCGTACCGGCGCGAACTTCTTCAAGGTCTACGATCAGATGCGCGCTCGCCTGAAGGCGAACCCGATCCCTCTGCAGATCCCTATCGGCGCGGAAGAAAACTTCCTCGGCGTGGTTGACCTCGTCAAGATGAAAGCCATCTACTGGGACGACGCGTCGCAGGGCATGAAGTTCGATTACCGCGATATCCCTGCTGAGCTGGCTGATCAAGCCGCCGAGTGGCGCGAGAAGATGGTCGAAGCAGCTGCTGAAGCCACCGAAGAACTGATGAACAAGTACCTGGAAGAAGGCGATCTGTCGGAAGAAGAGATCAAGAAAGCCCTGCGTCAGCGTACCCTGGCATCGGAAATCGTTCCAATGATGTGCGGCACCGCCTTTAAAAACAAGGGTGTGCAAGCCATGCTGGACGGCGTCATCGAATACCTGCCATCGCCACTGGACATCAAGCCAGTGCAGGGCGTGGACGAAGACGACCAGCCAGTGACCCGCAAGGCCGACGACAACGAGAAATTCGCTGCGCTGGCATTCAAGATCATGACCGACCCATTCGTCGGCCAGCTGATCTTCTTCCGCGTCTACTCGGGCACCATCAAGTCGGGCGACACCGTCTACAATCCGATCAAGAACAAGAAAGAGCGTCTTGGCCGTATTCTGCAGATGCACGCCAACCAGCGTGAAGAGATCAAGGAAGTCCACGCCGGCGATATCGCCGCTGCGGTCGGCCTGAAAGATGCAACCACGGGCGAAACCCTGTGCGACCCATCGTCGATCATCACCCTGGAAAAGATGGTGTTCCCTGAGCCGGTGATCCAGCAGGCTGTTGAGCCAAAGACCAAGGCTGACCAGGAAAAAATGGGCCTGGCGCTGAACCGCCTGGCACAGGAAGATCCATCGTTCCGCGTCAAGACCGACGAAGAGTCGGGCCAGACCATCATCGGTGGTATGGGCGAGCTGCACCTGGAAATTATCGTTGACCGCATGAAGCGCGAATTCGGCGTGGAAGCAACCGTCGGCAAGCCACAGGTTGCCTACCGCGAAACGATCCGCAAGACCTGCGAAGAGTCCGAAGGCAAGTTCGTCAAGCAGTCGGGTGGTCGTGGTCAGTACGGTCACGTGGTGTTGAAGATCGAGCCGCAAGAGCCAGGCAAGGGCTTCGAGTTCGTTGACGCCATCAAGGGCGGCACCGTGCCACGCGAGTACATCCCTGCAGTCGAGAAAGGCGTGCGCGGCACCCTGAACACCGGCGTGCTGGCTGGCTACCCTGTCGTTGACGTCAAGGTCACGCTGTTCTTCGGTTCGTACCACGATGTGGACTCGAACGAAAACGCGTTCCAGATGGCCGCTTCGATGGCATTCAAGGACGGCTGCCGCAAAGCATCGCCAGTCATCCTGGAGCCAATGATGGCTGTTGAAGTGGAAACCCCGGAAGACTACGCCGGTACCGTGATGGGCGACCTGTCGTCCCGCCGCGGTATGGTGCAGGGCATGGACGAGATTCCAGGCGGCGGTGGCAAGATCATCAAAGCTGAAGTGCCTCTGTCGGAAATGTTCGGCTACTCGACCTCGCTGCGTTCTGCAACTCAGGGTCGTGCTACCTACACGATGGAGTTTAAGCACTACTCCGAGGCTCCGAAGCACGTTACGGATGCAATCGTGACGGCAAAAGCGAAATAAACAAATTGGGTGACAGTGCTGGACATTGCGAAGCAATGTTCTGCCCTGTTACCAACTGATTAAATTATTGGGTGCAAGCGCTGGACATCGCAACGCGATGTTCTGCCCTGGCACCAACTGACTAGAAACTCAAAGGAAGAACAAAATGGCAAAAGGTAAATTCGAACGGACCAAGCCGCACGTCAACGTCGGCACCATCGGCCACGTCGACCACGGTAAAACCACCCTGACGGCAGCTATCGCGACCGTCCTGTCGAAGAAATTCGGCGGCGAAGCAAAAGCATACGACCAGATCGATGCAGCGCCAGAAGAGAAAGCACGCGGCATTACCATCAACACCGCGCACGTCGAGTACGAGACCGCCAACCGTCACTACGCTCACGTTGACTGCCCAGGCCACGCCGACTACATCAAAAACATGATCACCGGTGCTGCCCAGATGGACGGCGCGATCCTGGTCTGCTCCGCTGCTGACGGCCCAATGCCCCAGACCCGCGAGCACATCCTGCTGGCCCGTCAGGTTGGCGTTCCTTACATCATCGTGTTCTTGAACAAGTGCGACCTCGTCGATGACGAAGAGCTGCTGGAACTGGTTGAAATGGAAGTGCGTGAGTTGCTGTCGAAGTATGAGTTCCCAGGCGACGACCTGCCCATCATCAAGGGTTCGGCACGTATGGCACTGGACGGCGACACCGGCCCAATGGGCGAGCAGGCGATCATGTCGCTGGCCGAAGCCCTCGACACCTACATCCCAACGCCAGAGCGCGCTGTTGACGGCGCCTTCCTGATGCCTGTGGAAGACGTGTTCTCGATCTCGGGTCGCGGTACCGTTGTGACCGGTCGTGTTGAGCGCGGCATCATCAAAGTCGGCGAAGAAATTGAAATCGTCGGCATCAAGGATACCGTCAAGACCACCTGCACCGGCGTGGAAATGTTCCGCAAGCTGCTGGACCAGGGTCAAGCTGGCGACAACGTTGGTCTGCTGCTGCGCGGCACCAAGCGTGAAGACGTCGAGCGTGGCCAGGTGCTGGCCAAGCCAGGTTCGATCAAGCCGCACAACCACTTCACCGGCGAGATCTATGTCCTGTCGAAAGATGAAGGCGGCCGTCACACCCCGTTCTTCAACAACTATCGTCCTCAGTTCTACTTCCGTACCACGGACGTGACCGGTTCGATCGAGCTGCCAGCAGACAAAGAAATGGTCATGCCAGGCGACAACGTGTCGATCACC
>JBJMVV010000315.1:0-4375 GCA_045810505.1 Massilia sp.
ACCTTCTTCACGGCCGAGAGCTACCGCGACGTGCGGCCCGATTCATTCAACCGCTACCTGCTCGATGGCGTCACCATCCACGAATTCGGCCATGGCTACTTCTACGGCATCCTCGCCTCCAACGAGTTCGAGGAACCCATGTTAGACGAGGGCATGAACCAGTACTGGGACGCGCGCATGCTGCGCGATACGGGCTACGCGATCCACGCCGCCACGCCGTGGATGCAGCGCATCGGCGTTTCGCCCGTGTTCAGGGAATTCGACATTGAACGCCTGGCCGCGCCGCGCGAAGAGCCGGCCGATCCGCCCGGCCAGAACGCGTGGGACCGTCTGCAGGGCATCGGCCCCGTCTACACCCGCAGCGCCACCGTCATGCGCGACCTCGAAGCGCGCATCGGCAAACCTGCGCTGGAAAAGGCCATGAAGGGCTATTACGCCACCTGGAAATTCCGCCACCCCAGCGTGGCCGACCTGCGCGAGTCACTGGCCGAAGGCAGCGGACAGCGCGCCGTGGTCGAAGCCGTGTTCGCCCAGCAGATCTACGCCGTCGCCAAGGTGGACGACCGCATCGACTCCCTGCTCAGCGTCGAGCAGTTGCCGGGCCCCGGCACGCAACTGGTTAAGGGGGTGTGGCGCGAAACCACGCAGGACGCGCTGGACAAGCAGATCGCCGACCAGCGCAAGGCCTGGAAGAAGGCCCATCCCGATGCGCGCGCGGGCACCGGTCCTTATCCCTTCGAAACGGCGGTCACCCTGCGCCGGCGCGGCGCGCCAGTGCCGCAAACGCTGACCGTGCGCTTCGCCGACGGCACCAGCGAGACGGTGCAGTGGGATGGCGCGGAACAGTGGAAACGATTTACCTGGACGCGCCCGGCGCGGGCCGTGTCGGCCCAACTGGACCCGCAGCGCCTGCACTACCTGGATGTGAACAAGCTCGATGACAGCCGTACCATCGCAGCGGACACGCGCGCCTCGCGCCGCTGGGGCGCCGACCTGGCAGCCTTGTTCCAGGTTCTCGCAGCCCTGCTCACCAACGTTTGAAAGCGACGCGCATGACGACCCATACTGACATTCGCCCTGCCGCTGCCAAGCGTGTACCCGACACCGCCGCCGCGCCGCTATCCTCGATCGGCGCCGGCGTGGAAGCCGCGCGCCAGTGGCGCCTGCTGGCGCTGTGGGCGCTGCTCACCTTGATCCCCGCGCTGGTGCTGGCCCTGCCCTTGTGGCGCCTGCTGGGCGCCAGTTTTGACTACACCATCGGCGCGCCGGCGCTGGCGGCGGAGCTGGACTTGCTGGCCATCGCCGACGTCGTCAACAACTACACGCGCAACGGCGCAACGGCGCCGCTGGCCGGCGTGCAGGCGCTGGTGGTGACCCTGCTGCTCTCGCCCCTGCTGACGGCCATGACCATCTGCGCCGCGCGCGCGCCAGCGACCGCACGGCCCGGGTTTCGTGCACTGCTGGCCGGCGGCGTGGACGATTACCTGCGCATGGCGCGCATGCTGCTCGTCGCCGTGCTGCCCCTGATCGCAGCGGCCGCACTGGGCGGCGTCGCAAGGAGCATGGCCGACCGTTACAGCGAAACGGCGGTGCTGGCCTCGAGCGCGGCGGCGGCCAGCCTGGCAGCGAGCATCGTCATGGCGCTGCTGCTGGTGCTGGCCCACGCCACCATCGACGCCGGCCGCGCCGTGCTGGCGCTGGACCGGCGCCGCCGCTCAGCCTTCCTGGCCTGGTGGCAGGGCTGCAAGCTGCTGGTGCGCCGTCCACTGGCGCTCATGCGCGCCTATCTCCCGATTACCATCGTGGCCCTGCTGGTGGCGGCAGCCCTGAGCCTGGCCCGCATCCACCTGCCCCGCGTCGACGGCGCCGGCTTTGCCGCGTCCCTGCTGCTGACCCAACTGATCGTGGTGGTGCTGGGCTGGATGCGGATCGCGCGGCTGTTTGCGCTGATCGGGGTGGCGCGGACGCATGTGGTGAAATGAGCAGGACGGGGCACTTGCAATCCACGCAGGCAGGCGCATAATAGTACTAACTAGTACGATTTTCTTGCCGCGGCATTGCTGCCATCACTTTGATCATTCAACCCGAGGAGTTCGCCATGTCCCGCCTGCCCACTTATTTTGTCTCCCACGGCGGCGGTCCCTGGCCGTTCATGAAGGACCAGGTCGGCAGCGTCTACGATGAACTGGAAAAGTCGCTGGTGGACATGCCGCGGCAACTGGGCGAACGTCCCCGTGCCGTGCTGGTCATCACCAGCCACTGGGAAGAAGAACGCTTCATGGTGTCGTCCAGCGCAGCGCCCGGGATGATCTACGACTACGGCGGCTTCCCGCCCCACACCTACCAGATCCAGTATCCCGCACCCGGCCATCCGGCGCTGGCAAAGCAGGTCGCGGACATGGTCAGCGCGGCCGGCCACGAGGTCGAACTCGACGAGAAACGCGGCTTCGACCACGGCACCTTTTCCATGCTCTACCCCGTCTACCCGGCGGCGGACATGCCAGTGGTCCAGCTGTCGATCCAGCACGGCTACGACCCCGCCACCCACCTGGCGCTGGGCCGCGCGCTCGCGCCCCTGCGCGAAGACGGCGTGCTGATCATCGGCAGCGGCCTGAGCTTCCACAACCTGCGCCAGTTCGGTCCGGCCGGCAAACTGGCCTCCCACGAGTTCGACAAGTGGCTGCAATACGTCCTGCTGGAACTACCGCCTGGCGAGCGCAGCACGGCGATGCTGCATTGGAGCGAAGCGCCCTACGCGCGCCTCGCCCACCCGCGCGAGGACCACCTCGTGCCCCTCTTCGTCGCGCTCGGCGCGGCCGAGCAGGAAGCGGCCGCCTGCGTGTATCACGAGGAGGCGTTTTTTGGGAATCTGGCGGTGTCGAGTTTCAGGTTCGGGGCTGCGGCGGCTTGATGCATTGCCGGGGTCAGAAAGCTGCGGCAATTCTGCTCCGCATTTCGCGGCGTGACCCAGCAAATCCTTCTGCTTGTCCGGTTATCTACCAAGGCGTACACTTTGGCCCGGCGACTGGCCGTTTTCGGCCAAGAGTAGACGCTCTCATTTACTGAGGATTTCAAACATGACCCTGCGTAGACCACAGTTTCGCCCTGTCGGTGCGTTTGTGCTTACTCTACTTCTTGCAGGATTGTATTTCCTCTGCGCGCTTGTGTTGTTCCCATCAGGCGTGAATGTGCTGTCGAACCTGCTGGGTCATGCTCTTTTAGTTTGGGTCCCTATTGCACTCTGCGCTCTGACGTATGCAATGACTGTTACCGATTCCTCGCCTGGACTTGCAAGGTTGCTTCGTACTGCCGCTGCATCTACGCTAGCGCCTTCCCTCGCGTTCGCATTTATTGCGTTCGTAGGTTTCGTTTGGCTCGATTGGAAGATGTAATCGTCATGGGGTAGCTGCTACGGAGATGCCTGCCCTCGCAGGTCCGCTTTGGGTCGTTAACGGACGCTACAATAGGTCGGCAAACGGCCAGAAGCGGACATTGGTTAGCTGTGCTATTTCCGCCGTTCGCTGGAGTGCGTCTATCAATCTGGTCGAGATACCGATGAGCCGTTACGAGTTAATGTTATTTGCCGATTACCATCAGTTCTACATTCAGGACGAGAACGTCGATGGCAACCTTTCTGACGCTTGGACCGACGAGGCCGCCGGGCGCCTCCTTGCAGTTGCTCCGGGCACTGTGGGGATAGGCACAGTTCGTAATGTTGACGTGCCCGTTACGATCGCCGTTTTAGAGCGCGAGCCTGTATTCGATGCTGCCAAGTTCGATCAAGTCGTCGAGTGTTCGATCATGGTGCAAAGCGGAGCTATTGTCGCGGCGGGCTGTACGGATTATTTTCCTGGCGCAGCGCGTATCAAGGTTCCTCCAGGTCCATATCGTGTTCGCGCTAGCTTTGAAAGTCTTGACTCTGTATCAGCCGACGGACTGGAGGGCAACGACCATTACCACCTCCAGCTTTGGCCCGCTGCAATGAGCTCAGTCGAGATTTTGAAACACCGCGCTTAGCACTTTCAAATTTCAGTGGAAGGTTCACTTTGAGTCGATAGCGGACGATCAATGCTATCGAGCTGCGCGATAGAGGGAAATCCCATCTAGCGATACAAGCTTCCCCCAACCCGGCCCTGTGACTACCTCGCGTGCGCATATCCGGCGTCCAGTTGGCTCCAATCGGTGATATGTTCGTTATCGGTTCAAGCACGGCGATGCTTGTCTTGGCATATCCGCTTCGGCTTGCAAGCTGATCTGTGCTGATAGACTGCGTTCCTGCAGTTACTGACGTTCCTTCATTAATTTGAACCAGGGATACCTATGAGTTGGAGAAGTGGCAGCGCCTTGTTCACGGAAATGTGGCCCTTGATTCAAG
>JBJMVV010000316.1:0-11496 GCA_045810505.1 Massilia sp.
CGCATGATCAACGCGCTGTTGACGCAGTCCCTGCGCGAAGGCGCGTCCGACATCCACATCGAACCGTTCGAGCAGACCTCGGTGGTGCGCTTTCGCATCGACGGCGCCCTGCGCGACGTGGTGCGCCCCCGCAAAGCCATCCACGCCTCGCTGATCTCGCGCATCAAGATCATGTCGCAACTGGACATCGCTGAAAAGCGCCTGCCGCAGGACGGCCGCATCACCCTGCGCGTGGGCGGCAAGCCGGTCGACGTGCGCGTTTCCACTTTGCCGACCGGCCATGGCGAGCGCGCCGTGCTGCGTCTGCTGGACAAGGAAGCCGGGCGCCTCGACCTGTCGCACCTGGGCATGAGCCCGGATTTGCTGCCCCAGTTCGATCACATGATCAGCCAGCCGCACGGCATCGTGCTGGTCACGGGCCCGACCGGTTCCGGTAAAACCACCACCTTGTACGCCGCGCTGTCGCGCCTGAACGCCACCACCACCAATATCCTGACGGTGGAAGACCCGATCGAGTACGACCTGGCCGGCGTCGGCCAGACCCAGGTCAACGCCCGCATCGACATGAGTTTTGCCAAGGCGCTCCGTGCCATCCTGCGCCAGGATCCTGACGTCATCATGATCGGCGAGATCCGCGACCTGGAAACGGCGCAGATCGCCGTCCAGGCGTCGTTGACGGGTCACCTGGTGCTGGCGACCCTGCACACCAACGACGCCGCCGCCGCCATCACCCGCTTGCTGGACATGGGCATCGAACCTTTCCTGCTGTCGTCGTCGCTGCTGGGCGTGATGGCCCAGCGCCTGGTGCGCAAACTGTGCCCGTCCTGCAAGCAGCCTGAAACGGACGGCAAGTACTGGCGCGCCGTCGGCTGCGACAAGTGCGGCCACACGGGCTACCAGGGCCGGGTCGGCGTCTACGAATTGCTGGAAACGAACGACTCCATCAGTGCACAGATCCACAACCAGGCGTCCGAAGCGGACATCCGCGTTGCCGCCCAGAAGGCGGGCATGAAAACCATGCGCGAGGACGGCGAGCGCTGGCTGGTGTCGGGCGTGACGACCCCTGCTGAATTGCTGCGCGTGACGAAAGACTAGCCATGCCCGCATTTCGCTACGAAGCGGTCGACGAAGGCGGCGTCACCCGCAAGGGCGTGGTCAACGCGGACACGGCCCGTTCGGCCCGCGCTGATTTGCGCGGCCAGGGCCTGACGCCGATCATTGTCGACCTGATCGCCACGCAGGTCGATGCGGCCGGGGTCGCCAAAAGCCGCGGCATCGGCGAACGCCTGTCTCAAGTTGAATTGGCCTTGTTCACGCGCCAGCTTGCCAGCTTGCTGGAAGCGGGCTTGCCGCTCGAACAGGCATTTACGGCTCTGCTGGAACAGGCCGAGCGCCCCTACGTGCGCGACCTGGTGGCCTCGATTCGCGCCGAGGTGATGGGCGGCGTGTCGTTTTCCGACGCCCTGTCGCGCCACCCGCGCGATTTCGCGGAAATTTACCGGGCCCTGGTGGCCGCCGGCGAGCAGATCGGCCAGCTGGCGCGGGTGCTTTCCCGCCTGGCCGACTACATCGAACGCAGCAACGCGCTGGTCCAAAAGGTGCGGCTGGCGTTCATTTATCCGGCCATCGTCACCGTCGTCGCGTTTGCCATCGTCATTTTCCTGCTGACCTACGTGGTGCCGCAGATCGTCTCAGTGTTTGCCAACACCAAGCAGAAGCTGCCCTTCCTGACGGTGATGATGCTGGCCGTGTCGAATTTTGTCCGCGCTTACGGCATCTATGTGGCGCTGATCCTGATCGGTGCCTTTGTCGCCTGGCGCCGGGCCCTGCGCAATCCCGATCTGAAACGGCGCTTTCACAGCTGGCTGCTGACGGCGCCCGTCTACGGCAAATTCGAGCGAAGCATGAACACGGCGCGCTTTGCCAGTACCCTGGCGATCACCACCGGTTCCGGCGTGCCGATCTTGCGCGCCCTCGACACCAGCCGCGATACGCTGTCTAACGTGGCCATGAAGGCGCTGGTGGAAGAAGCTTCGGCCAGCGTGCGCGAAGGCGTCGGCCTGGGCCGCGCCCTGTCGGCCCAAAAACATTTTCCGCCCATGCTGGTGCACATGATCCGCGCCGGCGAAATCACGGGCGAGTTGCCCGCCATGCTGGAACGGGCCGCCGCTTCGCAGCAGGCCGACCTGGAACGGCGCGCGCTGACCATTGCCGGCCTGCTCGAGCCCGCGCTGATCCTCGCCATGGGCGTGGTCGTGCTGCTGATCGTGCTGGCCGTGCTGATGCCGATCATTGAAATCAACCAGCTGGTGCGCTAAGCCATAGCGGCGAACAGAGCAACGAAGGAAACCATGAAGCGAATGCCCCTGTTAATGACCTTGCTGGCCCTGATCGTCCTGTCGGCATCGATTGCCTACTGGGCCATGCAACTGTATAAACCGGCCCAGCGCCCGCTGGCCGCCGCGCCCGCCGCCGCCATGCCTGATCCCGGCATCGACGCGGCCGCCACCCTGTTCGGCGGCCAGCAAGCCGTCGCCAGCAACTACCAGTTGACGGGCGTGGTTGCGGCCGGACGCGACAGCGCCGCCATCATCGTCATCGACAACGGCCCGCCGCTGGCCCTGAAAGTGGGCCGCGAGATCGTCAGCGGCGTGCGCATTCAGCAGGTCTTCCCCCGCTTCGTGCTGCTCTCGGACGGGCGCCGCATCGACATCGCGCAGGAAGTCAAACAGCCCAACAATGGCGCAGCCGACAACCGGCCGCCGCCGCAGCCGCTGCAGCAGTTCCAGCAGCAGCCGCAGCAGCCACCCCAGCAGTTGCAGCCGCCCCAGGCGGCGCCCATCCAGGTGCCGCAGATGCCGTCGATGACGGGCGCGCCCCAGCCGGCCAACCCGCCCCAGCCGCAACCGCAGCCGACCACGCCGCCGCCGCCGAACACCATCCAGACCGCGCCGCCGATGCGTAATTCGTCCGGCTCGCCGGGCCAACCCGTGCTGCAATAAGCGATCGATGACGGATAGTAAGGCGTGAGCTTGCCGGCCCGTTTGCTTCGGCTGGTGCTGGCCGCTGGCGTGATGGCTGCGGCCGTCCCCGCATCGGCTGACGACCCCGTCACACCCGCCCCGTTGGCCCGGCCCCGCGTCGCGCTGGTGCTCTCCGGCGGCGGCGCGCGCGGCTTTGCCCACATTGGCGTCTTGCGCGTGCTGCGCGAACTGCATGTGCCGGTCGATATCGTTGTCGGCACCAGCATGGGCAGCGTGGTGGGCGGCGCCTACGCCGCCGGCGCCTCGGTCGACGAGTTGTCGCGCATGGCGCGCGAGACCGACTGGGACCAGGTGGTGGCCGACCGCCCCGCGCGCGACCAACTGGCTTACCGCCGCCGCGAGGAAGACTCGCTGCTGCCGTCGCGCATTGAATTCGGCGTGCACCGCGACGGCGTTGCCCTGCCGCCATCGGCTGCCGGCAATGCCGCCCTCGAACAGGCCCTGGGCCGCGTGCTGCCGGCCGGCACGCGCGATCTGCCCTCCAGCCAGCTGGCCTTGCCGTTCCGCTCGGTGGCGTCCGACCTGCTCACGGGAGAAGCGGTCGAACTGGTCGATACGCCCCTGTTTCTCACCATGCGCGCCTCGCTTGCCGTGCCCGGCGTGTTTGCGCCCGTGCGGGTCAACGACCGGCTGGTGGTCGATGGCGGCCTGGTGCGCAATCTCCCGGTCGGCATGGCGCACTCCATGGGCGCCGACATCGTCATCGCCGTCAATGTGGGTACGCCGCTGGCGCCGGAAAAATCGCTCGGCAGCGCGCTCGGCGTGGCCCAGCAGATGCTCAACATCCTCACCGAACAGAACGTGCAGCGCTCGCTGCGCGAACTGGCGCCCCAGGATATCTTGATTGCGCCGGAACTTGCCGACGTCAGTTTTCTGGACTTCAGCCATGTGCAAAGCGCCATTGCCGCTGGCGAAAAGGCGGCGCGCGCGCTAGCGCCCCGGCTGCAGGCGCTGGCGCTGGACGAATCGGCCTACGCCCAGTTTGAAAACCGCCGTCTGGCGCCGCCCGCGCTGGCCGACACGGCGCTGCCGGTGGGCAAGGTCACGGCCCACGTGGTCGAAGGCGCCAGCCGCATCAACCCGGCCGTGCTGGCCGCCCAGTCCGGCATCAAGCCAGGCAAGCCGGCCACCGTGAGCCAGGTGCAGGAGGCGGCAGGCACCCTGTATGGCCGTGGCGATCTGGCGCGGGTGGAAACGGATGTGAGCGACGCCGACGGCAAGCGCAACGTCGACATCCGCGCCACGGCCGCGCCCTGGGCCACCAGCCGCCTGCGGGTGGGGCTGGAGCTGGCGAGCGATTTTAATGACGCCAACAGTTTTGCCATGCGCCTGATGTATGTGCGCACCTCCGTCAATGCCTGGGATGCCGAAGTGCGCGTCCTGCTCGGCATTGGCGACCGGCGCGATGCCGGCATCCAGTTCTGGCAGCCGCTCGGGGTCGGCTCCAAATGGTATGTGGCGCCGTCGCTGCAATATGGCGCATCCACCGGCGACATTTTTTCCAGCGGCCGGCGCCTGAACCGCACCGCCTACAACGTCAGCAGCGCCAGCCTGGTGCTGGGGCGTGAACTGGGCAACTGGGGCGACGTCCAGGTGGGCGTGCGGCGCCAGAGCGCGGGCAGCCGCATCATCGTGCCGGAGCAGGATTTCACCGACAAAACTTACGACACCACGCAGTTCGTGCGCTACCGTGTCGACACCCTCGATTCGCTGGGCTTTCCCAGCCGCGGCGTGCTGCTCGATGCTTCGCTGGAGCGCTCGCCCGCCGGCGCCATTGGCCAGTCGCTGGCGCGCTCGTCCATCGTCGGCATGGCGGCGCTGCACACGGAAAACTGGGCCGGTCACGTCTACGCCGAGTGGGCCCACGCGCAATCGGGCGCCGCGCCGCTCAGCCTGGGTGGCTTCCTGCGCCTGTCCGGCACCACCGCCGACTCCATCCAGGGCCGCACCATCGCCTTCAGCCGCCTGGTGCTGGCGCGCCGCGTCGGCATGCTGCCCCTGACCCTGGGCGGCGCCGTGCGCGCCGGCTTTTCGCTGGAAACCGGCGGCGGCTTCGACCAGCCCCTGTCGCTGTACCTGAAAAGCAGCTCGCGCAAACAGGCCGGCAGCGCCTTCCTCTCCGTCGACACCCGTTTTGGTCCGGCCTACCTGGGCGCCGGGGCGACCCAGGATGGCAACCGGACCTTGTATCTGTTCCTCGGGCCGATCTGGTAAAAGGGTGCTGTTCATGTTTTTCGCATGTTCACGTTTCGTGAACGCCTGAGCCTGAACACCTGGCGCCAATAAAAAAGGCCCGCACACGGCGGGCCCTGGACAGCGTCGGTCTGCTTAACTATTCTTCAGCGAAATCTTGGTGACGCTATACACGCCATTACTGAGGCTGCCTTCGATCTCGATGGTCTTGCCGGACAGGGTGGTGGCGTCGACGTTGAGGAAGAGGGTGGCGCCGCTCCATTTCATCGACAGGGTTTCCTTCGAGGTGGTCAGCGAGAAGGTTTTGGCGGCCAGGTCAATATTGCCGACCAGGCCTTCGCGCGACAGGACCAGGTGGGTGTCGCTAGTTTTTTCGCAGCTGATCGAGCTTGCCTTGACGCTGCCATTGGCCTGCAGCGTGCCGCGCACGTCGACCTGCAGGTTGTTGGCCAGCGCCGCGGCGCCGCAGGTGGCGGCGTCGAGCGTGACGCCGGTGGCATCGACCGTGACGTCGCGCACTGTGAAGTTCGACACCGAGACGAAGCGCAGCACGCTGCCGTGCAGTTCGACCTGCTGGTCCTTGGCGTCGTCCTTGCCGCGCAGCACGATGGTGGCCGCTTTCAAGGTGCCGTCGCTGGCGTAGCTGCCCTTGATGACGACATAGGCGTTGAGCGTGAGGTCAGCCAGCGAGCGGCCGGCCTGGTTGAATTTCGCGGCCGAGATGTCGACTTTGACGCCGCCCACCGTCAGCGTTTTGGCGCTGGTGTCGAGCGCCGAGATGGCGCCGCCCAGTTCGGTGTCTTTCGCGCCCACTTCGCCCTTGTGGTCGCGCACGGTGACGACGGTGGCCTTCACGGCGGCGCCGCCGACCACGGTGCCGAGCGGCACTGCGACGTTGACTTCGACGCCATTGGCCAGCGTGGCGCCTTCCGGCAAGATTTTCGAGGCCGTGTAGTCGACCAGCAAGCCGCCCAGTTTGAAGGTGTGGCTTGACGCGGACAGGTCGCTAATGAAGCCGTTGACGCGGTCGGCGCTGTCGCCGGTGGCGCTGGTTTTTTCAATGCGGGTTGCCTGCAGGCTGGCTTTACCGCTGCTATCGATCTTGATCAGGCCGTGTACCTCGACCCGGTCATTTGGCAGCACGGCGGCGAGCGATGTATAAGCTTCGAATACCGTCACCGGCCCCAAGGTGGCGTCCGTGTTGATGATGATCGCCTGGCCGGCGACGGTGAGCGTGCCGGCGGCGGCATTGACGGCAGTCACCAGGCCTTCCGCATTGGCGCCCACCCGGACCTGGGTGGCAAGCAGTTGCCCGTCATGCTGCACTTCGACGTGCTGGCCCAGTTTCAGTTCCACCTGGCGCACGCTGCCGTTTTCCAGAACCTTGCCTGCCAGGACGGCTGAATTGTCGATCCGCACGCCATCGATGATCACGCTGCCGAAGCCCGTCACGGTGCCCGATACCGTCGACTGGCCCGGCGTGGCCGGTTGGGTCGCTGGCGGTGGGGTGGGGATGCTTGCTGGCGCGCCACTGGCGGCGCCGCCGCCACCGCAGGCGCTCAACACGGCGGCAGTGATCACGGTCAAAACGAGACAGGCGGGCAGATAAGGCTTCATGGTGACTTTCGAGCAAAAGTAAGGAAAGTCAGCATACATATTTCTACATGGAAATAAAATGACAGCTTGTCCATGTGTATCGCCAGGGCCACGGTTTACCTCAATGCCGGCGCATTTCCGTAAATGCCGCAAATTCCCAGGACCGGAAGCCCAGCAATAAAGTAAAGCCATCCTTCTCGTCGCCTGCGAGGCGCCTGTCGTGCTGGTGCAGGCGGGCCAGTTCGCCGGCAAGCTGCTGGATTTTTTGCACCAGTTCGCGGGCGCTGGGCTGGGACAGGCGGGCGGGCAGGCACATCAATGTCTCGCCAGGACCGTCGAAGTGGCCGCTGAAATAATCGCCAACGACGTGCTGGCGGACATATTGCTGGACCGGGCCGTCGCCCAGCCAGTGAAAGGCGTTCGAAACGCGCAGGCTGTAGCGGTTGAGGGGCTTGAGCTCGATCACGCCCAGGCGGTCCAACTCGGCGAGAAAGCCGATGCACTCCGTCTCGCTGATGGCGTAGGTCTCGATGATCTGCTCCAGGCTCCAGTGGCCCAGGCAGCAGATCGCCACCAGCAGCAGTTTCGGCTTGGCGATCAGGGCTTTTTCCTGGGCCGCCGTGAGGGTATCGGCGTGGGGCTGGACTTCGGCGGCACGGCGCAGCACGTCTTCCATCGGGATGCCGCTGGCGCTGCAGATCTGGGCCAGGCGCGACAAAGTCATGTCTTTCTGGCCGAACATGCGCTTGACGCTCGACTCGCTCATGCCGATGCGCTCGGCCAGGGTTTTATAGGTGATGGCGGCGGCGCGCAGTTCGGCGCGCAGTACCTGCAATACCAGCTCGGGTGAGCTCATGGAAGTCCTTGGTCAAAACGGAAATAAGGTCGCAAAATGCGCTACCTAATGTACCGTTTCGCAGTGCTTTACACAAGATAATGGTCGCTGCGGCCTGAAACGGCGACACTGCTCCCATGGCTTGATCGCGGACGCCTGCTGGCGTCCGCGTGCGGCCCCTTCAATACAGCCGCGTTCGCCAGAGGCGCAGGAACTTGCACCTGGTGCCTGTCTGCTATCATGAAATCACCATGACATCCTCACCACTTTCAGTTTGTTGCCTGGTCGCCGTGCTGGCGAGCCCCGCACTGGCCGCCCAGACGGATCCCAAGCCAACCGCAAAAGGCGTGCGCGATCTCGAACAGGCGAAAAGGGAAGCAGTCGAAGCCGACCGTGATATGCGCGCTGATACACCGGCGCCCGTCAGCAAAGAGCCGGCCTTGAGCGGCGGCCCCCCAACGCCGCTGGAGCGCTTCGACCAGGCCGCCAACGCCGCCTTCATCGACCGCTCCAACACCCGCGTGATCGACCAGTACCGCTCGCCCGACGGTGTCACCATCGAGCGGGTCACCTACGGCAACAAAAGCTACTGCATCACCAGCAGCACGCATAACTACGTGCCGGGCATCCTGCATGACAGCAGCAAGGCGCGCGAAGTGACCTGCCCACCGGATAATGCTGGCTGGGTGCGAAAATAAGCAGAGCGTAGCGAAGGGGGGACTGGCACTTTGGTGCCTGTCCCCGGTTTTTGTCCGCGGCGCCAAAAAAAACGGGGACAGACAGCAAGTGTCAGTCCCCCCTTCTGCAAGCATCGCGACTTAATCCTCAGCCACCAGCTTGACCTTGGCCAGCGCCCGCTTCTCCGCCTGGCGGGCCGCAGTCGCGCCCTTCTTGTGGGGCCCCGCCGCACGCAGCTTGGCCGCAACGGCCACCGGATTTCGCGGCTTGCCGATCTGCAGCGACGGCTCGACCTTGACCTTGGCGTTGAGCCGCATTTTCTGCCTGGTCGCCAGTGCCTTGTTCGCCATCGCGCCGTCCCGCTTGCTTACAGCACGTAGCGCGACAAATCTTCGTTGTCGGCCAGTTTGTCGAGGCGCTCGTTGACATAGGCGGCGTCGATGCTGACCACCTGGCCGCCCGATTCGCTGGCCGTGAACGACACTTCTTCGAGCAGCTTTTCCATCACCGTATAAAGCCGGCGCGCGCCGATGTTTTCGGTGCGCTCGTTGACGGAAAACGCGATCTCGGCCAGGCGGGTAATCCCCTCCGGCGTGAAATCGATTTTGACGTTTTCCGTGGCCAGCAGGGCCGCGTACTGGGTGGTGAGGCAGGCATCGGTGCTGGTGAGAATGCGCTCGAAGTCGGCAATCGAGAGCGACTCGAGTTCGACGCGGATGGGGAAGCGTCCCTGCAATTCCGGAATCAGATCCGACGGCTTGGCCAGGTGAAAGGCGCCCGAGGCAATGAACAGGATGTGGTCCGTCTTGATCATGCCGTACTTGGTGTTGACGGTGGTGCCTTCCACCAGCGGCAGCAGGTCGCGCTGCACGCCGGCGCGTGACACTTCCGCGCCGCCGTGCTCGGAGCGCGAGGCGATCTTGTCGATCTCGTCGAGGAAGACAATGCCGTTCTGCTCGACGTTAGCGATGGCCTTCTGCTTCATCTCGTCTTCATTGATGAGCTTGCCGGCTTCCTCGTCGATCAGGATCTTCATGGCATCCTTGATCTTCAATTTTTTCGATTTCTTGCGGGCGCCCGACATGCCGGAAAACATGCCCTTGATCTGCTCCGTCATTTCTTCCATGCCGGGCGGGGCCATGATTTCCATTTGCGGACCGGCGTCAGCGACTTCGATCTCGATCTCGCGGTCGTCCAGCGCGCCCTCGCGCAGGCGCTTGCGGAAGGTCTGGCGGGTGCCGTCGCCTTCCTTGCCATCCTTGCTTTCGGCAGGCGTCACGTTAAAACCGAAGTCGCGCGCGGGCGGCACCAGGATGTCGATGATGCGGTCTTCGGCGGCGTCTTCGGCGCGCTGGCGCACCTTGCTTGCCTCGCTGGCGCGGGTCTGCTTGATGCCGATATCGATCAGGTCGCGGATGATGGTGTCGACGTCGCGGCCGACATAGCCGACCTCGGTGAACTTGGTCGCCTCGATCTTGATGAAGGGGGCATCGGCCAATCTCGCCAGGCGGCGGGCGATTTCCGTTTTACCGACGCCGGTGGGGCCGATCATGAGGATGTTTTTAGGCGTGATTTCGTGGCGCAGGGGCTCTTCCACCTGCTGGCGGCGCCAGCGGTTGCGCAGGGCGATGGCGACGGCGCGCTTGGCCTTGGCCTGGCCGACCACGTGCTTGTCCAGTTCGGACACGATTTCCAGGGGAGTCAGGTTCATGGCGGCTTAGTCGAGAGTCTCGATGATGTGATTCAGATTGGTGTAGATGCACAACTCGCCGGCAATGGTCAGCGATTTCTTGACCACTTCGGCGGGCGTGAGTTCGGTGTTTTCCTGCAGGGCCTTGGCGGCCGACTGGGCATAGATGCCGCCCGAACCGATCGCGCCGATGCCGTCTTCCGGCTCGAGCACGTCACCGTTGCCGGTGATGACCAAGGTGGAGTCGGCGTCGGCCACCAGCAGCATGGCCTCGAGGCGGCGCAGCACGCGGTCGGTGCGCCAGTCCTTGGCCAGTTCGACCGAGGCGCGCAACAGGTTGCCCTGGTGCTTTTCCAGCTTGCCTTCGAAGCGGTCCAGCAAGGTAAACGCGTCAGCCGTGCCGCCGGCAAAGCCGCACAGCACCTTGCCCTGATAGAGCTTGCGCACCTTGCGGGCCGTGCCCTTCATGACGATATTGCCGAGAGTAACTTGCCCGTCGCCGCCCAAGGCAACCTGCCGCCCCCGCCGCACGCACAAAATAGTAGTGCCGTGAAATTGTTCCATGTTCTGCCTCTTAGGTTCTAACCTCAAGGAAACTGGGGACGATCATCAAAAAAGCAAGCCTTCACCTGCCGCAGGCCCAACGCCTGTAAGCGTAGCTTTTTCCTGTAAAAATCATCTGGCTCCGCCAGTGATTTTTACCTAAAACCAAACGAAAGTAGGGGTGTACTTTCGTTTGCGCACCCCATAGTAGGGTTGTACTTTCGTTTGCTAGTATCGGTGCGGATACAGCTTCGCAACATCGCCATAGCCCATCAGCTTGAACAGCGCGGCCACGAGATGGTTGATATCGCGAAACTCGACGGTTTTTTCTTGGCCGGTGAGGGCGCGCAGGCGGGCGTGCAGGGCGGTGGCGGCGGCGTAATCGATGCGGCCAAGGCGCGAGCCGTCCAGCACGACCTGCTTGGTCTGGGCGGCGTAGGCATCGATGGCATCGAACAGGGAGGTGGGCGAGCCTTCAATCAGGGCCGGCAGCATGAAACGGTCCGAGCGGGACGGCGCGCGCGCGGCGGCGGCGTTGGCGACGTTGGCGGGGGCAACAAATTGGGGCGGCGACAGTTCAAAGGTGACGCAGTAATCCATCGCCGCTTCCTCGAAATCTTTTTCGCGGTTCATCAGCTGGAGCAGTTCCAGCAGCAGCAGCCACGGCGCTTCCGGGGCCTCGCGCTCACCGATGACGAGGTTGCCGCGGACGATTTCGGCAAGCTCGGCCGCGCCAGCGACAATCAGTTCGCGTCCGCCGCCACGCAGCACCGTCAGCGCACGCAGCATGAGGGCGCAACCCTCGGGCGTGACAGCCTTGATGCGGCCAAATTCCAGCCGGCTGGCGGTGCTGCCAGGGGCCAGTTCCATCAGGCGTTGCAGCTTGGGATCGATGCTGTCGTCGAGCACGGGGCCGA
>JBJMVV010000317.1:0-30601 GCA_045810505.1 Massilia sp.
AAACAAGCTCAAAACAAACGACATCGCATAAAACCCCTTCTCGCTGGGCGCAATTGAGGCTTTGAACAGCCCCACCGTCAACAGCGAAATCGCACCGATCACCGACATCCAGCACAAACCGAAATACATCGACGTCACCGGCGTGCCTTCCATCCGGTCCCGCGTCGACTTCTGCACGGAGACGGCGGCAAACAGGCCATACAGCAGCAGGGTCAGGTAATAGCCTTTTTCATTGAGCGCCATGGTGGCGTTGAACCGGCCAATCAAATACATCGCCACGCCGATCACCAGCGCAAGCCAGGCTGCGCCAACAAAGGCGCTGGAGGGGGAAGTTGTCGCGGCCATTGCCGGCTCCTTTCATGGGTGAAAACCGTTTTGCATGCTCGGCAGCAAAACGAAGGAGTTGCCAGACTAGCGGGGTGGCCATGCGTGGCTTTGCGCTGGCGCAATAGCGGCGCATGGCATTGATTGTTATGCAGCGTGTGCAGCTGGGAGACCGCTCACATCGCCGCGCCGCCCGAGACGCGCAGCGTCTCGCCCGTGATGTAGCGAGCGTCGTCCGATGCAAGAAAAACTGCTGGGAAAGCGACATCGGCAGGCACGCCCGCGCGACCCAGCGGCGTAATCGAGATAAAGAATTTTTCCAGGTCGGAGCCAAGGATACCTGCCGCGGCCTGCCCTTCGGTCACGATCAACCCCGGGCTGATGCCATTGACCCGTATATTGCGCCCGGCCAGCTCTTTTGCCAGCGAGCGGGTTACCCCATCGACGGCCGATTTGCTGCTGACGTAAGCCAGGGCGCCTGGCGGCGATAGTGTGCTGACGATGGAACTGATATTGACGATGGCGCCGCCACTGTCCGGGAACAATGGCGCTGCGGCCTTGCTTGCCAGGATCAGCCCTAGGACGTTGATGTTGTAGACCTCATGGAAGTGCGCCGGCGTGATCTCACCAACGCCGGCAAAGGTATAGATACCGGCATTGTTAATCAGGATGTCAAGGCGGCCAAATTGGGCTCGCACCGTGGCGAACAAGGCGTGCACCTCGCTCTCGATCGCCACGTTGGCGCCGATCGCAACAGCTTTTCCGCCTGCACTGACGATCTCGCCGACCACCCGCTCAGCGTCTGAGCGGCCGCTGTTGTAGTTGACGATGACAGTTGCGCCCTCAGCGGCCAGTTGCCGGGCAATTCCCGCGCCGATACCTTTGGAAGCGCCGGTCACGACTGCGATTTTATTCATTAATTTGCTCATTTACTCTCACTCGAAATGCTAAAAAATGTCGCCATCAGGCAGTGTGTATACCGATGTCAATCAAGACTTTGCCGCCGCCCATCGTATGTTTGATCGCGGCGTCGATTTCCGAAAGCGCATAACGTGCTGCCACTGGCGCATACAATTTCCCGCTGGCGACAAGTTCTGCCGCCTCATTGAGCAAGGGCAGGATGGCCTTTTTGTACTGCGGCCGGTTCTGGTAAAAGAAGTGGCTGCTGATGGACTTGAACATCAGCGGCATCAGGTCGACTGGCGCCGTCTGCTCACCGCTCATCATGGCGTAAGCAATCAGGCTGCTGCCGGGAGCCAGGTAGTCGACCAGGCGGGCAGTGGCCTCGCCCAGCACGCCATCGATGGCAAGGCGCACCTTGCGCTCGCCTACAATCGCGGCGGCGCGGGCGGCGTTGTCCGCGCGGGCAGCGGCGTTATCAAGCAGCACGATGTCGCCCCCGGCAGCCTGCAATTCCGGAATCAGTTCCGGGCGGCGCACCAGGTTGATCGTGTGCAGGCCGCGCGACTTGGCCAGCGCAATGACAGCGCGGCCAACGCCGGAATTGGCGGCGTTCTGCACCACCCAGTCGCCAGGCTGCAATTTCACGTACTCGGAGAGCATCAGGCCGGCCGTCAGCGGATTAATACGCAGCATGGCCAACTGCTCGAGATCAGCTCCTGCAGGCAATGCGAACAGGTCAGCGGCCGGAATCACCATGCGCTCGCGCCAGGTGCCG
Source organism: Massilia sp. (assembly GCA_045810505.1). GTDB lineage: Bacteria > Pseudomonadota > Gammaproteobacteria > Burkholderiales > Burkholderiaceae_D > JAFCUW01. Next base: position 2,003 of record JBJMVV010000317.1, read on the forward strand.
CTGTACAAAGGGGGCGTGACCAGGTCGCCGATACGGACGTGATTGACGCCGGCGCCGACGGCGCTGATACGCCCGACCGCCTCATTGCCGAGAACGGCGGGCAAGGCAGGCTTGAAGGGCAAGCGCCCTGCAATCAGCAGCAAATCGTTATGGTTGACCGGCGCCAGCAGCACGTCGATGGCGACCTCGTGGGCGCCGGGGGCGGCCGGCTCGGCAATAGTGGTAAAAGCGGGGGCGCTGGACGGGTCGCCGAACGCGGAAAGCTGGACTGCACGCATGATTTTCTCCTCAAGGATGGTGGCGCATCGATGCAATGCGTCTGCAATCAAGATAGGGGCGCGCACGGTGCGGCGCCAGACTGCGCAATGGCATTTGAATTATTCCTGCGGCGTATGAAGGCAGGGCGGCGCACCCAGCGTTGTCCACCGGACTTTCCACCTGTATAGTCGAATGGCATATTCAACAATGGCGCGAGGGGGAGGTGAGCGATGGATCGGATCGACGTGATGCGCCTGTTCATGCGCGTGGCCGAGTCGGGCAATTTTTCCAAGGTGGCCCGGGCAACTGGCATCAGCCAACCCACAGTCAGCAAAGTGGTGGCAGCCCTGGAATTGAAGCTGGGCGCGCAACTGTTGCGGCGTACCACCCGGGGTCTGAGCCTGACCGATGCGGGGCATGAGTTCTACGCCTCTGCGGTCGGCCTCGTCGAACGGGTCGATGAACTGGAAAGCCGCCTGGGCAACAGCGAAGCGGCGCCGACGGGACTGGTCCGGGTGGCCCTCTCGCCCGCGTTCGGGCGCATGGAAGTGGTGCCCCACCTTCCCGCGTTCTTTGCCCGTTATCCCGGCGTCAGCATTGATTTCAGTGTTTCCCAGCGTTACGTCAATCTGGTGGAAGAAGGCATCGACGTGGCGATCCGGGTCGGGCCCCTGAGCGACTCGACCATGATGGCACGCCGCATCGGCAGCATGAGCTATCTGACCGTGGCCTCGCCCGACTATCTCGCCCGGGCTGGCACGCCCCGGACAGTCGAAGAACTCAAGCAGCACCAGTGTATTGCCTTCATGGCGCGCGATGCGCCACGGCCATGGGAATTCCGCGAGGGGGAGCACGCCCTCGAATTCCTGCCCCAGGGCCCCGTGCGCAGCAATGACGCCGAATACCTGCGCTCGGCCGTGCTGGCCGGTCTTGGCATCGGCCATAACGCCAGCTGGCTGTACCGGCGCGATGTGGCGGCGGGGCGACTGCTGCCTCTGCTGGGCGAATTCGCGCCCGCAGCATTTCCCATCAACGCTGTCTGGCCCGGCAGCCGCCGCCTGGCGGGAAAGACCCGGGTGTTCGTCGACTATCTGGTGGAACTTTTCGCTGAAGACCCCCTGCTCCAGCCAGCGTAGCGCGGGAAAACGATGACCATGCGGCCATGGCATAGCTGCTATGCGCGCGTCTGGCCTTCCGGCAAGCGGCCATGAGCACTATCTTGGTGACAGGGCAGGACGAAGAGCAAACCAAAAATCTTCGCCTTGCAACGACAACCCAGGCATTGCCTGAATTCACTGGAGAATGATCATGATTGACGAAAACGGCCCACACTACTTTGTTGCCTTCCAAACCCCCGGTCCGAAATGGGTCCGCGGCGTGAAATACAATGAACAACCGGAGTTCATGACGCACGTAAACTATATGCTGACCTTGCAGGAAAAAGGTTTGACCGTGCTCAGCGGCCCGTTCATGGAAAAAGCCGGCGGCCTGCAAGGCGAACTGGCCAATGGCGGCATGACGATTTTCAAGGCAGCCGACTATGAGGAAGCCATCCGGATCGGCAGCGACGATCCGACCGTGCAATCGGGCATGCTCAATGTGGAAGTGAAAATGATGTGGGTGCCGTTTCATCTTTGATGGCTGCGACCGGCTGTTCACCAGCAGGCCCGCCCCAACGGGGAAGTTCGGGCCAGCCGCAGTATGACCGCTGCTTCGCTCAGACCTGGGCGTAGCCGCCGTCCGCAAACAGCTCAGTGGCGTTGACAAAGCTTGCCTCGTCCGATGCAAGGAACAGGGCCGCGGCGGCGATTTCGTCAGCCTGCCCCAGGGCGCCGCGCAGGATGGGCGCCGCCAGGGCAGCGCGTGCTTCCGCTGAGGCATTGGCAAGCGACGCCGTTTCGGTCGGCCCGGCGCTGAGCAGGTTGACCCGGATGTTTCGCTGCTTTAAATCGCTGGCCCAGCTTCGGGCAAATGAACGCAGCGCCGCTTTGCTGGCCGCATACACGCTTCTCCCCTGCCGTCCTTTGACGCCAGCAATCGAGCCCATCAGGATGATGGCGCCGTGATCGTTGAACAAGGGCAGTGCTTTTTGCACCGTGAAAAGGGTGCCGCGCATATTCACGCCAATCACGGTATCGAAATCGGTTTCACTGATGTTGCCCAGGGCGCCCGCGATGGCGGCGCCTGCATTGGCGAACAGGATATCGATTCGATGCCCCGTCGCCGCGATCGACGCCATCAGCCGGTCGAGATCGGCCAGATTCGCCACATCGCCCTGAACAGCATGCACCTTGCCGCCGATGAGGGCGACGGCTGCGTCCAGTTGCGCCTGGCGTCGTCCGGTGATGAACACCGTCGCGCCTTCGGCAAGGAATCGTTGCGCCGTCGCCAGGCCGATGCCGGCACTGGCGCCGGTAATGAGCACGGTTTTGCCGCTGAATTTATTCATGAGAATTGATCCTGAAAAGGCGCGCCAGGATGATCTCCGGCGCGCTTGCATTACACGTTGTAGCCACCGTCAGCGTCGATGATGGTGCCGGTGATGTAGGACGCTGCGGGGCTCGCCAAAAACAGGATGGGAGCGACGGTTTCTTCCAGGCGCGCAAAGCGCTTGATACACAGGCCCTGCAACATCGGCCGGATCGCGTCGCGCATGTGGGCATTGATGTCGGTTTCCATGAAGCCCGCATGCACCACATTAACGGTGATGCCCCGCCCGGCCAGGTCGCGCGCGGCGCCCCGGGCGTAGCCATCGATGGCAGCCTTGATGGAGGCCATGTCCGACAGGCCCGCACCGCCCGGGCGCACGCCCAGGTTCGAGCCGACGAAGACAAACCGTCCGCCATCGCCCATCACTCTGGACGCTGCCCGCACGATCGCCCGCAGGCCGGTGTTGGCAACGGCCCAATAGTGCTCGAACACGGCGTCGTCGCGCCCTGCGTCATCGACTGTACCGAAGCGGTCGATCGAGGCGTTGTTGACGACAATATCGAGCCGCCCCAGTTGTTTCATTACGCTGGCGATCATCTGCGGCGCGCCGGCAGCGTCCGCCTGGTCCGCCTGGATGGCGAGGGCGCGCACGCCCAGGCGTTCGATATCAGCCACCACAGCTGCCGCCTTGGGAATCGAAGCCGGCGACACGAAGGTAAAGGCGACGTCGGCGCCCTGTGCCGCCAGGGCTTTTGCAGTGGCCGCACCCAGACCGCGGGCCCCGCCCGTCACCAGCGCGACCTTGCCGGCCAGAACTTTGCCAGACACGCCTTCAGCAACATCGCTCATGATGTTTCCTTGAAGCTGGCGAGTAACTCGGCCATGCGTACCTCCACCTGGTCGCGGGTGCGGGTCCAGGCCGGTACCTGGTCCAGCAAACGCTGATGCCAGGCCATCACATTGGGAAATTCTGCGTAAGGTGGATGGGTGCGCGTCAGGTGGCTGAAGGTGGCGGCAAGGTCGATGTCGGCGAGCGTGAATTTGTCACCCACCACATAGCGGCGGTCTTGCAGATGCTGTTCCAGCACAGCGGAAAATTTACGGATCGATGCTTCAGCGTCTGCAATCGCCCGTGCGTCTTGCGGCATCCCCATCGCCACCTTGACGATGCGTTCATTGAACAGGGCTGGCGGCCCCTGGCGCCAGTGCTCGGCAGCCCAGAACATCCATTGCAAGGTCAACGCACGGCCCAGGCCGGCCGGCAGCAAGTCCGAAGCAAATTTTTCGGCAAGATAAATATTGATGGCGGCGGCCTCGTACAGCACGACGTCCCCATCGACCAGCAAGGGAATCATGCCATTGGGGTTAAGCGCGAGGAATGCGGGAGTGCGATGCTCGCCCTTGAACAGGTCGATCTGCTCGAAGTCGAAGGGTGCGCCGATGTGATACAGCGCAGCCAGTACACGGCGGGTGCTGCCGGAGCCAGGGTCACCATAGAGTTTCATTTTGTTCCTTTGGAAGTCGGTGTGAAATCGGAAGTCGTTATCGGATCCCGCGCTGCCTCGATGCGGGCGGGAAGCTGAACTCGAGTATGATTTATGCGCTTCTCTACGGGAACGCCATGAAAGGTGATATGTTTTATTCGAGATTGGAATGGTTATGGACCTGCTGAGTGCAATGCGGGTTTTCGTGCGGGTATACGAAACCGGTTCGTTCAGCGCTGCTGCGCGCCAGCTTCAAATCGGCCAGCCCTCACTGTCGAAGACCATTGCCCTGCTTGAGGCGCAGCTTGATAACCGTTTGTTCCGGCGCTCGACCAGAGGCTTGACCCCGACCGAAGCGGGACAGCGCTTTCATGAACACGCGGTGCGCACGCTCGACGAGGCTGAACTGGCGATCAAGGCAGTGCGCGGCGAAAAGGCTTCGCTATCGGGCAAGCTGCATGTCAGCGGGACCATCACCTTCATGAGCCAGCACATCATTCCAGCGATGGGGGACTTCATGGAAGCGCATCCCCGGCTGGAAATCACCTTGCAACTCGATGATGGCAATGTGGGTTTGATCGAGGAAGGCGTCGACGTCGCGTTTCGCATGGGCCGGCTGGCCAGCTCCGCTCTGGTGGCGCAGCGCATAGGCCGATGCCGCCGCGTGGTGCTCGCCACCCCGGCTTATCTGGCGCGGCATGGCACCCCGCAAACGCTGGAGCAGCTGTCCAGTCACCGCGCGATCGTGTTCTCACGCGGCGAAGGCGGCGACCATATCGAGTTTTCGCAAGGCGACGTGCGACAGGACATCGTGCTGCACCCTGCCTTGCGCGTGAGCGCCATGGAAGGCTTGCGTAGCGCCGTGCTGGCTGGCCTTGGCCTGGCTGTGGCCAGCGAATGGATTTTCACTCAAGAGATCCGTACGGGCGAAGTGAGAGAAGTGCTGTGCGACTGGTCCTTGCCACAGCTGGATTTGTGGGCAGTCCTGCCAGGCGGACGCGATGCGAATGCACGGGCACGCGCCTTCATTGCCTTCGTTCGCGAGCAGCTCGCAGCAAGCCCTTTTGGGGTGAATAGCTGAGCCGTAAAGGCCGGGCAGCGCCATGCTTCCCGCGTCTGCCATTAATCCCGGTCGCGGTTGAATTTAAAAACGGCGAGAGCGCCGAACACCAGCGCAAATGCTAACTGCGCCGCCATCGCCATCCCCGCAGCATCCATCCCCAGCCCGCGCCAGGTCATCGCGTCGAGGCCGTCGATGGCCCAGCGGGTCGGCACGGCCAGAGCGATTTTTTGCACCCAGTCGGGGAACAGGAAGGATGGCACCCAGGCACCGCCCAGCATGACCATGATCAGGGTCGCGAACACGGCGATGCCGCGCGCGGCTTCGGGGGTGCGGCCGTATGCCGCGATCAACAGGCCAAAGGCGGCCGTGAGTACCGAGAAGCAGGCGGCCACGCCGATGAAGCCCAGCGGGTTGGCGATGCGTACGCCAAACACGGCCATCGCAAAGGCGAACATCACGCACAGCAGGCAGAAGGCGATGATGGCGCCCGAGACGGCCCGCGCCAGCAGGATGGTGGGCAGGCCGACGGGGGCGGCCAGCAGGCGGTTGAAGATGCCGGTGCGGCGCGCCAGCAGGATGCCGATGCCCATGTCGATGCCCAGAAAAAGGATGAACTGCACGCCCATGCCGGCAAAGGAGTGGGCGTAGCCGTTGTAGCCGGCCTCCTTGGGACCGGACGTCACCTGCTCGTCGCTGGTCGTAAAAGGCATCGACAGGCCGGCGCTTTTGCCTGACGCTTTTTCGTTCACATGCGCGGCCGGCGTGGCCTGGAATTTTTTCAGGCTGCCGAGGAATTCCTTCAGCGGCGCCTTGTCCGGATCACTTGCCACTTCCTTGTCGAGGGTCTCGATCGACTTGTCCGTGAAGGCCTGGCCGGCCTTCCCGCCGAACATTTCAGCGCTGACGATCTGCATGACCTGCTGGGTCAACAGGCCCTTGACCATGGCCAGCACGGCGTTTTGCGAGGGGTCGTACAGCACGTCGATGCGGGGCTTGTCGGCGGTGTTGAACAGGGCCGCGCCGGCGGCCTCGCCGAAACCGGCGGGGATGACAATCGCCGCTTTCTGCTTGCCCTGGGCGACGGCTTCGCGCGCAGCGGCCGCGTTCATGTCGGTGATGCGCAAATTCGGATCGCTCTTCAGGGCCGCGCCGATCTGGCGGCCGATGTCGCCCGTATCCTGCTGGACCAGGGCGACATCGATGGCGCCCGTTTTGGCAGGACCGGCGCCGCCGAACAGGTAGCCGAAGAAGGCGGCGATCGCGATCGGCAGCACCAGGTTGATCAACAGGGCGCGGCGGTCGGACAGGAACAATTTCAGGTCCTTGCGAACCAAAGCAAAGAAAGGAGTCATATCAGTCGCGCAGCGAGCGCCCGGTGAGGTTGAGGAAGATGTCTTCGAGCTTGGTGCGGGCCGTCTCGAAATGCAGGGCGCGGGCGCCCTGCCTCTGCAGGTAGGCCATCACGGGCAGGGCCGCGTCGCCAGTGGCCAGCAGCACATCGAGCACAGGACCTGCGGCGCCCACCGTGGTCACGCCAGGCAGGGTGCGGATCGCATCGAGCCAGGCCACGGGCGCGGCGTCGCCCAGTTCCACCCGCAGCGCCGCCTGCGCCGGCAGGCGCTGGTGCAGGGCCGCCGGGCTTTCATCGGCCAGCACGCGGCCATGGTCGATGATGACGATGTGGTCGGCCAGGCGCTCGACTTCTTCCATGTAGTGGCTGGTGTAGATCAGCGAACGCCCCATGCGCTTGAGCTGCTCCAGGGTGTCGAAGATGGCGTTGCGGCTTTGCGGATCGACGCCCACGGTCGGCTCGTCGAGGATCAGCAGGGACGGATCGTGCATCAGCGCGGCGGCGATATTCAGGCGCCGCTTCATCCCGCCCGAGAAGGTGGCCGGCTTGTCGCCAGCGCGGTCCAGCAGGTTCACCAGCGCCAGCACTTCGTCGACCCGCTGCTTCGCCTGCGCACCCTTGATGCCATACAGCGCAGCAAACAGCATCAGGTTGTCGCGCGCCGGCAGTTCTTCATACAGAGCCAGGTCCTGCGGTACAAACCCGATCTTGCGCTTGGCCTCGCACGGCCCCGTGGTCACAGTCTCGCCATCGAGCGTGATCACGCCGGCGTCCAGCCGCAGCAGCCCGCAGATCATGCTGACGGTCGAGGATTTGCCGGCCCCGTTCGGCCCGATCAAACCAACCGTCTGGCCAGCCGCTACCGAAAAGCTGACATCATCAACAGCGCGCCTGGCGCCGTAACTTTTACTCAGATGGGAAACTTGCAGCAGCACGGCAGCCATGGCGTCGATCCGGTAGTAACGATGCCATGGAGTGTATCGAGAGAACCCGCCGTTGACTATTTACAAATGTCACGACTTCAGCAGAGATTGCATAAGCGGGAAGTGGGCCCCCGAGGCGAACTCAAATCAGAATCGGGTTTGCGTCAACCTCAAAAAATTCCGGCTCCGCCGGGATTTTTTGCCTGACTAACCCAAACAAAAGTAGGGGTGTACTTTTGTTTGATTTCTATACCGCGTAGCGCGCCACCGAGTCGCTCCAAGAGAAGGCGGTCACTTCAAACTCCGCCAGTTCATCACTGGAGATAGCCAGCTGTTTCAAAGTCGGCAGCACGAAATCCTCGCCATCGGCCTGCTCGATCGACTCGGCCAGTTTCAGCAATTCGCCAAAAAATCCCTGCCGTGACAGCAAGGCCTGCTGCACTTCGTCGATCACGGGAATCTGTTCAAGGATCTCGGCCATGGGAATGCCGAACAGGGCGTCCATCAGGGACATGATGCCGACAGTAAACGCCACGTCGGCGATATTGCGCTGGGCGGGGCGCAAGCGCTTGGCCAGCAGTTCGAGCAGCTTGCCGCGCGTGGTGGCCAGCATCAGCAGGGGCGAAGCGCTGTGGCCCTGCTGCTGGGGGTCGGCGTACAGCAGAATCTGCAGCCAGCGCTCGAGCTGGCGGCGGCCCAGCACGATCAGGGCCTGGCTGACGGAATCGATCTTGTGGCGCATGCCCACGGCCGGCGTGTTCACCAGGCGCAGCAGGTTCAGCGCCAGGGTGATGTCGCGCTTGACGGCCCGTTCGATCTCGATGTTCTCGGCGTCCGAGGTCACCAGCTTCATCAACTCGACCACGGCCAGTTGCGAGGGCGTGAGCTTGCGCCCGCTCATGATGGCCGGCTTGGCGAAATAATATCCCTGGAAAAAATCAAAGCCGAAGTCGCGCGTGGTGTCGTACTCGGCGCGCGTCTCGACCTTTTCGGCCATCAGCTTCTTGTTCTCGCGCTTGCAGCGGGCGACGACGGCGGCGGTCGACACCTGCATCACCTGGCGCATGTCGAACTTGACGAAGTCGATCAGGGGCAAGAGGCGCTCGGTGTTGGCGGTGAAGGCGACCACGCCGGACAGCGCAAAGCGAAAGCCATGGCCCTTCAATTGGCCCATGCGCTCGAGCACGGCGTCGGTGGCATCGAAGTGTTCGCCCAGTTCCAGCACCACTTTTTCGCGCGGCAGGAAGACAAAGATATCGCTCATCAACACGTCGGCATCGACGTTCAGGAAGGCCTGGGCATCACCGATGGCGCGATCCAGGCCCAGCTGTCCCGCATGGGCGATGACGGCCGCGGTGGCGGACAGGCCGGATACAATCTGGGCGGCGCCTGCCTTGCTGTTACGGAACAGCAGTTCGTAGCCGAACAGGGCGTTGCTGCGGTCCAAAATCGGCTGGCGGCCCAGAAAGAAATCGCGCACGCCAAAGTCTTTGGTCGAGGAAGAGGCAGTGGCGGTATGGGTCATCGCGGCTCAGTGTTGGACATTATCAATTTCCATACTGTACTCCATTCTGTTGCGCCGGTGAATTTATGTCATCAAATTCGGCACAATAAGTTCCCTAAATGTAACGATTTTCATGCCAAAACGGCGCCATCCACGAAGACTTTCAATTCGCCCGGCATAAACTGGCTCCACGATTCGTTGGTGGTGAGCGGTTCCGTGACAATCACGGCGACCCGGTCCTCGGGCGTGGTGACTTGGGCGAAATCGACGCTGACATCTTCATCGGACAATTGCGCGGTCACGAAAGGATGCTGGCGCACCACGTAGCACAGCTTGGTCGAGCAGTGGGCGAACAGGGCCGAACCATCCGACAGCATCAGGTTGAATACGCCGTGGGCGGCAATGCCGCGCACCAGTTCATCGAGCGCCGCGCGCAGTTGCCCCAGCGCAGGCGCCGTATCGCCGAAGCGGCGCCGCAGTTCCTGCAGCAGGTAGCAGAAGGCCAGTTCGCTGTCGGTATTGCCGACCGGCCGGAAGGCGCCATCGAGCAGGGGCGCAAATTCTTTCAGGTCGCCATTGTGGGCGAACACCCAGTAGCGTCCCCACAATTCGCGCACGAAAGGATGGCAGTTCTCCAGCGCCACCTGGCCTTGCGTGGCCTTGCGGATGTGGGCGATGACGTTTTTCGATTTGATGGGATAGCGCTTGATCAGCTCGGCGACGGGCGAATCAATCGCCGCCTGGTGATCGACAAAATGCCGCACCCCCGCCCCTTCAAAAAAAGCGATGCCCCAGCCATCGTGATGGGTGTCAGTCCGGCCGCCGCGCATGGCGAAGCCGGTAAAGCTAAAGACAATGTCGGTGGGGACATTGCAGTTCATTCCGAGGAGTTGGCACATGGGCGCAGGGTAGCACGTGGCAGAGGCGAAGCGGAAGGCCAGTGACGCTAGCAGATCGGGGACTGGCACTCGCTGCCTGTCCCGGTTTGGGACCGCGGCCCCTGCTCCAGTGGCGCTGAATCCAGATCAGGCGCCGCGGTCCAACGACGGGGACGCAGCCGCATGCGGCTGCCCTGCGGCGCCAGTCCCCCCTACTGTTTAGGCCGCAAGGTTTCCGCGACAGCCGCGGCTTCCTTGTCCTCATCCTCCGGAAAATTCCCCAGGTGCCGCACCTTGTTCGACTGCTGATCCAGGTTCATTTCCTCGGCAACGTCGAAACTGTCGTTGTCGTCATCATCATCTTCGGCGGGCAGCAATCCTTCGCTGCGGTCGTGCTTGTTGTCAGAGTCGCTCATGAAATCCTCCTGTGTGCTTACAGGAAGAATATAGCGCGATGCGGGAAAGCTGGCTGCGCGCTTGTGATTATGCGTAATCACGCATAAATTAAAAGCAAAAAAAAGGCGAACCCGCGGGTTCGCCTTCTCGCTACAGTCCCGGGCTAAGGGATTAATGCAGCAACACGGGCTGGTGCATCAACACATCGTACGAACCGAGAAAGTCGTCGATTTCTTCCATCGTCGGCTCGCTGGCGATGAGATTGTTGACATCGCGCCTGAAAGACTGGGCAAGCTTGCCGCCGATGAAAGCTTCGCGGCGACCTGATTTGTCCACGATCTCGTAGCCCCCGAAACGCAGGGCTTCCAGGTCGCGGTCGACGCCGAATTCGACGACACTGTACTGCTCGCTGTTATAGATCATATTCATGCTGACTCCTTTGCTCGACCAGACGAAATGAGGGGTCACTGCGCTCCGGCCTTCTCTGTTTAGGAGATGGGGCCGTCCGGACCGATTTCAAGCAGTCAGTTCCGGCGTCAGTTCCAACAGCTGATCGTATGGCGCTGATGCCAGCCACGATCGCAACTGATCAAGGTGTTCCGTCGACGCCAGCCCGATATACAGGCGCTCGGGATGCCGTCGCAGGATTCGATTTAATGTTACACGCAAAACCAGATTGCCGGTGCAGCACAGGCAACCGGGCGCGATGCGCTGCACATCGGCATGTTCGGGGAGAAAGGTGCGGCCGTCGGGCAGGCCTTCGAGCAGGATGGCCGCGCCGGGCGGGGCGTGCGCGGCGATGGCTTGCTCCCGTGCGCCGGGGCTGGGCCCCGTGACGAGGGTGGTGATCACCGGCACGGGCGCCGCGCCGGTGGTGTTCACGATCTAGACGTTCTTCTTGGCCAGCTTGCCCGGCTCGACGCCGAGTTGCTTGAGCTTTCGGTACAGGTGGGTGCGCTCCAGGCCCGTCTTTTCCGCCACCCGCGTCATGCTGCCGCCTTCGCGGCCCAGGTGGTGTTCAAAGTACATGCGCTCGAAGGCATCGCGCGCTTCACGCAGGGGCAAATCAAAACTGAGGCTGTGGCCATGCGCTTCGCCCAGGGCCGGGCCGCCAATGCGTGCGGTGATGCCGGCGTTCTGCATGGTGGGCGAGGCAAACATGCCGGGCGCGGCCGCATGGTTTTCTTCCACCTGGGCTGGCGCCAGGGCACGCACGGGCGCCGCCACGGGCGCGCGCGCCGCTTCCTGTGCGCGCGTCAGGCCCTGCTGCACAGCCTTGAGCAGCTTTTGCAAGGCGATCGGCTTTTCCAGGAAGTTCAGCGCGCCGATGCGGGTCGCTTCCACCGCCGTGTCGATGGTGGCGTGGCCCGACATCATGATGACCGGCATGGTCAACAGGCCGTCGCGCTGCCACTCCTTGAGCAGGGTCACGCCATCCGTGTCCGGCATCCAGATGTCGAGCAGCACCAGGTCCGGTGCGCCTGCGTTGCGGGCATCGCGCGCCTGCTGGGCGTTTTCCGCGAGTTGAATTGCATGGCCTTCATCGCCGAGGATTTCCGAAAGTAATTCGCGGATCCCCATTTCATCATCAACTACGAGAATGTTTGCCATCTGTGTTTATGCCTTCTCTGATATTACCCGCTGCAATGTTGCACTGTTCGCAGCAGATGATAGCCGTATTCTAGTGCGATTGGTTGGTTGAACGTGCCTTTATGCCATATTTACGGCCTCAGGCGCTAACTTTAACAGCAAAATCAGGACCGACGCGCCAGTTCCGTCCTGCCTGTTTTGAATATCGATGCGCCCGCCATGTTCATCGATGATCTTCTTCACCATCGGCAGTCCCAGGCCGGTGCCGCGCGCTTTCGAAGTGACATACGGTTCGAAGGCGCGCGAGAGAATTTTAGGCGCAAAACCGGGCCCGTTGTCGATAATCGCAAGGCGAACGGCGGTCGCCTCGCGTCCTTCCGCGCTTTGAAAATGGATCGCCTCGGTCGTCACGTCAATGCGCGGGGGCGGCGCGCCGGCGCCACGCTCACTCATCGCGTCCTGCGCGTTCTGCAGCAAATTGTGGATCACCTGGCGCAGCTGGGTGGCGTCGCCCATCACCGCCGGCAGCGCGGGGGCCAGCGAGACGTGGATGATATCGCTCTCGTCGCCGGCCAGGTACAGGTCGAGGATCTGGCGAATCAGCCCGTTCAGGTGCAGCGGTTCGAGCACCGCCGGCGGCGCCTTGGCGTAGTCGCGGAAGTCGTCGACCATGCGCTTCATGGCGTCGACCTGGTTGACGATGGTGTTGGTGGCGCGCTTGAGCAGATCGACGTCACTGCCGGCCAGTTTATCTTCCAGCTTCATCTGCAATCGCTCGGCCGACAGCTGGATCGGGGTCAGCGGGTTCTTGATTTCGTGGGCCAGGCGGCGCGCGACTTCACCCCAGGCCACCGAGCGCTGCGCGGAAATCACATCCGAAATATCATCGAACACGACGATGTAGCCGCTGCCAGCCCCCACCGGCAGGCGCGAGCCGCGCGCCAGCAGGGTTATGTCATGGTCGTCGGTGGTGCCGGCCCGGCGCGGGATCTCGATCTCCTGCTGCCAGTGGCTGCGCGGGCGCTTCTGACCACCGGCCGCACTCTGCGCGCTTTGCGCCGAAAACGCCTTCGTCACCGCCGCGGCAAACACTTCCAGTCCGCCGATTTCGTGCAGCGGGCGGCCCAGCGTCGCGCCGCCGATGTCGTGCATCAGGATGCGCTCGACGGCGTCGTTGGCGCTGACGACGACGAAATCGGCGTCCAGCACGATCACCCCGGCCGACATATTCGCCAGCACGGATTCCAGGTGGGCCTTGGCGCTTTGCAGGGCGGCGCGGTTGCGCTCGACGGCGCTGCGCGCTTCAAACAGCTGCCCCGTCATGGTGTTGAACGACTGCGTCAGGGTGCCCAGTTCGTCGGTGGTGTGCACGATCGGGCGCGGCGAGAGATCGCCCTCGGCCACGGCGCGGGTGCCCTCGGCCAGCACCAGGAGGGGCTGGGCCAGGTTCGAGGCGATCAGGAACGCGCTGGCGATGGCGCCGAAAATGGCCAGCAGCAGGGTCAGGCTGAGCGTCTCGATGTACATCTTGCGCAGGCCCACGCGGGCCAGGAAGCGCGTCTGGTATTCGGAGTAAGCATTGCGCAGCACCTCGGCATTGGTGGCCAGGTTCACCGGCACCGACTGCAGCAATTGCAGGTAGCGGGTCGGCGCGCCCGGCGGATCGGGCACCACCAGCACCACCCGCAGGCGCAGGCCGGTGGCGGCGTCGAGCACATCGGGCGCCTGGCCGCTTGACACAGCGGTCTGGGAGCCATCGGTGAAATCGCGCTCCAGCCCCCCTTCGGACTGGGCGAAACCGCGCGGCATGTTGGCCTGCTTGAGCATGGCGACGGTGGGCAGGTCGCCCACCAGGTCGGCCTTGCGCGTATCCGACGACGAGGCCACCAGGCCGCCGTTGGCGTCAATCAGCATGGCGCTTTGCATGCCATCCTGTTCGTCGACGATGCGGTTCAAAATGCCCTGGGTGGCGGCGCGGTCCTGGCCGGACAGGGTCAGCGCGGTGACGTTGGCCTGCGAGCTCAGGTCCGCCAGCGCCTGGTCGAGCGCGGCCACGCCCAGGTTCAGACCGGACTTCAGGGCCGCCTCGATCTTCACATCGAACCACGATTCAATCGAGTGGGACACGAACTGCACCGAGACGACGAAGATGACGAGGCCGGGCAGGATGCCGACGGCGCCGAACAGCAGCACCAAGCGGGTCATCAGGCGCGAGCCGAATTTGCCGGCCCGGTAGCGCGACACCAGGCGCCACAGGGCCACCACCACGAACACCACCAGCATCGCGGCCACCGCGGCGTTCAGGCCGAGCAGCCACGAATAATAGCGGTCGAAAAATCCCGAGTTGTCCGAGGCCGACGCCAGCAGGAACAGCAGGATGCTGCCGATGGCGCCGCCGACCATCACGCCATAGCGCAAGGTTTGTTTCACCGGCTATTCCGCCCTGTACGTAAAGGTTTTCTTGCCGGAGCTGAGCTGCCAGCCGGCGTTGTTGATCGCATTGACCTGCAGGGGCTTCAAGAGCGCCTGGCGGTCCATGAACATGCGCAGTGTGACGGTATAGGTTTCGCCGGGTTTGAGGGCGCTCCTTGGCGCGATCACCCAGCGGCCCGGCCGCCGGATCGTCAACAGGGCTTCCTCAAGGGTCGAATAACTCTGGTAGATGCTGCCGGCCACCTGCACATTATATTTGCGCATCAGCGGGTTGTAGCCGATGGTGACGGTGCGCCGTTCGGCAATCGCCTTGTCGTCGGTCCAGTACCAGCGGGGCCGGGTCAGTTCGATTTCGGTGGTGAACGACAGCCGGATGCCCGCCTGCAGGGCGTCCTCCAGGTCGTGGGTCAGGTCGAAGCTGTACTTCGCATCGAGCTTGTAGCCCTCCTCGCTCGCCTCGATATGCGCATGCAGGATGTCCACCGTGTCGGCCGCCAGCGCCTGGGCGCACGCGAACAACAGGAGCAGCTGGCAGGCGAGGCGTCGAAAAAATCGGGTTGTCACAAGGGGACCGGAGCCTTAATAAACACGTGCATCAAAAAGACCGGTCACGCCGCACGCTTCTGGAACAAGGCATAGAACAAGCCGTCGTGATCTTCAGAGGCGCCCCCGGTCGGCAACAGCTGGCCAGGCGCCTCAAGTCGCAGGGCGCCGTGGCGCGCCGCGAAAGCAGCCGCCTGCGCCTCCGACTCCTGGGGCCAGAGTGAACAAGTCACGAACAGCAATTTACCATCGGGCCGCAGCATCTGCCAAAGGTTGTCGAGAATTTTGGATGAAAGTGTTGCAAGTTGGAGCGCATCGCCCTTCCTGCGCAGCCAGCGGATGTCCGGGTGGCGCCGCACGATACCGGACGCCGTGCAGGGCACATCGGCCAGGATGCGGTCGAACTGCGTGCCATCCCACCACACCTTCGTTTGCGCTTCGAAGGCCTTGAGGGTGGCCGTGAGGCCGAGCCGCTGCAGGTTCTCTTCCACCCGCAGCAGGCGCTTGGGATCAGCGTCAATCGCCGTCAGATCGATGTCGGCCAACTCAAGCAGGTGGCTGGTCTTGCCGCCGGGGGCGGCGCAGGCGTCGAGCACGCGCATGCCGTCCTGGACGTCAAGCAGCGGCGCGGCCAGCTGGGCGCCGGCGTCCTGCACCGAGCACACGCCCGCTTCAAAGCCCGGGATCAGCTGCACGCCGATGGCTTTGTCGAGCCGCACGGCCGATGGGCCGATGCGGCTCGCGCCGATACCGGCATCCTGTAAAGTCTGCAGGAAGTCTTCCACGCTGCTCTTGCGGCGGTTGACGCGCAAGGTCAATGGCGGCTGCTCGTTGCCGGCCGCGAGGATCTGCTGCCACTGCTTCGGATAGGCCGCTTTGGCCGCATCGATCCACCACTGCGGGTAGTTATATTCGGCCACGGGCTGCTGCAGGACCGTTTTCACCAGCGCCTCCCGCTCGCGCAAAAAGCGCCGCAACACGGCGTTGACCATATTCTTCGCGTGCGCCATGTCGGGGTGGGACGCCGCCACCGTCACGGCCTGGTCGACCACGGTGAAGGCCTCATAGGGCGGCTCGGCGCCTTCCGGCGTATCGATCAGCGCCAGCGCGCAGCACAGCAGGGCCGCCAGCATGGGCGGCTCGGGCGCCTTCGAGGTCATCAAACCAAGCATGGTCTCGGCCCGACCCAACTGGCGCATGGTGCGGTAGGCGATGTCCTGGATCGCGCCGCGCGCCTGAGGCGTGGCCTGGGTCACGCCAAACGCCGTCGTCAAGGCCTGCGGCAGGGTGGTGCCGCCCCGGACCTGGGCGACGGCGTTGGCCGCGCCCAGCAGGCACAGTGCGAGGGAGTCGGCCTTCAGGCGCGGCAGATAGGCCGGCTGCAGCACGGGTTTTACCTCGTAGCTGGGGCGGATCTGGGCGCGCGCCGGCGCCGCGGGAGCCTTGGCGGCAGGTTTGATCGAGAGCGTGGGGCGCTTGGCTGTCATGGGAATCTTTGCGTGGGCGCGCTGGCTGCGAGCATGGATCGAAAAGGCGCCATTTTACCGGGTCTGCCAGGTTTGCCCGAGATCGGGGCGTCAGACGGGCGCCACAGCCGTTCTGCGTCTCCCTATCGTTTATAGGAGGCAACACATTTGCCACCCGCCAAACCAGTATAATTAAAGTTGCCCCGGCTGACGCTTAAGCTCCGCTGAAAACGCCTCGCGCGAAGCGCCTCCACCCTTTACCTGACCGATAGTTCGCCATGCTCGCCCAACAAAAAAATGACATCGCCGCCCTGATCCAGGCCGCCCTCACCCCCATCATCGCCGGCGCCGGGCTGACGCCAACCGTGGTGCTGGAGCGTCCGCGCGATCCCTCGCACGGCGACGTCGCCTGCAATATCGCCATGCAGTTGGCCAAACAGCTGAAAATGAACCCGCGCGAACTGGCCAACCAGATCGTCGCCGCCGTCCTGGCCGCCCCCGGCGCAGCTGGCCTGATCGAGTCGGCCGACGTGGCCGGCCCCGGCTTCATCAACCTGCGCGTGGCAGCAAGCGCCAAGCAGTCCGTGGTGCGCACGGTGCTGCAGCAGGGCGAGACCTACGGCCGCGGCGACGCCGGCGCCGGCAAAAAAGTCATCATCGAATTCGTCTCGGCCAACCCCACCGGCCCCCTGCACGTGGGGCACGGCCGCCAGGCCGCGCTGGGCGACGCCATGGCCTCCCTGTTCATCTCGCAGGGTTACGCCGTCACCCGCGAGTTTTACTACAACGACGCCGGGGTGCAGATCCAGACCCTGGCCAACTCCGTCCAGGCGCGCCTGAAAGGCTTCAAGCCCGGTGACGCCGGCTGGCCCGAGTCGGCCTACAACGGCGACTACATCGCCGAGATCGCGGCCGACTTCAAGCTTGGCAAAACCGTCGAGGCCAGCGACGGCCTGCCGGCCACCGCCAGCGGCGACATCGACGACATCGAATCGATCCGCGCCTTCGCCGTCACCTACCTGCGCAATGAGCAGGACATCGACCTGCAGGCCTTCGGCGTCAAGTTCGACAATTACTACCTGGAGTCCTCGCTGTACAAGGACGGCAAGGTGGACCAGACCGTGGCCGCCCTGATCGATTCGGGCAAGACGTTTGAACAGGACGGCGCCCTGTGGCTGCGCACCACCGACTACGGCGACGACAAGGACCGCGTGATGCGCAAGTCCGACGGCACCTATACCTACTTCCTGCCCGACGTCGCCTATCACATCAACAAGTTCCAGCGCGGCTTCGGCCAGGCCATCAACGTCCAGGGCAGCGACCACCACGGCACCGTCGCCCGCGTGCGCGCCGGCCTGCAGGCGGTCAACGTCGGCATCCCCCAGGGTTATCCCGACTACGTGCTGCACAAGATGGTCACCGTCATGAAGGATGGCGAAGAAGTAAAAATCTCCAAGCGCGCCGGCTCCTACGTCACGGTGCGCGACCTGATCGAATGGTCCGGCAATGGCGACATCGCCCGCGGCCGCGACGCCGTGCGCTTTTTCCTTACCTCGCGCAAGGCCGACACCCAGTTCGTGTTCGATGTGGACGTGGCCCTGCAAAACAGCGACGAAAACCCGGTCTACTATGTGCAGTACGCGCATGCGCGCATCTGCCGGATGCTGGCCAACTGGCGCACGCTTGACGGCGCCGCCGACGAAGCGGCGCTGGTCGATGTCGACCTGTCGCCCCTGAGCGCGCCCACCGAAGCGGCGCTGCTGGCGACCCTGGCGGCGTACCCGGAAATGCTGGCGCGCGCCCAGGAAGATCTGGCGCCCCACCAGGTCGCCTTTTACCTGCGCGACCTGGCCGCCAATCTGCACAGCTTTTATTTTGCCGAGAAGGTGCTGGTCGAGGACGAAAACCTCAAGCGCGCCCGCCTCGCGCTGGTGGTTGCAACCCGCCAGGTGCTGCGCAACGGCCTGGCCATGATCGGCGTGTCGGCGCCCGAGCAGATGTAAAGCCGTCCCCATTTTTATCGTCATGACTCCTAGCAAGGCACCCATGCTCATTACCCGCCCCGCGCGCCAGCAAGGCTCCACCCTCACTGGTCTGATCATCGGCCTGATCATCGGCCTCGGCATCGCCGTCGCCGTCGCCCTGGCCATCACCAAAGGCTCGACGCCGTTCACCGACAAGCAGGCCAAGCCCTCGCGCGCCGATACGCCGGCCGGCCAGGTGCTGGACCCGAACAAGCCGATGTACGGCAACCGCGACGCCGCGCGCGAAGCCAACAAGCAGTTTGCAGACAAGCCCAAAGCCGAAACGGCGGCGCCGGCAGCACCGGCCGCCCCTGCCGCTGACGCCGACCCGCTCGGCAAGGTGATCGCAGGATTGAAGGAGCCGGCTGACGTCAAACCGGCCAAGCCTGCAGCAGCACCGGCAGCGGACCACGAACTGGCCCGCGTCGCCGCCGCCCGCACCGAATCGGCCGACGACGCCAAGGTGGTCTACTTCCTCCAGGCCGGCGCTTTCCGTGAACTGAGCGACGCCGAAAGCACCCGCGCCAAACTGGCCCTGCTCGGCTTCGAAGCGGCCATTTCTGATCGCACCAGCGACGCCGGCGTGCTGCACCGTGTGCGCGTCGGCCCCTACGGCCAGGTCGAGGCAATGAACAAGGCCCGCGCCAAACTGATCGACGCCGGTGTCGATGTCGCCATCGTGCGCAACCAACGATAACAAGAAAGACTTTATGCGTTCCCTGATCGCCGCCACCATGCTGGGCCTGTGCGCCCTGCTGCCCCTGTCCACCGCCGCATCGGCCGCCGACTTCAAGAACGGCGCCGACTACCTGACCCTGCCCGAAGCGCAAAACACCGACGCGGCGGGCAAGGTTGAAGTCACCGAGTTCTTTGCTTACTACTGCCCTCACTGCAATGCCTTCGAGCCGGCGCTGCACGCCTGGGTGAAGAAAAACGCCGCCAACATCGTCTTCAAGCGGGTCCACGTCTCCGTCAACAGCCCCGCCGTGCAGGTTCAGCAGCGCCTGTTCTACACGCTCGACGCCCTCGGCGCCGTCGAGCAGTACCACCAGAAGGTGTTCGACGCCATGCACGTCGAACGCAACCGCCTCGCCAGCGAGGAAGCCGCCTTTGACTGGGCCCAGAAAGCGGGCCTGGACCGGGCCAAATTCATCGAAGCGTGGAATTCCTTCGGCGTGCAGGCCAAGCTGCGCCGGGCCAACGCCATGATGGCCGCCTACCGCATCGACAGCTGGCCGACGGTCGCCATCGATGGCCGCTACATCACCTCGCCCTCGCAGGCCGGTGAAGGCGACAAGAGCCTGCAGACCGAAGAACAGCTGCAGCAAGGCGCCCTGAAGGTGATGGACTTCCTGGTGCAGAAAGCCAAAGCGGAAAAAAAATAAGGATGGATGCGGCCCTGCCTGTTCCCCTGTCGGCGGCGGCGATCGCGGCGGGCCTGCACGCGGCTTCTGATGTCGCCATCGAAGTCGTCGCCGAAACCGGATCGACCAATGCCGACCTGATGGCGCGCGCCGCCAGCGGGCAACTGCACGGCCCCGTGCTGCGCATTGCCGAACACCAGAGCGCGGGCCGGGGCCGGGCCGGGCGCAGCTGGCTCTCCAGCCCGGGCCACTCTCTCACGTTTTCGCTGGCCTGGCATTTTGCCGGACCGGCCCGGCGCCTCGCCGGCCTGCCCCTCGCGGTGGGCGTGGCGGTGGCCGATGCGCTGGGCGCGCTGGCCGTGCCGGTGCAGCTCAAGTGGCCCAACGATATCTATAAAGATGGCGCCAAGCTGGCCGGGATCCTGATTGAAAGCAGCAATGACAGCGCCGGTGGCGGTGGCGGGGCGTGGACCGTGATCGGGATCGGTTTGAACCTGGTCATGCCTGAGCAGCTTGAGGCGCAGATCGGCCGCGACGCCGCCGCGGCGCCCTGGCTGGCGCGGATGGACCGCAACGTCCTGATGGCGGCCCTGACCGATGCAATCGCCGCCACCCTGCTGCGCTTCGATGCCCAGGGCTTTGCGCCCTTTGCGGCGCGCTGGAACCTGCTGCACGCCTGGACCGGCCGCCATGTGCGCATCGTTGACCAGGGCGCCGTGCTGCAGCAGGGCGTCGCTGCCGGCGTGGACGACACCGGCCGCCTGCTGCTCGACACGGACCAGGGCCGGGTGGCCATCAGCGCCGGCGACGTCTCGCTGCGCCTGGGCCAGGACGGGGCCGGGGCCTGACATGCTGCTGCTGATCGACGCGGGCAATACCCGCATCAAGTGGGCGCTGGCGGAGCCGGACGCGCTTGCAGGCGACTGGATCGCCAGCGGCGCCGTGCCGCATGCCGGCATCGATACGCTCGCTGCCGCCTGGGGCGCTTTCAACATCAGCGCAACGCTCATGTCGAACGTCGCCGGCGCGGCCATCGCGGCCCGCCTGGCGCATGCCGCCCCCGCGCTGAGCCTGCAGCCATTTACCTCGTCCCCCGCGCGCGCGGGCGTGCGCAACGGCTACCGCAATCCTGCACAACTGGGCAGCGACCGCTTTGCCGCCGCCATCGGCGCGCGCCACCTGTGTCCGGGCCGCGCCGTCATCGTCGCCACCTGCGGCACTGCCACCACGGTCGATGCGCTCGACGCCGACGGCCGCTTTGTCGGCGGGATGATCCTGCCGGGCCTGGGCCTGATGGCGGCCTCGCTGGCGCGCAACACGGCGCAGTTGCCGCAGTTGCCGCAAGTGCCGGAGGACGCTGCGGCGCCTGCTGCCACCGGCTTTGCCGACAACACCGATGACGCCATCCTGTCGGGCTGCATCAGCGCCCAGGCGGGCGCCATCGAACGGGCCTGCGCGCTGCTGGCGGCCGAGACCTGCCTGCTGTCGGGCGGCGCCGCAAAATACATCGCGCCCGCGCTGCGCGCACCTTTCCAACTGATCGACAATATCGTGCTGCTGGGCCTCCACGCCGCCGCCCTCTCGAAAGAATAGAACGTGCTCAAATTCGCCTTCTGGTCCCTGCTCGCCCTGAACGCCGTGCTGCTGGCCTACAGCCAGGGCCTGCTGGGCCACGCCGGCGGCAATGAACGCGAACCGGCGCGCCTGAAAAACCAGCTCAACGCGGACAAGCTGCGGCTGGTGCCGGCGCCGGCCGCGGTGACGCCGCCAGTGGCCGCGGCAGCGCCAGCGGCAGCGCCGGCGGCGACGATTGCCTGCCTTGAAATCGGCAGCTTCGCCGCGCCCGAGGCGCGCCGCTTTGAATCGAGGCTGGCGGCGCTGCAACTGGGTGCACGCATGTCGCGCACCACCATTGCCGGGGTCGAGCCGACCAGCTGGATCGTGCACATCCCGCCGCAGGCGAACAAGGAAGCAGCCGAGCGCAAGGCGAGCGAACTGAAAAGCCTGGGCGTGACGGATTTCTTCATCATGAACGATGCCTCGCCCATGAAAAACGCCATCTCGCTGGGCGTGTTCAAATCGGAGGCGCTGGCCGATGCCTTGCTGGCCAACCTGGCCAAACAGGGCGTGCACAGCGCCCGCATCTCGCCGCGCGGGGGCGTGCCTAGCCGCGCCGCGTTTCAGTTTCGCGGCATCGACGAAGCCCAGCGCACCCGCATCGACGATATCGCCGGCAGCTTTCAGGCGCTCGACAGCAAGGCCTGCAAGTAATCAATCGATGGGCAGCGGCGCGGTTGCGGCCGGCGCGCCCGAACCGCTGCGGCGCACCACGATCGGCTTGATCGCCAGCTGGGGCGGCAGCGCCGCAGCAGCTTTGAGGGCTTCGTCGCGCGTCGCAAAAGGTCCGCCGAACAGGCGATGCAGGCTGCCGGTGGGGACGATCTCCACCATGCTCACCATGCCGGTGGCAAGCACGCGGGAGCGCACTTCGGCGGCGCTGCTGGCGCGGCTGAAGGCGCCCAGCTGCAAATAAAAGCCATCGACCAGTACGGGCGCCGGCGCGTCGGGATGCGTGGCTGCCGCCTGCACGTCCGGCTTGTAGGCGGCCATTTCGACGGGCGCCGTAACCATCGAGGTCCCGGCAGCGGCGGCGACAAAAGCCGCTGCCTGCGACGGCGGCGAGGCCGCCACCAGCACCGGCGCGGGCGCCGGTGGCGTGTTGCGGCGCACGGTGGCGATGCGCGCCGGGTCGTCCGGCAGCAGGCGTTCGATTTCCACTTCGTGGCTGCCCTTGCCGAGCAAACCAAGTTTGAGCGCCGCCGTGTAGGAGACATCGATGACGCGGTTCGAGTGAAACGGCCCGCGGTCGTTGACCCGCACCACCACCGATTTGCCCGACTCGAGGCTGGTCACCCGCGCGAATGAGGGGATCGGCAAGGTGGGATGGGCAGCCGAGAGCTGGTACATATCGTACAGCTCACCGGACGAGGTGCGCTGGCCATGAAATTTTTTGCCATACCAGCTTGCCACGCCCCGCTGCACGAAGCCCGCTTCCGGGTTGATCGGGGTGTAGGTCTTGCCGAAGACGACGTAGGGCCTGTTGCCGTATTTGGACAGGGCTTCGTTCTTGACGATGGGGTCGGGCAGATCGTACAGGCCGGGCGGGATATTCTCGCCCGGGCCGTCGTCGAGGTAGTAGCCGCCTTTGCCGGAACCTGCCGCGGGCAGGCGGGCATCGAGCGCACCATGTTTGGCGGGCGGCGTTTTCGGCGCCGGGAAAGGCGACATCTTCACCAGCGAATCGCTGGCGCAGCCAGCCAGCAGGGCAGCGCTGGCAAAGACGGCCGCGGTGCGCGCGCCCCTCAAGTCTGCACCAGCTTGCGGTTGCGCTGAATGCTCATCAAAATGCCCGCGCCCAGGCCCAGGGTGAACAGGGCCGTGCCGCCATAGCTCATGAACGGCAGCGGCACCCCGACCACCGGCAGGATACCGCTGACCATGCCCATGTTCACAAAGGCGTAAGTAAAGAAGATCATGGTGATCGCGCCGGCCAGCAAACGGGTGAACAGGGTCGGGGCGTTCGCCGCGATCATCAGGCCGCGCCCGATCAGCAACAGATACAGGAACAGCAGGAACAGGTTCCCGACCAGCCCATATTCTTCCGAGTAGACGGAAAAGATAAAGTCCGTGGTGCGCTCGGGGATGAATTCCAGATAGGCCTGGGTGCCCTTGTGGTAGCCCTTGCCCATCACCCCGCCCGAGCCGATCGCAATGGTCGACTGGATGATGTGAAAGCCCTTGCCCAGCGGGTCGGAGGTGGGATCGATCAGGGTCATCACCCGCTCGCGCTGGTAGTCGTGCATCATCGACCAGGCCACCGGCAGGCTGGCGCCAGCCGCCACCACCAGGCTGACCAGCGCCTTCCAGGACAGGCCCGCCAGGAAGATCACGTAAAAGCCGGAAGCCAGCACCAGGAGAGCCGTGCCCAGGTCGGGCTGTTTGGCGATCAGGCCGACCGGGATGATCAGCAGGACTGCCGCCAGCAGGAATGAATGCCAGCGCAGCATGCCGGAGCGCTGCTGAAAATACCAGGCCAGCATCAGCGGCATGGCGATCTTCATGATCTCCGAAGGCTGGATATCGAAGCCGATATGCAGCCAGCGGCGCGCGCCTTTTTTAATGACGCCGAACAGGAACACCGCCACCAATAGCGCCACCCCGACCGTGTAGATCGGCACCGCAAAGCGCATCAGGGTCTGCGGCGGAACGTTCGCCGCCATCCACATGATCAAAAACGCCAGCACGATATTGCGAATCTGGCCTTCGACCCTGCCCGGAAAATCCATGCCGGCGGAACTGAGCGTGACCAGGCCGGTGGAGAGCAGCAGGAACAGGATGATGGCCAGCGGACCATCGAACACCGTGAAGTAGTGGCGCGTGCGGCGCCACAGCGAACGGCGCTCTTGAAAGGCTGCCATGCTTATTCCTTGTTACCGGGCGTTTCACCGCCCGGCTTGAAGTCGCTCGTCACACCGGCCGGCGCTTCGACCGGCAGCACGGCCGGGTCTTCCTGCGGCACGGGCACCTTGGTCTTGTCGCCGGGGCGCTTGCCCAGCAAATAATAGTCGAGCGCCTTGCGCACGATCGGGGCCGCAATCGCCGCGCCGAAACCGGCGTTTTCCACCACCACGGCAATTGCGATCTTTGGATGGTCGGCCGGCGCGAAGGCGGTGAACAGGGCGTTGTCGCGCAGGCGCTCGGGGGTGGCCGCGGCGTTGTATTTACCGCCGCGCAGGCCGACCACCTGGGCCGTACCCGTCTTGCCGCCCACCGTGTAGCCGGCATTGCGGAAGGGGATGAAGCCGGTGCCGCTCTGGTCGGCGACCACGCCCACCATGGCGCGCTTGATGATGTCGATGTTTTCCTGCTTTAAGGGGATGCGCCCGCTTTCCTTGGCCACCGTCAGGGTGCGCGCACGGGTGCCGCCGTCCTCGATGATCTTGACCAGGTGCGGCTTCATCACCACGCCATTGTTGGCCAGGGTGGCGATCGCATGCGCCATCTGGATCGGCGTGTAGGTGTTGTAACCATTGCCGATACTGATGGAGATGGTATCGCCGCCTACCCACTTTGTGGTCTGCTTGGCTTTTTTGAAACGCTCGCGCTTCCATTCCTGCGAAGGCAGCACCCCGATCTTTTCGTGTTCGAGATCGATGCCGGTGATCTGGCCGAAACCAAACGGCGCCATGAAGTCGTGGATGCGGTCGATGCCCATTTCGTTGCCGAGCTGGTAGTAATAGGTATCGCAGGACATGACGATCGAGCGGTACATATCGATGTAGCCGTGGCCGCCCTTCTTGTCATCATTAAAACGGTGCCCGCCCAGCATGAAGAAGCCAGGATCGCTGATGCCCTGCTCCGGCCGGCGCAGACCCAGTTCGAGCGCCGCCAGCGCCATGTAGGGCTTGAAGGTGGAGCCGGGCGGATAGGTGCCCGACAGGGGGCGGTTCATCAGCGGACGGTCGAGCGAGGTATTGAGCTCGTTCCAGCTGGCGCTGTCGATGCCGTCGACGAACAGGTTGGGATCGAAGCCGGGTCGCGACACATAGGCCAGCACGTCGCCCGTCTCCGGTTCAATGGCGACCAGCGCGCCTCGGAAGTCGCCAAACGCTTCCTCGATCACCTTTTGCAGTTCGATATCGATCGACAGGATCAGGTTAGCGCCCGGCACGGCCGCGGTCCGCGACAAGGTGCGAATGGCGCGTCCGCCCGCCGAGCGCTCGACCTGCTCATAGCCCGTCTTGCCGTGCAACTGGCGCTCGTAGCTTTTTTCGAGACCCTCTTTGCCGATGTGGTCCGTGCCGTTGTAGTTCGCCGCATCGTCGGTGCCGTCGATGGCGTTGGCCTCGGTCGTGTTGATGCGCCCGATGTAGCCGATCACGTGCGAGGCGACTTCTCCCAGCGGATACTGGCGGAACAGGCGGGCCTGCACCTCGACGCCGGGAAAGCGGAAGCGCTGGGCCGCGAAGCGCGCCACCTCGTCGTCGGTCAGGCGGGTGCGCAAGGGCACGCCCGTGAACGACTTCGATTCTTCCAGCAGGCGTTTAAAGCGCTTGCGGTCCTTCGGCTCGATCTCGACCAGCTTGGCCAGTTCGTCGATCACGGAGTCAAGGCTGTTTTCCAGTTTCGACGGGGTGATCTCGAGCGTGTAGGCGGAGTAGTTGCGGGCCAGGACGACGCCGTTGCGGTCCAGGATCAGCCCGCGGTTGGGCACCACCGGCACGATGGCGATGCGGTTTTCCTCGGCCTGGGCCATGTACTTGCCGTGGTTGAGCACCTGCAGCCACACGAAGCGGGCCACCAGCAGGCCAAAGCACACGAACACGAACAGCACGACCGCCGTCAGGCGCATCCGGAACAGGTGGATTTCGCGGTCGTTGTCTTTTATTTCAGTCATCGGGAATCAGGCGCGGTCAGATCGGCCGGGTGTGGTCTTTGTCGACCGCGCGGCGCTGGGGCGCCAGCAGCAGCCAGGTGATGATGGGCCAAAGGGCGACCGACACCACGCTTTCGACAAACTGGGTCCAGCCGGGGAATTTTCCCGACACGATGAAGCGCACCACCACCTGCACGCACTGGGTGAACAGCAGCAGGGGGAACACGTGCAGCGCCTGGGTCAGCACGGGAAACCACAGCACGCGGCGGTGGATCATGATGGCGAGGTAGGACAGCAGCGTATAGGCCAGCGCATTCTCGCCCAGCAGGGTCGAGTCGTGCACGTCCATCATCAGTCCCATGAAAAAGGCGATGCCGATGCCGACCTTGCGGGGTTGGTGAATACCCCAGAACACCAGCACCAGCGCGACGAAGTCAGGCACGCCGACCCAGTGCCCCCAGGGCAGCAAGTTGAGCATGAAAGCGCCCATCAGGCTGACGCCGATGAACAGCGGGCTGACGGGCTGCAGGATGTAATGGGGGCGGTTCATGGGGTGGCCTTGGCCGCGGGAGCCGTTGGTGTGGCTGGTTTCACCGGCGCGGCGGCAGGCGAAGGCGCCGCCGCGGTGGTCACCGGCACGGCCGGCGCGGCAGCTTCCTTCGGCGGCAGTGGCGGCACGTTCTCGAGCGGCGCCATTTTCGGCAGGCCGGTCTTTTTACCGACCACCCTGGGCGCTTCCACCACAGGACGGGGCAGTACATCGGGTGCATCGAGCAGTATCAACAACTGGCGATGGCGATCGACCCCGCCCAGCGGCTGGCACACGACCCTGCCGAATACCCCGCCTGCATTGCTCTCGACCTGCACCACCTTGGCCACCGCCAGGCCGGCCGGATAAATGCCGTCCATGCCGGAGGTGATCAGGACATCGCCGACGACGATGTCGGCATTTGGCGCCACAAAACGCAGATCGAGCACGCCCGACTGGCCGCGGCCATAGGCGACGCTGCGCAGGCCGTTGCGCAGCACCTGCACGGGAATCGCCTGCTCCTTGTCGGTCAACAGGGTCACTTCAGATGTGAACGGGAACACGCGGGTGACCTGGCCCACCACGCCGGCATTGTCGATCACGGGCCGGCCAAGTTTCACGCCCTCGCGCATGCCGCGGTCGAGCACCACCTTGCGGGTGGCCGGGTCGCGCGCGTCGTAGAGGATCTCGCTCATCATCGATTTGACAGGCAGGTGTTCGCGCGCGCCCATCAGTTTGCGCAGCTGGGCGTTTTCCGCCATCTGGAGCTGCGCCTGCTGCATCTGGGCGGCAGCCGCCACCTGGGCGCTTTTCAGTTCGCGCACTTCCTGCTGCAGCTTGGACAGGGTGGAAAAGTAGTTGCCCATGTTCGCCGTTGCGTCGCGCGGCATCAGCGCCAGCATCTGCAGGGGATAGAGCGCGGTCCCGGCGGCCTGGCGCACCAGGTCGAGCATGTGGACCCGTGCGTCGAGCATCAGCAGCGCCACCGAAATACATGCGAACACCGTCACCTTGACGCGCGCCGGCGCGCCCTGCTTGAAAAGTGGTGGTGGACTGTATTCCATATTTCCAATCAACGCGTGCTGGCGCGGCGCTCAGGCGGACAGCCCGGGCGGGCCTTGGTGCGTCAGCTTACTCGTACGAGAAAATCGAACCCAGTTTGTCCATGCGCTCGAGCGCCATGCCGGAGCCGCGCACGACGCAGGTGAGCGGATCTTCCGCCACCAGCACGGGCAGGCCCGTTTCTTCCATCAGCAGGCGGTCCAGGTCACGCAGCAGCGCGCCGCCGCCGGTGAGCATCATGCCCTTCTCGGCGATGTCGGCGCCCAGTTCCGGCGGGGTCTGCTCGAGCGCGTTCTTGACGGCCGAGACGATGTTGTTGAGCGGGTCCGTCAGCGCTTCGAGGATCTCGTTGGACGAAATGGTGAACGAGCGGGGGATGCCCTCGGAGAGGTTACGCCCCTTCACTTCCATTTCCTTCACTTCCGAACCAGGGAATGCCGAACCGATGGCCTTCTTGATCGCTTCCGCTGTCTGCTCGCCGATCAGCATGCCGTAGTTGCGGCGGATGTAGTTGACGATGGCTTCATCGAACTTGTCGCCGCCGACGCGCACGGAGCCCTTGTAGACCATGCCGCCCAGCGAGATGATGCCCACCTCGGTGGTGCCGCCGCCGATGTCGACCACCATCGAGCCGGTGGCGTCCGAGACGGGCAGGCCGGCGCCGATGGCCGCGGCCATGGGTTCCTCGATCAGGTAGACCTGCGAAGCGCCCGCGCCCAGGGCCGACTCGCGAATGGCGCGGCGCTCGACCTGGGTGGAGCCGCAGGGCACGCAGATGATGATGCGCGGGCTGGGCGTGAGCAGCGACCGCGGGTGCACCATCTTGATGAACTGCTTGATCATCTGTTCGGTGATCACGAAATCG
>JBJMVV010000318.1:0-8741 GCA_045810505.1 Massilia sp.
ATAATCTGTTCGGTGTGATTCCCCGCCGTACGCCAAAGCCGCTGTGGCTGCGGCTGGTCGAACTGGCCGTGTTTTATCTGCTGCTGGGCCTGTGCGCCCGCCTGCTGGAAGGGCGCATCGGCAGCGTGTTCGACCAGGCCAAGGAGTTCTACATGCTCACGGTGCCGCTGTTCGTGACCCTGGCTTTTCCGGGCTTCGTGTTACGCTACTTACGCAAGCGTTCACGCTGAACCCCGCGGCGCCTCCGGCGCCGTTTTCTTTTTCAGGAGAGCCCATGTCAGACCGCCTCACCGAAACCCGCATCGACGGCGAACTTGCCTACGATGGCAAATTCCTCAAGGTCAACCGCGACCGCATCCGCCTGCCGGACGGCTCGGAAACCTTCCGCGAATACATCCGCCACCCGGGCGCCGTCGTCATCATTCCCCTGTTCGATGACGGCAAGGTGCTGCTCGAACGCCAGTTCCGCTATCCGAACGACCGCATCTTCATTGAATACCCGGCCGGCAAGATCGACCCGGGTGAGGATCCGCTGGCCTGCGCCAAGCGCGAACTGGAAGAGGAGACGGGCTACACGGCGGGGCGCTGGGACTTCATCTGCACCATCCACAACGCGATTGCCTACTCGGACGAGCATCTCGACCTCTACCTCGCGCGCGACCTGGTGGCGGGCGAGGCCAAACTGGACGAAGGCGAGTTCCTCGAGATCTACCAGAGCAGTCTGCCGGAGTTGCTGGAACAAGTGCGCAGCGGCGAGATCAGCGACGTCAAGACCGTCATCGGCACCTTCTGGCTTGAGAAAATCATCAATGGCAGCTGGCAGCCGGGCAAATAAGCTGGCTTGGCTGCCCCTGCTGGCCGCCCTGTGCGCCGGCAGCGCCGCAGCGGCTGCACCGGCCTTCCATGCGCGCTGCGAGCAGGCCGCCAGCGCGCCCGCCGCCAGCTTCACCGTCGCCGACAGTGGCTGGAGCGTCAACAATGATCTTTCGACCAGCGAACTGACCGCCATGAAGGGGCAGGGCGGCCTCGTGCTGGGCCTGACCCGCGCTGAATCGCGCATCGGCATCGCCGTGCACGGCAAACTGCTGCTGGAGACGCGCAGCGGCCAAGAGTGCATTGCGCCCAAAGTGGCAGTCAACCTGCATTACCTCCCCATCGTTATCTATATCAGCGACGCCTTCGCACCGGGCAGTTGTGCGTATCAAGAAATATTGGCCCACGAGATGAGGCATCTCAAGGCCTACCAGGCGCACCTGCCGAAAGTGGAAGGGACAGTGCGTGAAGCGCTGGACCGCCGCTTCGCCGCGCAGCCCGTTTATGCGCCGAAGGGGCAGGCGAAAGCGCTGCTGGCGCAGGAAATGGATGGACACTGGATGCCGTTTATAAAACACGCGATGGCGCAGGTCGAACCGGTACAGGCCGCGATTGACTCGCCACAGGAGTATGCCCGCCTTAGCAAAGTTTGCGCAGGTGAGGTACAGTTCCTTATCGGCCGCACACGATAGAAGAAGCACAATGCCCAGCACCTCTCCACGATATTTCGCATTGATCCCGGCGGCCGGCGTCGGCGCCCGGATGCGTGCGGACGGACCGAAACAATACATGCCCATCGCGGGCAAACCCATGCTGGCCCACACGGTCGCCGCCTTCCTGTCGGCCGACATCATCGCCCACACTTTTATTGTGGTCAGCCCTGAGGACGGCCAGATCGATGGCGTCGCCGGGCCCCTGCTTGAAAGCGGCAAGGTCACGGTGCTGCGCTGCGGCGGGGCGACCCGCATGGATTCGATTTTGAATGGCTTGCAGGCGATGGGCGCTGCTGTTCATGCCGACGCTGTCCGCTCCGATGACTGGGTATTGGTGCATGACGCTGCCCGGCCCGGTCTCACGGCCGGCCTCATCGAACAATTGATCGACGCTGTCGGCAAGCATGCGGTCGGGGGCCTGCTGGCCCTGCCCGTGGTCGACACTGTCAAGAACACACGGGACGGCGCACTGCACACGGTGCCGCGCGACGGCCTGTGGCTGGCGCAGACCCCGCAGATGTTTCGCTTTGCGCTGTTGCGTGTAGCCTTGCTGGCTGCCTCACAGGGGGTGTCGGACAGCGCCGCCATCACCGACGACGCCAGCGCCGTCGAAGCACTCGGACATACGCCCTTGCTGGTCGAGGGTCACCCACGTAATCTGAAGGTTACGCTGCCACGCGATATCGAGATCGCTGCGATGTACCTGGCGGCCCCGGATTCCACCCCTTTTACATTGTGAATTACCATGTCACTCGCCTCCTACAATCCCGCACCACCATTTCGCATCGGCACCGGCTATGACTGCCACGCCCTCGTCGAGGGCCGCAAACTCGTCATCGGCGGCGTCACCATTCCCCACCGCCTGGGCCTGTTCGGCCACTCGGACGCCGACGTGCTGCTGCACGCCATCATCGACGCCATGCTGGGCGCCGCCGCCCTGGGCGACATCGGCAAGCATTTCCCCGACACCGACCCCATGTTCGCCGGCGCCGACTCGCGCACCCTGCTGCGCGAAGTGGCCCACCGCGTCGTCGCCACCGGCTACACCATCGGCAACATCGACGCCACCATCATCGCCCAGCAACCGAAGCTGGCGCCTTATATCAGCCAGATGGTCTCGCGCATCGCCGAGGACATTGGGGTCTCGCCGCAGCAGGTAAACATCAAGGCAAAAACGAACGAGAAGCTTGGTTATCTCGGGCGCGAGGAAGGCATGGCTGCTGAAGCCATTTGCATGCTGATCAAACAGGCGTAAAACGCGTTTCGCCTGCCGCGCGCGAAGGTGCGCTGGCCGTGCCCGATTCGCGCCTAAAATGACCGAAGAGTCATTTTTGCGGGGGGGACGGCATGGATGAGGTATTGATCGTGGGGGCCGGCCCGACCGGCATGGCACTGGCCCTGTGGCTGACGGCCCAGGGCGTGGGTGTGCGTATCATCGACAAGAGTGCCGGGCCGGGCGAAACCTCGCGGGCGATGGCGGTGCAGGCGCGCACGCTGGAATTGTATCGCCAACTCGACCTGGCCGAGCCCGTGATCGCAGCCGGGCACAGGAATCCCGCCGCGAATATGTGGGTGGGAGGGAAGAAAAAGGCGCGCATTTCTCTCCAGGACGCGGGGGCGGGACTGTCGCCCTATCCCTTTCTGCTGGTGTATCCCCAGGACCAGCATGAAGCGCTGCTGGTCGATAAATTGGCGGCGCTGGGCGTCACGGTCGAGCGCAACACGGAACTACTGTCCTTCGAGGACAGGGGCGCGCACGTCAGCGCGCGCCTGCGCCTGCCCGACGGCAGCGAACAGCAATGCCAGGCCCGCTACCTTGCCGCCTGCGACGGCGCACGGTCAACGGTGCGCCACCAGCTTGGTATCGATTTCGAGGGCGGCACCTACCGCCACGTGTTTTATGTCGCCGATGTCGAGGTCGATGGCGTGTCGCCGCCGGGCGAAGTGCACATCGCGCTCGACCACGCCGACTTCGTGCTGCTGATGGCCTACGGCACGGCCAACCGTTACCGCCTGATCGGCACCGTGCAGGACGAGCGCGCCGAGCATGCGGAAACCCTGCGCTTCGAGGACGTGGCAAAGCAGGCGCTGCAGGGACTGGATATCGCCGTGGGCACATTGCACTGGTTTTCCACGTACCATGTGCACCACCGGGTCGCGCACGAGTTTCGCAGCGGGCGCGTGCTGCTGCTGGGCGACGCCGCCCACGTCCACAGTCCCGTGGGCGGGCAGGGCATGAACACGGGGATTCTCGACGCGATCAACCTGGCGTGGAAGCTCAAGGCCGTGCTGCGCGGGCAGGCGCCCGAGAGCGTGCTTGACAGCTACGCCAGCGAACGGCGCGGTTTCGCGCGCCAGCTGGTGGCAACCACTGACCGCATGTTCACCCTCGTCACCAGCGAAGGCGGGGTCGCCGAATTTTTCAAGAGCCATATTGCGCCCCTGCTCATGAACGTGGCCGGCCATTCCAGCGGCGTGCGCGAACTGATGTTTCGCACCGTCTCGCAAACCCTGGTGGCTTACCGCGACAGCCCCTGGAGCAGCGGCGCTGCCGGCAAGGTCAAAGGCGGCGATCGCCTGCCGTGGGTGCTGGCGGACGGGCAGGATAATTTTGCGGCGCTGCCGGCAATTGGCTGGCAGTTGCAGGTGTATGGCAAGGCGAGTGAAGCATTGCGGGCCTGCTGCGCGCGCCATGACATTGTCCTGCGTGAATTTGCCTGGACTGCCGCGCACGCGAAGGCGGGGCTGGCCGAAGGCGCCGCCTACCTGCTGCGTCCCGATACGTGGGTGGCGCTGGCCGATCCCGGCGCATCGGCTGCCGTGCTCGAAAACTATTTATCCCGTTTTTCGGCTGAGGGTGCTGCCGGCGCAGGCACATGAAATGAACGCGATGCCCAGGCACTGCAAGGGACTGAGCGCCTCGCCAAGGATCACCCAGGCGGCCAGCGCGCTCACCGCGGGCGAGGCGGACAGGAGCACGCCGAATACATTGGCGGGCAGGTGGCGCATCGCGAACATGTCGAGCAGATAGGGCAGCATGCTCGACAGGATCGCCACGCCCAGGCCGATGGCGAGGATGTGGGGCGCCAGCAGCAGGCTGCCGGCCTGGAAGGCGCCGATCGGGACCGCAAACAGGGCCGCGACCAGCATGCCGGTGGCGACCGCCTGGCTGCCGTGCTGCGCCACGCGGGCGCCGGCGAAAATGTACAGGCCCCAGCACAGGGCGGCGCCCAGCGCAAAGGCAATGCCGTGCCAGTCCAGGCCCCCGTGCAGGGCGCCCAGCGGCAGCAGTACCAGGCCGGCCAGCGACAGGCCCACCCACAGGATATCGATGGCCCGCCGCGAGGCCACCAGCGCCGCCCCAAGCGGACCCAGCACTTCGATGGCGACGGCAATGCTGACGGGGATGCTGGCAAACGCGCGGTAGATCAGCAGGTTCATCATCCCCATCACCACCCCGTACACCAGCAGGTCGCGCCCTCGCGCGCGGGGCCAGATGGTCCAGGGGCGCAGCAGCAGGCAGAGGATGATGGCCGACATGCCCAGCCGCAGGGCCGCCACGCCATCGGAGCCGACTTGGGGGAACAGGGATTTGCCGATGGCGGCGCCGGTCTGGACGGAGATCAGGCCGGCGAGGGCGGCGAGGGCGGGGGCGGGGCTGGTCTTCGGTTCCAAATGGGTCTTTTCAAATTGAGCAAAAAACGGGGACAGGCTGGGCCGCATTCGGACCGAGCGCCAGTCCCCTATGGCGCTTGCAGCATGGGGACTGGCACTCGCTGCCTGTCCCCGCCTTTGCCCAACAACATTCTACCCGGCGATATCGAACACCAAACAAGTCGTCGTCGCAAACGCCAGCAACTTGCCGCTCGCATCCGTCAGCCGCCCCTCCGCAATCGCCGTCTGCCCGCCCAGGTGCACGACTTTGCCCTCAGCGCGCACTGGCCCGGTCTTTGTCGTCATCGCCCGCACATAATTCACCTTCAGCTCAAGGGTCGTGTAGCCCTTGCCGACCGGCAGCAGCGTGTGGATGGCGCAGCCGACGGCGGTGTCGAGCAGGGTGGCGGCATAACCGCCGTGCACGCTGCCCAGTGGGTTGTAGTGCTGCGGGCCGGGCGTGCCCTGGAACACGGCCACGCCATCAACGGCCTTGATTGGCGTCATGCCCATTAATTCGGCAATCGGCGGGGGCGGCAGTTCGCCGCTGCCGATGGCCGCCATGAAATTCTCGCCGCTGCGGCCAGCCAGTTCGGCGCGGTCCGCCACGCCCGAGGGGCCCAGCTTTGCCTGGATGGCGGCGGCTTCGTCGAGCCAGGCTTGTTTCGTCGATGCGGCGTCGCTCATGACTGTTCCTTATAAATGGGTGTAGCTACACTATAAACGAAGCCCGTTAAAACTTCAGGCGCAGCCCCAGCACCACGCCCCGGCCCGACAGCGGCACGATGTCTTTCAGCACCGAGGTCGAGGTGCGGATGTCCTGGTCCAGCAGGTTTTTCACCAGCGCGAAGTAAGTCAGATCGGTGTTGCCGATGCGCTGGGTATAGGAAACATTGGCGTCGAGTTGGGTGTACGCATCGGTCGGCGTGCTTTCGTAGGACGCCAGCCGGGTCTGGCGCAGGGCGTGCAGCGCGGATATGCCGGCGCGCCACGGGCCCTGGCGGTAGCCGAGGTCGCCGCCGAGGCGGGTGGCTGGCTGCAGGGGCAGGCTGCCGGCGCCGTCGAGGGCGCCGCGCGAGCGGTCGGCAAAGGCGTGCCAGGAGAAGCCGTCGTGGCCCAGGTTGTAGCTCAGCTCGGCCTCGGCGCCGCGGATGGTGGCGGCGGCCTGGCGGAACTGGCGACGGCGCAATTCGTCGCCGGGGTTGCCGGCCTCGTCGAGCAGGGTGCCGTCGATTTCGCCGTAGACAAAGTTGTCCACCTTGTTCTGGAACAGATTGGCTTTCCAGCGCAGCAGGCCGGTGGTCTTTTGCAGCGAGAGCTCGATGTTGCGCGAGCTCTCCTTGCTAAAGTTCGGGTTGCCGATATCGAAGGTATTGGTCGAATCGTGCGGTCCGCCCGAATACAGTTCATCCGTAGTGGGGGCGCGCTGGGCCGATGAGAGCGTCAGCCCGGCGGCGTAGCCTGGCATGAAGCCCCAGCCGCCGCCCACCGAAAACGAGCTCAGATGAAATTCGCGGGCGCGATTGCCCTGCGGCTCGCGCTGCACCTGCTCGTAGCGCGCGCCCGCGTTGACGTCGACCACGCCGAACTTGCGCTCCTCGACGAGAAACACGGCGCGCGCCGTCGAACGGGTGGCCGGCACCGTGTCGGGCGAGCCATCGTGCGCGTTGAGGGCGGCGAAATTGGTGTTTTCCGTCTGCAGGCCAAACGTGCCGTGCAGCCCCGCGACCGGCTTGTGGCTCAGCTCGAAACGGGTTTCGGCGGAGCGGTTCGTAAAATTGGTCTGCGGCGCACCTTCCAGGTCCAGCTCGCTATGGCGGTAGCTGGTGTAGCCGCTCTTGAATTTGAAATTTTCAAAGCCGGCAAAGGGCGCCTTGACCAGGCTGTCGATGTCGTAGCGGGTCTGGTGCATCGTGATCTGCGAGGCGTCCAGGGTCGGGATGCCGTAGTCGTTGCCGATCGCGCTCACCGAGGCGCCCACAAAACCCCAGTCGCCGACCAATGAGCCGCCCAGGCCCGCGCTGTGCTGGCGGTTGAAGGAGTGCGCCAGGCGGCCGGCCTCCGGATCAGGGCGGCCATCGGCAAAGCGCGAGCCGGGAATGCGGTAGTCCCCGGCATCGCGCGCGCTGGCGTCCAGGTGCACGGCAAACGGGCCTTCGCCAGCATCGACCGACAGGGCGCCCAGGCCTGAGCGGTCGACGCTGCCGTAGCGGCCCTCCAGTTCGCCCGTGGGTGCGCCCTGCGCGGTGGTGGGAATGCGGTCGTTGACCACGTTGACCAGGCCGCCAATTGCGCCCGAGCCGTACAGCAGGGCGGCGGGGCCGCGCAAAATTTCAATCTGCCTGGCGGTGGGGCCGTCGGTGGCGACGGCGTGGTCGTTTGACAGGCCCGAAATATCCGACACGGCCATGCCGTTTTCCAGCACTTTGACGCGCGAGCCTTCGAGGCCGCGGATGATGGGGCGCGAGGCGCCGGCGCCGAAGCTCGAGGCCGAGACGCCCAGTTCGTGCGACAAGGTTTCGCCGAGCGAGCCGCCGACCTTGTTGTGCAGGTCGTCGCCGGTCAGCACTTTGGCGGGCGTGAGGATCTGGTCGTTTTCGCCGTTGCCGAAGGGTGTGGCGGTGACCACTACGCGGGTGACGCTTTGGTCTGGGTCAGCGCCCAGGGCGGTGGCGGAAAAAACGGACAGGATGGCGCAGGCCAGCGCGCTGCGCTTGAAAGATATCGGATGCATGGTGTTCCTCGAGAAGCAAATAAAGATCCGGACATGGCGGGGCCAGTCCGGCTTGACAGCGGATTTGCAGACTCTAGGCGCGGGGTGGGGCGCGCGAGGAAAAGTGGACCGTGAACGGCGCCAGGTAGGAGAGGAAGGCGATCCACGCTGCCGTCACGGCCGTGTTGCGGCGGACGGCCAGTTGAAACGGCGTGGTGGCGAGGAAGGCGCCCACGCAGGCGGCGTCAAACGCCAGGCAGGAGTGGCCGGCCGCCTGCTCGGTATCGGGCAGGGCGCTCGCGCCTGCCTGCACGACCAGCGCCGCGTCCGCCATCCCCAGCATGCGCGAGGCGTGACCGATGCGGTGCGCCAGGCCCTGCCAATGGGCGCACAGCAGCGCTGCGATCAGGATCGCAAGCAGCAGGGCGCGGTGGGCAGGGGAACACTTGAATCGGGGCATGGTTCGGCAGGACGGCATGGACAACAGAGGATGATTCTAATGCTGATTGTAAAGCAATTTGTTAAATTTCCACAAGCAGCCAGCGGTAGCGGAATCGGTGGCTCCATACGTGTAGTTACACTATAATTTTGACATGACTTTGTCTTCCGCCAACTTCTATCTGCCCACCGCCTGCACTTGCTTTCGCCTGCGCAAGGTTACGCGCGCCATGTCACGCCTGTATGACCAGCACCTGGCGGCGGTGGGCCTGAAAAGCACCCAGTTCGTCCTGCTCAATTTCATCGCCACCGAAGCGCTGCCGGTGGCCGTGCTCGCCGAGCGCTTCGGCGCCGAGCGCACCACCATGACGCGCAACCTGAAACCCCTGATCGACGCCGGCTGGGTCAGC
>JBJMVV010000319.1:0-7365 GCA_045810505.1 Massilia sp.
CTCGGCCCTGGCCGCCCGCGTGGTTACTTACACCACAATTGCCGGTGCGGAAGCTGCCGTCGAGGGCATGCGCCATCTGAACGAGTTGCATGTCTATGATTTACAAGGGCTGCATAAAACACTAAACTAAGCCCAAGCAGTACCTTACGGCCACAGAGTTCGCGCAAGCAGCACCGCGCGCCTCTGTGGTTTTAAATTTTTGGGTACGACCATTCATCAGAAAAAGCAGACGCACATGAACACAACCGTTCCATTGACCAAATACGGCGCCGAACTTCTCAAGGAAGAACTGCACCAGTTGAAAACCAAAGAGCGCCGCACCGTGATCGACGCCATCGCCGAAGCCCGTTCGCACGGCGACCTGTCCGAAAACGCCGAATACGACGCCGCCAAGGAGCGCCAGGCCTTCGTTGAAGGCCGGATCGCCGAACTCGAAGGCAAGCTTTCCGCCGCCCAGATCATCGATCCATCGACCCTGGACGCGGAAGGCCGCGTGGTATTCGCTTCCACCGTGGACCTGGAAGACCTGGAAAACGGACAGAAAGTCACCTACCAGATCGTCGGCCTCGATGAAGCCGACCTGAAACTGTCGAAAGTGTCGGTCACTTCGCCCATCGCGCGCGCCCTGATCGGCAAGTACGCCGGCGACGTGGTGGAAGTGCAAGCCCCGTCCGGCCCCCGCGAATACGAGATCCTCGAAGTCAAGTACATCTAAATGCACGCCCCGCGCCTGCACGCCCTGCGCCTGCTGCTGGCCGCCCTGTGGGCCGGCAGCCTGTGGACGATCGGCTACGTGGTGGCGCCGACACTGTTTCTGAGCCTGCACGACAACGTGCTGGCCGGAACCATCGTCGGCTTCCTGCTGCGCAGCCAGGCCTGGCTGGCGATGACCTGCGCGGTGCTGCTGTTCTGGCTGGTGAAGGCGGGCGGCGAGACGGCGGCGCGGCAGCGTTCGCTCATCTTGATCATTTCGGCCATGCTGGCCTGCGCCCTGGTGATTTACCTGGGCTTGCAACCGGTGATGGCGCAGTTGAAAGAAGCCGCCGGTGCGGCCGGCCTGGCGGGTACGCCGCAGGGACGCACCTTTGGCATGCTGCACGGGGTGTCGCAACTGTTTTACCTGGCGGAGAGCCTGCTGGGCGGTTGGTTGCTGGTCAAGCTGAGGACGTAAAAAAGCCCCGGCCATGAAGGGCAGGGGCTTGAGGCCTGTAGATTAACAGTGCGGGGCTTAGCGGCCCAGCGCACCTTTCTTTGGGCTGGTCTGGCGCGGCTTGGCGCGCTTGATGGTGCCGCCTTCGGTGACCCGCTCATTTCCCTTGATCATGACCTTGGTGACGCTGGGGCGCTTGGTGCCGCTGGCGCTGGCCTTGACGATGGTCACTTCGCGCATGCCCTTGCCGGCCTTGCTCGAACGTTCCTTGACGGTTTCCACTTTCGGGCGGTAGATCACCAGCAGCTTGCCGATGTGCTGGACCGGCTGGGCTTTCAGTTCTTCGCAGATCTGTTCGTACATGGCGACCCGGGCTTCGCGGTCGTCGCCGGCCACACGGACCTTGATCAGGCCGTGGGAGTCCAGGCTGGCCGAGATTTCCTTCATGACGGATTCGGTCAGGCCCGACTCGCCGATCATCACGACTGGCTTGAGCCCGTGGGCTTCGGCGCGCAGTTCGCTGCGCTCGGCGGGGGTAAGTTTTTGCATAGTATTTTTATGAAACCTTCAGATAAACCTTTTAAAAGCAGTATTCTACGCGAATGAAGAAGAAAAAATTAAACAAGAATTGGTTGCATGACCATATCAACGACCCTTACGTGAAGCTCGCGCAGAAAGAAGGTTACCGGGCGCGCGCCGCCTACAAGCTCAAGGAAATCGACGAAGCCGAGAAGATCATCAAGGCCGGCCAGGTCATTGTCGACCTCGGCAGCACACCCGGCAGCTGGAGCCAGTATGTGCGCCGCAAGCTGGCGGGCAAGGAGGGCGGCGGCATCAACGGCACCATGATTGGCCTGGACATGCTGCCGATGGAACCGATCGCCGACGTGCATTTCGTGCTCGGCGACTTCCGCGACGCCAAGCCAATGCGCGAACTCGATGCGATTCTGGCCGGGCGCCAGGTGGACGTGGTACTGTCGGACATGGCGCCCAATCTGTCGGGCATTCCCACGGCCGACGCGGCGCGCATGGAGCATCTGATCGATCTGGCAATCGAGTTTTCTCAGCTGCACCTCAAGCCCAGCGGCGTGCTGGTCGTTAAATGCTTTAAGGACATGGGCTTTTCCCAGATCGTCGAGAAATTCCGCACGGAGTTCAAAGTCGTCAAGCAGGTCAAACCCAAGGCCAGCCGCGATAAATCCTCGGAAATCTTCCTGGTCGGGAAGGGCGTGAAGAGCCCGGGCGCCAAAAATGCAGAGGAAGAGGACGAATCGTCCCTTGATATCTGAGCCTGGTGGCCGCACATCTGCCCAGGTTCAGCGTTTTTGCAGCCTTGAACCGTGATTTTCAGGTGTTTTTTGTGCAGGGGCACGGGCGTGCGTGGCATGGCCCGGCTATTGCGAGTAAAATCGGTGTACTAATTTGGGGTCAGGATGCGCCAGCATCGAAGGAGTTTTCGTGAATAATATGTTTTCCAAATCCGCCATCTGGGTGGTCGTTGCACTGCTGCTGTTTATGCTGTTCAAGCAGTTCGACAATCACAACACCACCGGCGGCAGCAAGACCATCGCGTACTCCGAGCTGCTCGACGACATCAAGGCACGTCGGCTGAAGGATGTTGTCATCGAGGGCCAGAACATCACCGCCCTGCGCCAGGACGACACCAAGGTGCGCGCCACCGCCACGGGCCTCGATAAAGGCCTCGTCAGCGATCTGGTCAATAACGGTATCCATTTCGACATCAAACCGCCCGAGGAAGCCGGCTTCCTCCAGCAGATCTTCATTTCCTGGTTCCCCATGCTGTTGTTGATCGGCGTGTGGGTGTTCTTCATGCGCCAGATGCAGGGCGGCGGCAAGGGCGGCGCCTTCTCCTTCGGTAAGTCGAAGGCCCGCATGATGGACGAAACCAACAACACCGTCACCTTCGCCGACGTCGCCGGTTGCGACGAAGCGAAAGAAGAAGTCAACGAAATCGTCGACTTCCTCAAAGACCCTACCAAGTTCCAGAAGCTCGGCGGCCGGATTCCCCGCGGTGTGCTGATGGTTGGCCCTCCAGGCACGGGTAAGACTTTGCTGGCGCGCGCCATCGCCGGCGAAGCGAAAGTGCCGTTCTTCTCGATCTCCGGTTCGGACTTCGTTGAAATGTTTGTCGGCGTGGGCGCAAGCCGCGTGCG
Organism: Massilia sp.; assembly: GCA_045810505.1. Classification (GTDB taxonomy): domain Bacteria; phylum Pseudomonadota; class Gammaproteobacteria; order Burkholderiales; family Burkholderiaceae_D; genus JAFCUW01. The sequence continues at coordinate 3,325 of JBJMVV010000319.1, forward strand.
CGACATGTTTGAAAACGCGAAGAAGCATTCGCCCTGCATCATCTTCATCGACGAGATCGACGCCGTCGGCCGTCACCGCGGCGCCGGCATGGGCGGCGGTAACGACGAACGCGAACAGACCCTCAACCAGTTGCTGGTGGAGATGGACGGTTTTGAAGCCAGCTCCGGCGTGATCGTCGTGGCCGCCACCAACCGCGCCGACGTGCTCGACAAGGCGCTGCTGCGTCCGGGCCGTTTCGACCGCCAGGTGATGGTGGGCTTGCCCGACATCCGCGGCCGTGAGCAGATTCTCAACGTCCACATGCGCAAAGTGCCCATCGGCACCGACGTCAAGGCCGACATCCTGGCCCGCGGCACCCCGGGTTTCTCGGGCGCGGACCTGGCCAACCTGGTCAACGAAGCGGCCCTGTTTGCGGCCCGCCGCAGCAAGCGCCTGGTTGAAATGATCGACTTCGAGGACGCCAAGGACAAGATCTACATGGGTCCCGAGCGGAAATCCATGGTCATGCGCGAGGAAGAGCGCCGCAACACGGCTTACCACGAGTCCGGCCACGCCGTCATCGCCAAGCTCCTGCCCAAGGCCGATCCGGTTCACAAAGTCACGATCATGCCGCGCGGCTACGCCCTGGGCCTGACCTGGCAACTGCCCGAGCACGATGCGCTGTCCGGTTACAAGGACAAGATGCTGGAAGAAATCTCGATCCTGTTTGGTGGCCGTATCGCCGAAGAAATCTTCGTCGGCCAGATGTCCACCGGCGCTTCGAACGACTTCTCGCGCGCCACCAAGCTGGCCCGCTCCATGGTCACCCGCTTCGGCATGTCCGACAGCATGGGCGTGATGGTCTACGAGGACAGCGAAAACGAAGGCTTCTTCGGCGGCGCCACCAAGACCATTTCGGAAGCGACCCAGCAAAAGGTCGATGCCGAGATCCGCAACATCCTCGACACCCAGTACGCCCTGGCGCGCCGCCTGCTCGAGGAAAACCGGGACAAGGTCGAAGCCATGACGCGCGCACTGCTCGACTGGGAAACCATCGACGCCGACCAGATCAACGACATCATGGCCGGCCACGAGCCCCGCACGCCAACCTCGACCAACCTGACCAAGCGCAACCCGCCGTCGGGCGACAGCGGCACCGGCGGCGTCTCCCCCAACGCCACCGCGCCAGCTTGATCGACGTCAGCATGATTAAAAAAGGCACCCGCTCGGGTGCCTTTTTTCTTGAAGTGCCATCGCCTTAAAAAGCAGGGGGGACTGGCGCCGCAGGCGCCTGTCGTGGCCCGGCCTGTCCCCGTCTTCGGTTTCACCACATTGAACAACAGCATAATTCATGCACCACACCCTCCAATGCGGCCGCTTCACCTTCCGTCTCAACACCGCCAGCACCGCCCCCACTGACGACTCCCGCCCCCTCGTCATGGGCATCCTCAACATCACCCCCGACTCCTTCTCCGACGGCGGCCGCTTCCAATCCCTCGAATTCGCCGTCTCCCGCGCCGAGGAAATGGTCGCCGACGGCGCCGACATGATCGACATCGGCGGCGAGTCCACCCGCCCCGGCGCGCCACCCGTGCCGGTGGAAGAAGAACTGCGCCGCGTGATGCCTGCCATCTACGCCCTGCAGGGTCTCGACAAACCCCTTTCCGTCGACACCCTGAAACCGGAAGTGATGCGCCAGGCCGTGATTGCAGGCGCCGACCTCATCAACGACGTCAATGGTTTCCGCGCCCCCGGCGCCATCGAAGCCGTTGTCGACAGCGAATGCGGCCTGTGTGTCATGCACATGCTCGCCACCCCCGCCACCATGCAGCATCAGCCAGCCTACCAGGACGTGTTGGGGGAGGTGATTGCGTTTCTCGCCGAACGGGTGGATGCCCTGACGGCCGCAGGTGTGGCGCGCAATCGCATTTGCGTCGATCCAGGCTTTGGTTTTGGCAAGACCCTGGCGCATAATGTTGCATTGTTACGAAACATTGGCCGCATTGAAAGCACGCTGGGCCTGCCTGTTTTGGCGGGCCTGTCGCGCAAGTCCATGATCGGCGGCATGACCGGCCGCCCCGTCGAGCAACGCCTGGCTGGCAGCCTCGCTGGCGCATTGGCTGCGGTGGCGCAGGGCGCGGCGATTGTGCGGGTGCATGATGTGGCGGAGACAGTCGACGCCCTGAAGGTCTGGGCGCAGGTCGGCAACCATTAAACGAGACGAGAGAGAACAGTATGGGACGTAAATATTTTGGTACCGATGGCGTACGCGGCCTGGTGGGCGTCGCCCCGATCACCCCGGATTTCGTCATGCGCCTGGGCTACGCCGCCGGCAAGGTGCTGGCCAAGAGTTCCCATTCCGGCGGACGCCCCACCGTGCTGATCGGCAAGGACACCCGCATCTCCGGCTACATGCTGGAGGCGGCCCTCGAGTCCGGCTTTGCCGCCGCCGGCGTCGATGTCATGCTGGCCGGCCCCATGCCGACCCCGGCGATTGCCTACCTGACCCGCGCCCTGCGTCTGTCGGCCGGCGTTGTCATTTCCGCCTCGCACAATCCTTTCCAGGACAACGGCATCAAGTTCTTCTCCGAACACGGCACCAAGCTGCCCGACGCCGTCGAGCAAGCCATCGAAGACGCCATCGACCTGCCGATGGAATGTGTCGAGCCGCAAAAACTGGGCCGCGCCAAGCGTTTGTTCGACGCCCAGGGCCGCTACATTGAATTCTGCAAGGGCACTTTCCCGAACGAACTGGACCTGCACGGCATGAAGATCGTGGTCGACTGCGCCCACGGCGCCGCCTACCACATTGCCCCGCCCGTGTTCCACGAACTGGGCGCGGAAGTCATCGCCATCGGCGCCAGCCCTGACGGCTTCAACATCAACGCCGGCTTCGGCGCCACCGCCCCCAAAGCCCTGGCCGCCGCCGTGGTCGAGCACAAGGCCGACCTCGGCATCGCCCTCGACGGCGACGCCGACCGCCTCATCATGTGCGACTCGACCGGCCGCATCTACAACGGCGACGAACTGCTCTACGTGATGGTGCTGGACCGCCTCGCCACCGGCCCCGTTGCGGGCGCCGTCGGCACCCTGATGACCAATATGGCCCTGGAAGTGAAATTCAAGGAAATGGGCGTCGGCTTCGCCCGCGCCAAGGTGGGTGACCGCTACGTGCTGGAAGTGATGAAAGAGAAGGGCTGGCTGTTCGGCGGCGAAGGCTCTGGCCACCTGCTGGCCCTCGACAAGCACAGCACCGGCGATGGCATCGTCTCCGCCCTGCAGGTGCTGTCGGCTCTGAAGCGCTGCGGCAAGTCCCTGGCCGAATGCTGCCGCGACCTGGTGCTGTTCCCCCAGACCCTGATCAACGTAAAAGTGCCGGCCGGCTTCGACTGGACCAAAAACGCCGACATGGTTGCCGAAAAAGACGCCGTCGAAGCCGAACTGGGCGACACCGGCCGCGTCCTCATCCGCGCCTCCGGCACCGAACCCCTGATCCGGGTCATGGTCGAAGCCAAAGACAAGGAAAAAGCCCAGTCCATGGCCCGGCGCATCGCCGACAAGGTGCCGACCGAGGTTGCAGCCTGATTTACAGACTTGGCAATAACCCGATAGCGCCAGCACATTGACGCCATCGGCGCCGGGCGCTATACTATTGTTTTCGGAGTGTGGCGCAGTCCGGTAGCGCACCTGGTTTGGGACCAGGGGGTCCAAGGTTCGAATCCTTGTACTCCGACCAAAGTTTCAAGGACGGGCTGTCATGCAAGTGACAGCCCGTTTTCCTTTCCGGCGAGCACTCGGCCGCCACCATCTTCATCGTCACACACACTGCCCATAGCTCAGTTGGATAGAGCATCAGCCTTCTAAGCTGAGGGTCACAGGTTCGATTCCTGTTGGGCAGGCCATACGGCTGTGGGGCTACTTCAGAATTGGCTTACGCTCCTGCTGAGAGTTCGGGCACGAAACTGGCGAAGTCCCTGACCGCAGTGTCAATAAGAGGAAAGCTGGAAGTAAGAATGATCCTACGTTGTCGGAATGGCATTTCCTACACAGTCTAGTACCAC
>JBJMVV010000320.1:0-4769 GCA_045810505.1 Massilia sp.
GGGCGGGCAACTGACTCGGCCGGCGTGAAGTCGGCTGGCAAGGGACGCTGGGCGATCCAGCTGGAGACGGCGTTGACGTCGGCCAGGCTGAGGCGATTGGCCACCACGCCCATGCAGTCGGGTTCGCTGGCGCGGCGGGTGTGGTTGCGCCAGTTGCCGAACTGGGCGTTGATGTAGTCGCGCGGCAGGCCGGCCAGCCCCGCAATGGCGGGCGCCACGCCAGTCAGGCGCTCGCCGTGGCAGGCCACGCAGGCGGGTACCTTCAGGGCCGGATCGCCCTGGGTAACCAGCACGCGGCCGCGCTCGAGCACGGCGGCGCCGACATCGACTGGCTGCACTGGCGGCGGGGCCAGGTGCTGGGCCGAGTAGTAATCGGCGATTTCCTTCAGATACGCATCGGGCAGTTGGGCGACGATATAGTTCATCAGGGGATATTGCCGGCGTCCCTCGCGGAAATTAATCAGCTGGTTGTAGAGATAGCCGGCCGGCTTGCCGGAAATGCGGGGAAAGAAGGGATCCGGGCTGCCCTTGCGCGCATGGCAGGAAGTGCAGGCCAGCACGCGCTGCTCGAGGGTGTCGGGCGCGCGCGCCACCACGGCAGGGCCGGCCTGGGCCAGCGCCGCGTTTGGCCCCAGCAATCCAGCAACACCAAGGGCGAGCGCGCCAGCGATGCGGCGTAGCGCCAGGCTCGGGCGGGTGGTGGCAGAATGAGGCATGAAATATCCACTTGAACAAAACGCAGGTTGGCCTGACACAGCATAGCGCGTTTGATAAGATTTGTGGGAACGCCCCCATTTTCGGGGAAGCCCGCCTCACCGGAGAACGCCATGGACGACCTCGCCCGACAGAAGCTGATCGAACGTTACATCGCCGCCTACAATACCTTCGACATCGAGGGCATGGCAGCCGTACTCAGTCCCGCCATCCGCTTCGACAACATAGCCCAGGGCGTCAAATCGCACGAAACCGTGGGCATCGACGCGTTTCGCACGCTTGCGCAATCGTCGGCCGCGATGTTCTCGCAGCGCCAGCAGACGGTGGTCTCGCTCGAGTTCGATCCTGATCAGGTGATTGCCGACATCGTCTTCAGCGGCACCCTGGCGGTGGACCTGCCCGACGGCGCCAAATCCGGTTCGACCGTCGCTATGGAGGGCAGTTCCACGTTCACGTTTGACGCGGAGCGCATCGCGAGCATCGTCGACCGCTCATGATGGCGCTTGGCGCGTAGACCTTAACGCTTGCCGGCTTGTCCAGCGCGCCAGTGGCGGTACAGTTTCAGCGCCACGTGGGCGTCATCGGCTGCATACAGGATCTGCTTTTCCGACAAGCGGGGCATGGCCCAGTTGGTGGTGGTGATTTTTTTCGATTTTTGCAGGGCCTGGCCGAAGAAGCGGGCAACCGCGGTTTTCGCGCCCAGGGCGTTGCGTTCGCCCCGCTGCTTCATCGCGGTGGCAAGGTCAAGCACATTGGCTGTCTCGATCGACAGTTTGGCGCGCAGTCGCTTGATATCGTCGGCCAGGCCGAAGCCGACCTTGAGGATGGCGGGGGATTCGAGCACCGCGCGCAGCACGGCGTCGATGGCGGCGGAGGGCGGCTGAGCGCCGATCTGGAACAGCCAGACCGTGTCGTCGCTGGCCAGTTGGATCAGGTGGGGGCCGGTAGAGACCTCGCCCTTCATGAAGGTGGGTTTCGACTCGGTGTCGAAACCAATCACGTCCATGGCGAGCAGGTCGGCCGCGCTGGCCGCCGCATCCTGGTCGGATTTGACGAGCCGCACGTGCTCCATGGCGATGCCGATATACGCCGGCAGGGCCGGCGCGGCATCAAGCGCGCCGGCCTGCGCCTGCAAAGAGGCAGGGGCAGGCGGGTCCGCCGGCAGGTTGGAACCAGGTCGCATCGAACGCGGACTGGGCGCCACTTAGTGACGGGAAAACTTCGACGCCAGCAGCTGCAGCTTTTCCTGGCGCAGGCGGTCGGCTTCAACGGCCTTGGCGGCATCGACTTCGGCTTTCTTGCGCTCGGCTTCTTTCTTGAAGCGCTGCTGCAAGGTTTCCTTGGCGTGCAGACGGTGAGTGTCCGTCACTTCGGCGCCGGCGGTGCCGTCGAGGTCGTAGCGCACGGTGGCTTTTTCCATGGCGCGCAGGTAGCGCAGCGAGCCGGTGTGGATGCCCAGGGCGGCGCGCATGGTCTTACGGTCCAGTTCAGGCATCTTCGCCAGCAACTGCTTGTCAATGCCGATCGACAGGGGCAGGCACTTGCCGAAGCTGGGGAATTGCTGCTGCAACTGTTTCAGGAGGCTGCGCGCGCTCATCGCCGGCGCCGCTGCCGGGGCGCTCGCCACGGCCGGGGTGCTGGCTGTTGCGGCGGCGCTTGCGGCCTCGGGGGCGGGGGATGCCGCTTGATCTGGGACGGGAACTGCGGAGGCAGCGGCCGGAATGTCGACAGGGTTTTCGACGACAGGGCTAGTTGTATTCATTGACTTCATAGTAAGAGCTGGAAACGAGAGGATACCATGCGCACTTTACCCTGTGCGGCGGCAAATGGGGCGTGTTGTTTTGGCATGCCGCGCTGGCGGGCTGTTTGCCCCTCCGGCGCGCGCCGCCCGGCGAAATCGTGTATGATCCGCCCCTTGCTCTGCGCGCGGCTTGCGCTTGCGCAGTTCATCCGGGAGGAATAGTTGCCAGGAAGTATGCGTCTTTGTGATAACGGTCATACGATATCGCAATTGGCACGTGTGTGCCCCTTAGGCCATACTGTCCGTGTCTCCTCTATCTTCCTCGGAACATAGTTTCAAGCCCGGTTCATCAATCGGGCTTTTTTTCATTTCTGCCGTATGTCGATCCCACGCCACTTTGACCACACCATTGTTTGACCGCCGCCGCAGGCGCGCCATTGGAGGAATGCCTCTATGCGCTTTGCTTGATATCAGGCGTTTAGTCCCAAGCTAGGGACTATCCCCCGAATTACACCCCATCAGGCCCCCGCCAACGGGCCTGGGTGGATTTTTGACTTCGTTGGCTCGCAACGCCCGCGACCGGAGAGTACTCATGACCAAAAGCACCGCCAAGACATTGACTTTGACCGCCAGCAAGGCAGCACCGCGTAAAGCCGCGCCGCTGGCGGTGCCAAAGACGGCCACTACCTACTTTATCGAGGGCGATGAGGCCGCCGGTAGCGTGGCGCCCAAGGTCAGCGTCGTCAAGACCCGTTCGCGCCTGGCGGCAGCCAAGGCCGACCAGGTCGAAACCGTCACGGCCGTGGTCGCCGTGGACGCTGCTGCTGCCGCTGCTGGCGCCGAGGAGGCCAGCACCCCCGTGGCCGCAACGGTTGTGCGCAAGCGCGTCTCCAAGCTGGCCGCCCTGAAGCAGGCTGACACTGTCGAGAGCGTAGCGGAAGTGCCCGCTGAGCCTGCCGCAGCAGCAGCCGCCCCGGCCGTGAAGGCCGTCAAGCCGCGCGTGGCCCGCAAGGTCGCCGAAGTCGAGCCGACCGTGATCCAGACCGCCGGCCAGTCCGTCAGCCAGGTCACCGACGCCGCCACCCTGGCCCAGATCGACACCTCCGGCTACCTGCTGCCGTCGGTGAAGGTGCCCGGCCGCCGTGGCCGTAAACCCAGCGAATTCACGCCCGAGAACGATGAAGTGGCGGCACTCAACGCCGTCGAGCGGGCCGAACTGAAAGCCGTCTCGAAAGCGAAAGAGCGCAAGGCCAAGGGCGGCCTGTCGGGCGTGCTGGCGGGCGACTCCAAGACGAGCGAAGCGGACATGGAGCGCCGGCGCAACCAGATCAAGAACCTGATCAACATGGGCAAGGAGCGCGGCTTCCTCACCCACGCCGAGATCAACGACCAACTGCCCGAGAACATCATCGATCCGGAAGCGATCGAAGGCATCATCGCGACCTTCAACGACATGGGCATCGCGGTGTACGAGCGCGCCCCTGACGCCGACATGATGCTGTTGACGGACAATGTCCCGACCGCCACCAGCGACGATGAAGTCGAAGCGGCTGCCGCGACTGCGCTGTCGACGGTCGACTCCGATTTCGGCCGCACCACCGACCCGGTCCGCATGTACATGCGTGAAATGGGCGCCGTGGCGCTGCTGACCCGCGAAGGCGAGATCGAGATCGCCAAGCGCATCGAGGGCGGCCTGAAAGACATGGTGCAAGCCATTTCCGCCTGCCCGACCACGATCGCCGAAATCATCGCCCTGTCGCACAAGATCGAGCGTGACGAAATCAAGGTCGACGAAGTGGTCGACGGCTTTGTCGATCTCAACGAAAGCAATGCACCCGCACCGGCGCCGGCCCACAAGGCCCCCGCCGGCGTTGACGAGGAAGACGAGGAAGAGGAAGTCGATGAGGACGAAGACGGCGACGCCAATGGCGGCGCGGCCGGTTTCTCGACCGAACAACTGGCGCAGTTGAAGCGCGGTGCCCTGGACAAGTTCCTCATCATCGAAGCCCAGTTCGAGAAAATGGCCAAGGCGTTCGAGAAGGAAGGCTATGGCTCGAAGCCCTACGTCAAGGCGCAGGAAGTCATCTCCAACGAACTGCTGGGAATCCGTTTCACGGCCAAGGTGGTTGAAAAGCTGTGCGACACCCTGCGCGGCCAGATGGACGAAGTGCGCCATATTGAAAAGGCTGTGCTGGACATCTGCGTGAACCGCTGCGGCATGCCGCGCGCCCACTTCATCAAGGTCTTCCCAGGCAACGAGACGGACCTGGACTGGGTCGATGGCGAAGTCGATGCCGGCTACCCGTACAGCACC
>JBJMVV010000321.1:0-10320 GCA_045810505.1 Massilia sp.
AGCCTACGGCGAGGAACGCTATCACCAGGTGACGGATGAATACGATCCCCGCTGGGACATGAGCGGCATGGTGCAGCAGGCGCAATTTACCCTCAACCTGGGGCGGATGGTGGCCGATGCGCCGAAGATGCCGGCTTGGAAGGCGGGCGATGCGTTTGGGCGGGTAAGATCAGCGGCGAACTGAGCAGCGCCCGGGGACTGGCCTTGCAGGCCTGTCCCCATTTGTGACATACCATTCAAGCTTGAGCTTGTGGCAAATTAGTGGCGAGTACGTGCCTAGGTGGTGCCGGAAAAATGGGGACAGGCCCTTCGGGCTCGCTTTTGGTCCCCCGGACCAAAAGCCCTGCAAGGCCAGTCCCCCTCCGTTTTACGCCCCGGTCAAACTCAAAATATTCCCATCCGGATCGCGAAACCACGCGACCTTCATGCCCTCGCCCACGTGCACGTCGCCTTCCAGCGACAAACCCGGCATATCGTAATGCTCGAACATGACGCCCTTGGCCGCCAGCGCGGCGGCAATGCCACCGATCTGGTCGCCCACATCCCATAAGGCGGCAGTGGCCTGGCTGGTCCCGGCAAATTCGGAGCGGTACACATTGAGCTTGCCGCCACCGCTGCGATACGTCACCACTTCTTCGCCCTGCTGCTCAAGGGCTTGCAAGCCCAATATCTGCCCGTAAAACGCCTTGGCCCGCGCCAGGTCGCGTACGGCGATCATGGGAACTGCGTCTTTGTCTGCCAACATGGATCCTCCTGGTCAACGCACAGCTTCGGCCAACTGGCCACGGCGAAATTGTCCCTGCCGCTCGAACATCCAGCCCGGGTATTCGGGCGGCAATGCGCTGGCGGCGTTGATGGCAGCCAGCTCGTCGGCATGCAGGGTCAGTTGCGTGGCGGCGATATTGTCCTGCAACTGCTCGAGGCGCCTGGCGCCGATGATGACGCTCGATACCGGGGGCTGGTGCAGCAGCCAGGCCAGGGCGACGCGGGCGATGCTGACGCCGTGCGCCTCGGCAATGGGGCGCATCGCGTCGATGACCTGCCAGCCGCGCTCCTTGTCGACGGGCGGGAAATCAAACTCGACGCGGCGGCTGCCCGCTTCGGCCTGCTGGTCGCGGCTGTACTTGCCGCTGAGCAGGCCGCCTGCCAGCGGACTCCACACCATCAGGCTCAGGCCCTCGCTTTGCAACATGGGAATCAACTCGCGTTCGAGGTCGCGCCCGGCCACGCTGTAATAAGCTTGCAGCGACTGGAAACTGGCGATGCCGAGCCGCTCGGAAATGCCGAGCGCCTTGGCGATCTGCCATGCGGCCCAGTTCGACACGCCGATGTAGCGCACATGGCCGTGCTGCACCATGGTGTCGAGGGCGCGCAGGGTTTCCTCGATGGGCGTGGCGGGATCGAAGCCGTGCACCTGGTAGAGGTCGATGTGGTCGAGCTGCATGCGCTGCAGGCTGGCTTTCAGGCCGTCAATGATGTGGCTGCGCGACAGGCCGCGTGCGTTCGGTCCGGGGCCCGTGTCGCCGAACACTTTCGAGGCCACCACGACGTCCTCGCGCGCGATGTTGAGGTTTTTGAGGGCCTGGCCGAGGATCTGCTCGGACACGCCGCTGGCGTACACGTCGGCCGTGTCGATAAAGTTGATGCCGTTGTCGAGCGAATGGCCGATCAGGCTTTCCGCCTCGCTCTGCTGCAACTGGCCGATCTTGCCCCAGATGCCTTCGGACCCGCCGAAAGTCATGGTGCCGAAACACAGTTCCGAAACAAATAATCCTGTCTTGCCAAGTCGATGATGACGCATGGGGGTCGCGCTCCGGTGATGGCCAGGCCACGCCCGGCGCCGGTACAGCATACCGCCATGGCGAAGTTTGCGCTTTGGCAACACGGCAGCCGTGCGCCGCATTCTGTTAACAATCTACAACTTGTACAGATTGACAATGTTGCCGTGTCGCGTAGACTGCGAGCTTTCCTCTCTGCGGAGCACGCATGCGTCACGATCGTCTCGTCTACACGGCGCTATTGCTGCTGGCAACAGTGGCTGCCGTGCTGGGCTGGTTCACCGTGCAGCAGCGCCCGGGGCGGATCGCCGACAGCATGCTCGCCGCTGTGCACGCGGAACTGTCGGGCGGCGCGGTCGCGGACGCGATGCGCAAGGTGCAGGCCACCATTGTCGAGGGGACTGCCGTGGCCGACCATTGCACCCCGGCGCCGGCCCGCTGCACCTATAAAGCCACCATGGCGTACCGGATGGAAGAAACGGGCGATGAGCCTGCCACCTTTGTCATGCTGGAGGCCAGCACCGATGTCGACCGCTCGGTGGGCGCGCCGCCGATTCCGGGGCCGTGGCGCTGGCAGGTGATCATGGCCGGCTTTGGCGAGCACCGCAGTGTCAATGTCGCCACCGGCACCTATGCAAATCTGGCCAGCACCCCGCCGGCGCGGGGCACCAATGCCAGTCTCGTTTTACTCAAGGCGATGGAAAGCGGGATTGAAAAAGGCCTGGCTCAGCGGGGCTGATTAAAAATCGAGCAAGACGCCCACGCCCAGCGACTTCTGCGAATAGTTATAGTCGATCAGGCTCTGGCCGTATCCCGCGAAGCCCTGCACATAGGCTTTCAGGTTGGTGACGAGGGGAATGGCGACGCCGGCCTGGATGGCGCCTTTGCCGGTCGTGAAGTTGTGGCGCAGCAGGGCCGTGTACTCGAAGCCGCCCTTGTCATGGTAGACGATGCGCATGTCGCCATGGCCCATGAAGTCGACGATGTCGATGTTGTCGTTGTCCGACTTGCTGTTGTCGAGGCGCTTCCAGATGCGGGTGGTCACTTCCAGGTTGCCGCTTTCCACGCCCAGCGCCGCATAGGCCCGGTTCCAGCTGCGCGACAGGGTCGAGCCCTGGCCGTTCGACTGGTGCGAGGCGCCCAGTGCTGCGTAGCGAATATTCACCCAGCCCAGCTCTTTATTGATCGGCAGCACCGCCATGATTTCCGGCTGGTAGTTCGTTTCGCGGAAAGGACTTGAATACTTGCGGGCGTACGCCTGCCAGAAACTCTGCTGGATGTAGGCGCCCCACAGGTCGATGGGCGAGCCGGCGATGCCCTCGATCAGTTTCGATTTAAAGCTGAGCTGATAGGTCAGTTCGGCGTGCTTGGCCTGGTAGCCGTCCGGCGCCGTCTGGCGGTAAGGCCGGTCATTGGTGGCGTTGCTCTGGTTGGCGATCAGCAGGTAATTGTCGAGGTAAGGATGGACTGCGTAGACGCCGCGGTTGGCCTCATTGTTCAGCTCCCAATCCTGGCTCATGCGCGAAATCGGCGTGGCCGGCGCCAGCACCTTGGCGGGCGGCTTGGCCGGCATGGCGGCCGCCACGGCGTTGGCCGCCTCGGGCGAAGCGGCTGCAGGCACGCCCACCGTCTGCTCGGCTTTTTGCAACTCCTTGGCCAGGTTGTCGTAACAGCCCAGGCGCGCGCTCGCGTCGCCCAGCACGGCGCAGCGTTGCAGGTATTGTTCAGGCTCGGCGGCGTGCACCTGCGCCACGGCAAGCGCTGCTGCAGCGCCCAGGATGGTAGGAAATAGTTTCATGGGATAGATGTATTGTGGGCAATGGAATGCGAGCGAGTATATCCACAATTCATAAATCCTGATGCAGCGCACAATTGAATCGGACGCCAGTACTGACAGGGGCCGCCCCGCCGCTACCGGCATCCCTTGCTGCCTAGCCGTGCTGGTAGCGGTACTCCTGCGTGCGCCCGCCATAACCGTAGGCCGCCGCGCGCACGTCCTGCACATAGATATAGCTTTCCTCATGCAGATTACCCAGCAGCGCAGCGAAAGCGTCAAAGGCCTCCTTGATGTATTGCGCCTTTTCCGCCTTGGTGTTGGTCTCGTCGGTGACCTTGATGTCGAAATAAATGCTGCTCTTGTTCTGCTCGGCGAGCGACTTGCCGCCGACGATCCAGTGTGCAGGATCGACATAATCGATGGCAATCGAGGTTACCTGGGGATCTTTGCGCAGGATGCGGGTGGTCAGTTCGAGCAGGGTGGCCGAGATACGTGCGGTGGTCTCGGCGGATTTGCTGGCGCTGACTTTGACGTTGAGGATAGGCATGAAGGACTCCAATTAGTTAGCAATGCAACGATTTACGTGAAAAAAAACGCGCGTTACAGGGCCGCGCGCACCGCCTTGACCGTCGACACCGTGTCGACAAATTCCTGGTTACCGAGAACCTTTTTCAGCCGCGCCGTGACAGCGCCACTGGCTTCGTCCAGGGCCTGATGCACGCCGACGGCTTTTCGCGTCGGAAAAATCGTCTTTTCCCGCCCATCCCCCTCGCCTGCCCGCCGCTCGATATAGCTCTTGGCTTCGAGAAAATCCAGTGCGCGCGTGGCAGTCGACCGGGCAATTGCCAGTTCCACCGACAACTCCCGCTGCAACAGGCCCGGCTTGCTTAGCACCGCACGCAGCATGAAGGCCTGCGGCGGCGTCAGCTCGAACGAGGCGAAGGCATCGGACCATTCCTGCTCCAGGCGGCGCGCCAGTGCGGTGGTGTTGAAATAGAGGCAGTGATCAAACATGCCTGAAGTGTAGACGCAATTGATTCGCTATGCAACCATATTTTTCGCGCCCTCTGCTGCATTCCTGCAAGCATGTCCCGGGCGCGGCAGTGCGGGTTTTAGCGCAGCGATTTTTGCAAGTCCTTTGGCAGCTGATACGCCGGGCAATAGCGGTAATTGCTGGTCTCGCCAGCGATGGTCTGGGAAAAGTTCAAGGCATCGCGCACGATGACCTGCTGGCGCTCGACGTAGCGCCGGCCATGTCCTGCGCCGCCGTCGAGGCAGGATTGTTCGACCGTGTAGCGCTGGCCCACGTGCTTGCGCACCCTTGCCGTGCAAGCGCGGCTGTGTGCGCTGGCGATGCCGCGTCCGTCGTATTGCCGGATTGCGGCGTTGGCCGGATCTTCGCAGCGGCTTTGCTCAGCCACGTACACACCGGGCTTGAGCTTGTAGACGCCGCCCGGCCGGGCGCTGGTGTCGACACTGGCGAGCGCGGCGGCACTGCTGCACAGCGCGACCATCAGCAATGCGGCTTGTACGAGCGCGCGCCCCGCGTGATTCGATGTCTTCATTGGTTTGTCCCTTGTAACTGAAAAGGGCGCATTTTATGTGCCGTGCGGGCCGCCGTGGTGTTCAATACAAAGCCATGACATATCGGCCCTGAATTGAGCGAGGTCAAACACCACCGCGAGTCCTCGAACTTCGCGCGCCATCGAACGCTCTTCCAATACCGTGACTTCAAAGCACAGGAAGGCATCATGAGCAGCAGCGCCGCGCCGATCGAACCCAGCACCTCCCCGCCTTTCATTGCGCTCCCCTTTGCGCCACCGGTCGCGTTTCAACTACGCGTCAATGGCCGCACGGTCGACCTGCTGCTCGAACCCAGGGTGACATTGCTGGATGCCCTGCGTGAATCCATGCAGCTGACCGGCACCAAGAAAGGCTGCGACCGCGGCCAGTGCGGCGCCTGCACCGTGCTGGTGGACGGCCAGCGCATCAACGCCTGCCTGACGCTGGCCATCATGCAGGAGGGGCGCGAGATCGTCACGGTAGAGGGGCTGGCGCATCCACTGCAGGAAGCATTCGTGACATGCGACGCGTTTCAGTGTGGCTACTGCACGCCCGGCCAGATTTGTTCGGGTGTCGCGCTCCTCGGCGAATTTGACAGGGGCGAGGCCAGCAGCGTCACCCTGCGCGAGCACGGCCCGGATACGGTGGGCTCGGACGCCGACCTGCGCGAGCGCATGAGCGGCAATCTGTGCCGCTGCGGCGCCTATCCCAACATCATCGCAGCCATCCGCGCCGTGCTGAACCAGCGCGCCGAACCACCCGTCGAGAATTCTTAGGCCGCCCCATGCAATCCATTTTCTATGACCGCGCCGGCGACGTAGCGGAAGCGTTGCGTCTTGGCGCCGCACCGGGCGCCAAATTCATCGGCGGCGGCACCAACCTGCTCGACCTCTACAAGGGCGGCGTCGAACAGCCGCAACGCCTGGTCGACATCAGCAGGCTGGCGCTCGCCGGTATCGACGCGTTGCCGGACGGCGGCGTGCGCCTTGGCGCCCTCGCCAGCAACACGGCCGCCGCGAACCATCCACTGGTGCGCCAACGCTATCCCCTGCTCGCCCAGGCCCTGCTGGAAGGGGCGACGGCGCAACTGCGCAATATGGCCACCGTGGGCGGCAACCTGTTGCAGCGCACCCGCTGCTATTACTTCATGGACCCGAACCTGGGCGCATGCAACAAGCGCACACCCGGCAGCGGCTGCGCGGCCATCGAGGGCTACAACCGCATCCACGCCATTTTTGGCGCCAGCGAAGCCTGCATTGCCGTGCACCCATCGGATATGGCGGTGGCCCTGTGCGCGCTCGACGCCACCGTGCAGGTGAATGGGCCCCAGGGCGAGCGCAGTGTTCCCATCGCTGACTTTCACCGGCTTCCCGGCGACACGCCCTGGCGCGACGCCAACCTGGCCGATGGCGAACTGATCACCGCAGTCGACCTGCCGCCCTCGCCGTTCGCCACGCACTCCCACTATGTAAAGGTGCGCGATCGCGCCAGCTATGCGTTTGCCCTGGTGTCGGTTGCCGCAGCACTGGCGCTGGAAGATGGCGTCGTAGCCGATCTGCGCATCGTGCTGGGCGGCGTGGCCCATCGTCCCTGGCGCAGTACCGATGCGGAAGACGCCCTGCGCGGCCAGGCGCTTTCTGACGAGCGGCTGGTGGCCGCCGCCGAGGCCGCAATCGAAGGCGCCCGACCCTTTACGCACAACGCCTTCAAGGTCGAACTGGCGCGCCGTGCCGTCATGCGCGCGGTCCGGCAGGCGGGAGAGACCGTATGAGCAAAACCGTGAACATCATTGGGCAACCGCTCAATCGCACCGACGGCCGCGCCAAGACGCACGGCACGGCGCGTTACGCCGCCGAACACCCCGTGGCGGGGGTGACGTATGGCTTTCTCGTCACCAGCACCATTCCCAGCGGACGGGTAAGCGGCTTCGACGACGCGGCCGCCAGGCAGGTGCCGGGTGTCATCCAGATCCTCACGCACGAGAACATCATGCGCCTGCCGCAGGAAACCAGGGCCGGCAAGGTGTCGCCGCCGATCGGCCGTGTGCTGAGCCTGCTGCAGGACGACACGGTGCACTACAACAATCAGCCGGTGGCCCTGGTCGTGGCCGATACCTTCGAGCACGCGCGCGAGGCGGCGGCCCGGCTGCTGGTTAGCTACGAGCGGCACGACGCCGTGCTGGATTTCGCCAGCGCCAAACAGTCGACCCACCCGCCCGAAAAAGTACTGACCGAAGATGCCGACACGCAGCGGGGCGACTACACCGCCGGCATGAGGGCGGCGAATACCAGGGTCGATGCCATCTACACGACGCCGGTGGAAAACCACAATCCGCTCGAGCCCCACGCCACCATCGCCGCCTGGGATGGTGAGCAGTTGACCTTGTACGACAGCACCCAGTACATCATGGGTGTGCGCAACACGGTGGCCGAGACACTGGGCATCCCGAAGGAGTCGGTGCACGTGCTGTGCCCGTATGTGGGCGGCGGCTTCGGCTGCAAGGGTTCGGTGTGGTCGCACGTGGTGCTGGCCGCCATGGCAGCGCGGCAACTGGGCCGTCCCGTCAAGCTGGTGCTGGACCGCAAGCAGATGTTCGGCCCGGTCGGCGCGCGCCCGGTCACGGAGCAGCGCATGGCGCTGGGGGCCATGGCGGACGGCAGCCTGACGGCCTCGCGCCATGACGTCATCGCGCACACCTCGATGATCGAGGACTGGATTGAACCGAGCGCCCTGGTCACGCGCATGATGTACCAGTGCGCCAACCAGGAAACCACGCACCGGCTGGCGCGCATGCACCTGGGCACGCCGACCTTCATGCGCGCTCCCGGCGAAGCAACCGGATCGTTCGTGCAGGAGTCCGCGATGGATGAACTTGCCTATGCGCTGCAGATCGATCCGCTCGAGCTGCGCTTGCGCAACTACGCCGATGCCGATCCGGGCAAACAGCTTCCCTGGTCAAGCAAGTCGCTGCGGCAATGCTACGAAATCGGCGCGGAACGTTTCGGCTGGGCCCAGCGCCCGTCGCAGCCGCGCTCGATGCGCCAGGGCGACATTCTGGTCGGCTGGGGCATGGCGACGGCAAGCTATCCCACCAACCGCTCACCTGCCGGGGCGACGGCGCGCATCATGGCCGACGGCAGCGCCATCGTTGCCTCGGCCACCCAGGACCTGGGAACCGGCACATACACCGTCATGACGCAGGTGGCCGCCGATGCGCTCGGCCTGGCTGCCGAACAGGTCACCTTCCAGCTGGGCGACAGCAGCTTTCCGGTCGCGCCCGTCTCGGGCGGCTCTACCACCGTCGCCAGCGTCGCGCCGGCCGTGCAGGCGGCGGCGCGCGCGGCGCGGCTCAAGCTGATTGGTATTGCACTGGCGGACGAAGTGAGCTGCCTCTACGGGGCCACCAGCGATGAGATCGATGTCGATGCCGGCTGGCTTTACTTGCGCAGCGATCCGGCACGGCGCGTCGCCATGGCCGATGTGGTGGCGCGCAACGGCGCCCCCATCGAAGCGCAGGCCGACGCGGCGCCCGGCGACGCCACCAAGAAGTTTTCCATGCACTCGTTTGGCGCCGTGTTTGTCGAAGTGCATGTCGACGCAGCGCTGGGCGAAATCCGTGTGCCACGCATCGTCGGCGCCTACGGTGTCGGCAAACTCATCAACCGCAAAACGGGCCACAGCCAGCTGATGGGCGGCATCGTCTGGGGCCTCGGCCTGGCGCTGCTGGAACACACCATCATCGACCAGCGCAACGGCCGCGCCGTCAATGGCAATCTGGCGGAATACCACGTGCCCGTCAACGCGGACATCGGCGCCATCGACATCATGGTGGTGGACGAAGACGATCCGCACGTCAATCCGCTCGGCGCCAAGGGCATCGGCGAAATCGGCATCACGGGCGTGGGCGCGGCGATTGCCAACGCGGTGTTTCACGCCACCGGGAAGCGGGTGAGAGACTTGCCGATTACGCTCGACAAGCTGTTGTAGCGGTCCCCGTTTGAAGCAGGCTATTGATTGAGCGAGCTGGTCAGCTCCCCGATGCGTTTCCGGTAAGCCAGCTTCAAGCAGTTCACATCATTGCACTTGTTGCGGACCTGAAGTATCCACTGCCACTCTTCTTTACCGACCGGATCAAGCCGGCGACCCGTCTCGCCATCCACCCCGGCGCGCTCCTGCCGCACATCGGTGAACACCTCGTTCAACTCCGCGTCGAGCTTGAGCAATTCCTGGTCCGAACAAATCAGCACATGAATTTTTGACTTGGCAAGCGAGCAGTCGATCCCATCGGCTTGCGCTGGGAATGACAGGGCAAAAGCCAGGGCGGCGAGGCCGGCGTTGCAGCAGTATTTGAGCATGATCGTTCCGCTATATTTCATTACTTCACATTAACAAAATAGGGCGATGGTGTCCATGTGGTGGACGCGTGCCGGACACGTGCGCGGACCAGCGCGCCCCTTGAGCGCGGCCTCCCCCGGCGCTGACATCACAACGTCTAATTAGATCGGGCCAGCACATTGAGCGACCATAAACCTGCCACTCGCCGGGCGCTCAAAATGGGTTTTTGAGGAGGCGATAATGGCGACAGATCCACCACCACCACACCCCGGCGACCAGGTGCCGCCCACGGCGCCAGGCGCCGGTGAAGCGGTGTGCGACACGTGCAAAGGCACCGGCAAGGTGGACGGCGAGGAGTGTCCCGAATGCGGCGGCACGGGGAAAGTAATAGAGGGAATCGGCGGCGGTTGAAACAGGAGGCGGTTGGGCGGGCGGCGCCGACGCTCCCGTGGCGCTGCTCACCGCCATCGTCCGCCTCGATCAGCGCGGCTCCGTATCGATGGCGCTGTCGGCCAGTGCGCGGCCGATGGCGCCGGGCGTACCTTGGGCGTGGACGAGCGCGTTCGAGCACAGCAGCAGAGCCGCTGCCAGCGTGGTCATTGCTTTCATGGCGATCCTGCTTTGGGTTGGGCGGACGGTGGGGTAGATCCGGGCCGGCGCGTGTCGGTGGCGATCCAGTTGTCTTCCCAACTTTTGCCGCCATCGGCCGAGTAAGCTTGCTCGAAGCGCCAGTGGCCGCTACCGAGGGGCATGATCAGGAAGCGCACCAGCACCCGGCGCCCGTTCACGCTGTCGACGCCATAAAAGCTGCCGCGCCCGTCGACGAAGCCGCCGTGCACCGGCTCGGTCAATTCGCCATTGGCCAGG
>JBJMVV010000322.1:0-24774 GCA_045810505.1 Massilia sp.
CGCCTCGCGCGAACAATTCACGGGCTCGCCCGGCCCCCTGCACACCCGCTCGAAGCGCTTCGCCAGCCTGAAAACCAGTCCGGAGAAGATTGCCGCCATGCTGCGCGAGATCGGCGACTACGAGGAACTGTCGGCCAACCGCGACAACGCGTGGCAGCAGGACGCGCAGGATGCGGCCGAATGGCTGGATGACCTGGCCAATGTCCTCGACGCCGCCCGGACGGCTGGGCATGAATCGGATGACGCGGTGCTGCCGCCGCCGGACATCGAACCACAGCTGGCGTCCGAGGAGCCGCCCGCGCTGGAAGAGCCGGAGCAATTTCGCGTGGCGCAAGCCGCGGCGGCGATCCAGGTTTCACTGCCCCCCAGCTATCTCCAGATGGCGCGCCAGGCGCAGGATGGCGCCAGCTGGGCGGCGCGGGCGCTGGCCGGCTGCTCGATGCCGGTGCGGCTGGCGGTCTACCTTAAACTGATGGGCGCGCGCGACGATTGCTATCCGGCCGAATGGCTTGACCCCGCCACCGAGGAGTTGCCGACCATGCAGCAGCTTGCGGTGCTGGACGGGGTGTCGCTGCCGACCCTGCGCAAGCGCCGCGACGGGGCGATTGAATTGCTGCGCGCCGCACCGCACAGAGAATGATTAGGAGAGCACCGTGAAGCCAGCTACCCCCACAGCCGAAACATCCGAACGCAGGCTGCGCGCACGCGCACTGCTGGAGCGCCGGGTCGAACACGATTACCTGGTGCTCGATGACGCCACCCTGCTTGCTGCCCTCGACGGCACGCAGCCGCTCGGCCCGAATCAGGCGGCAGCCATGCTGGCCTCGCCCCTGACACTGCGGCGCTTTCGCACCCTGGCCGACGCGCGCCGGCAGCGCGTGGCAAGCGCATGGCAGGCCAGCTACGGTATGCTGCGCGCCGCCGCCGATGGCGCCGCGCTGGCGGCACTGGAAACCGACGACGGCCACTGGGCGCTGCACTTTTTGCCTGCCGCCCAAGGCTGGCAAGTGGTGTTGAAACTGGACGCCGGCGCGCCGTTTGCCGCCAGCGTCCTGCATGGCGGTGCGCTGCTGCAGGTGGTCGATGGCGCCGGCGCCGTGGTGCTGCAGGGAGGACTGGACCGCGACGGCGAATGCGAGCAGGCCTGGCCTTTCGCCGACGATCCCGCGCCGCACTTTCAACGGCATGGGGCGCGCTTCGGCGTCACCCTCGTCACCGGCGAAGGCGGTTCGCGGTGAGCATGCTGGACCTGTTCAGGCGTGCGGGCGCGGCGCCGGTGGACACCTCGGCGCTGGGCGTCTCCGCGCTGGCCATGGTGGTCCCCGCCGGCAGCTCCATCGCCGCCGGTTGCACAGCCGTGTTGATCGATCAGGGCGGCCACACCCGCCGATTGGCAGCGGCGGCAGGCAGGCTGGCGCCAGCGCCCAATGAGGTGGCCTGGCTGTTCCGGCCCGGTCCCTACCAGTTCGACCTGCGCCCCTTCACGGCCGCCGCCGAACTGGGGCTGCGCCTGCGCATCCTGATCGACAGCGCCGATCCGCGCGCCAGCCAGCAGCGCTTTGACCTTTACCTGGCCAGCGAGGCAGGCGGCCCTGATGCGACTGTGCTGGGTGTGCTCTCTTCCAGCGCCTTTTTCGCCGCCATCGAAGACGCCGTCCAGCGCGAACTGGCCCAGGGCCACCTCGATCTGCCGCCCTGCACCAGCCTGGCCGAATGGAACGCCTTTCGTTCTGGCCTGGACCGCCTGCTCTACGTGCGCTTTGGCGTCACCGTCGATGAATGCCTGCCCGTCGATCTGGGCGACACGGTCGATTTCGCGGCGATCCTGAAGTCGCGCGTGCCGGTCCCGCTTGAGCAAGCCGTGCCTGATCCGGCGCCGCCGGCGCCCGCTGCCGCCGTGAAAGCCGTGCCCGCACCTGCGCCTCTCGACGACGCCAGGGCGCTGCGCCGCCTCTTCCTCGAACTGCCTTATATGATGGTCGCCCTGCGGCTGGCCGTGCTGCCGCGCGGGCAGGATCAGTTTCAGCGCCACCAGGATTTGCTGCGCCGGCTCGACCTGGCCAGCCTGTCGGTGACGACCATGCCGGCCCTTGGCTTGTCAGCGCCAGGAGTGGCCCTCGACGCCACCAACCAGTTGCTGCGCATCGCCCACAGCGTCCGAGCCTGCCGCTCGCTCGACGAAGCCTGGGCCCTGCTGGCGCGACTGCAGCGCGAGGATGAAAGCGACGCGGCATCATCAAGCTGCGAGGCGGCCATCGCGGCGCTGTTCGACGACGCCGCGCGCATCGTCGCCAACCTGGAAACCGACCTGGCGGGACGGCGCGCCAGCGTGGAGGCGGCAGCATGAGCGCGGCCGAGACCCGCTGCATGCTGGCCGACGGCAGCATCCTCACCGTCACCGCCACCCGCCGCCCGCGCGCCAACCGGGCCGACATCAAGTGCAGCGTGCCCGGTCCACCGGCACTCGGCGAGCGCCTGCTGCAGGTGCTGCGCCTGGCCCGCCACACGGAAAGCCGGTTCGACAGCCGCGACCAGGTGGTAGTCAGTATCGATCGCGCCCCAGGCAGCGATCAGCGGGGCTGGGAACTGGCCGCCGTGCTGGCCGACCGCATGGTGCGGGGCGTGTTCCAGCCAGTGGCGCCGGTGCTGGCCAACGGCTGGTCGGATCACTGGCAACTGGGCCGCATCGACGGCAACGATGCGCCGTCGAATGCGCCGCTTGATGCCTTGCTGGGCGGGCCGGATCAACTGGCCCACCTGGGACTCTTGACGGGCCGGCCCGACCAGGCGGCTGCCGTCTCCAGCGCGCGCGCCTGGTTCCCTCTGCATAGCGGCGGCATCAACGACACCCTGTGCTGGGTCGAGGTGAGCGTCTATCCGCTGGACCAGGCGCTGGGCGAAGAAGAAGACAGCATTGGCGCGCCGGGACTGGACCTGCTGGGACAAGCCGCGGTGCGCCAGGCATTGGCGGCGTCGCGCCGTTTCGATGCGCGCGCAGTGGGCCGCTGGCGCAGCGTGGTGCGTTTTGGCGCACCCCGTTTTCAGGGCGCCTCGTGCGAACTGGCGCTGGTGATGGCCGACCGCCTGGCGCGCGGGCGCGAATTTTTACCCCGCGGGCGCATCATCGCCACCGGCTGTTCGGCCGACTGGCAGGCGGGCCGGGTCGATGCGGTCGATGCGCGCGAGCCCAAACTGGCGCTGATGCTGGCGCAGGCGGTGGCGGGCGACCGCCTGCTGGTGCCGGCGGCATGGGAAGCGGAACTGCCGCCAGACTATATGAAGGCGCTGGCGGCCAGGGGCGCCAGTATCGCCTGCGTGGCGCGGATCGGGATTATCTGAAGCCGTGCCAAATTTTCAAGGCCGCGTGCGAGCTGCACGAAGCCTGTCCGCCCTGCTAGAATCCGAGAGGGCGGCAGGGGCCCAACGAAGAACCGGGAGTGAGTATGTTGCAGATGTTTGGATTCGGTGGCGCGAAGTGCCCCCGCTGTGAGCACAAGAATGCGGCCAGCGCGGGCTATTGCGCCAGGTGCGGCCTGATGCTGGGCGCGCCCCGCAATGAGCCGGTGCTGCGCGATAACCGCTGGATCGCCGGCCCTGATGAACTGGCCGTGTTCTTCGGCGTCGAACACCTGGAAGGCTTGTTCGTCAAGACCCTGCGTGTGCCCGCCACCACCCGCGCCTACATTCTGCAGGGCGAGCAGGCCACCGAAGTGCCCCAGGGCGAATACGAGATCGAGGGCTTTTTCAGCCGCTTGAATCACCTGCTGCGTAGCGGCCACGCCGAGATCCTGATCACCCGCAGCACGCCGATCCCCGTCGAATTTTCCTTCGATGACCTGGAAAGCAGCGAACACCTGGCCCTGTCGGCCAGGTTGTCGGTGAGCGTGCAGATCGAACAGGTGAGCGCTTTTGCGCGCTACTTCATGACCATGCCGGGCACGGTGACGAGCGCCCAACTGGCCGAACTGCTGGCGCCCTCGGTGCGCCAGCTTGCGGCCGAATTCGTCGCCGGCCAGTCCCTGCGCGACATGTCGCGCAACGCCGAGCTGCGCCTGCAGCTTGACGAGCGCCTGCAGGGCGGCCTGAAACAGCGTTTGGCCCTGTACGGGCTGGCGGTGGCGCAGGTCGACACGCTCGCGCTCAAGCACGACAAATTCGACGCCCACCGGGCCCGCATCGGCAGCCTGTGGCTGGTGGCGAACGAAGGCAATGTGGACCTTGAACATGCCGGGCATCTGGACCAGCTGTATGACGACGCCGAGTGGCAGAAGATCCGCCGCGAGGAGCGCGAATCGCGCCTGCGCTACCGCCGCGCCGAACTGGCCCAGGATAATGCCGTCGACAAGGCCGAACTGTCGCTGCAAAACAGCGAACGCCTGCAGAGCGTGCGCGCGCGCGAGATCGAACTGTATGGGCGCATCGTCGACGCCAAGGGTCGCCAGCAGGCCATCGACGCGGGAGCGGGCGAGGTGCTGGCCGAACTGGAACACGAGCTGGCGCAGAAACGCGCGGCGCGGGGCGACGTGGCCGCCGACTGGGCCCATTTGCGCCACATCGCCCAGATCCGCATGCGCACCGAGCTTGAATTATCCAGCCAGCAGGCGGCCGAGCAGCGCCAGTTGGCCCAGCAGCGCTTTGCGCACCAGCTGCTGCAGCAGCAGATCGCCAACAAGGTGGCGCAGGCGAAGCTGATCGAGGACGAATCGCGCCAGCGCGCCGAACTGGCGCGGCTGCACCAGCTGCAGCAGACCAGCTTTGAGCGCCAGGCGGCCATTGAAACGGAGCAGCACGTGGCCCGGCACCAGGCCCTGGCGCTGGTCAACGCGGCGCACCAGCGCGAAGCGCAGCGCGTGCAGGAGTGGGAAGACAGCGTGGCGCAGGAACGCCAGCGCGAACTGGCCCGCAAAGGCGGCGCGGCCGATGCCTTGACCCAGCACGAAAAACTGCTGCGCACCATCGAAGCGGAAGACCTGCACGGTCGGAAGGAAGTGCAGCGCCAGCTGGAACTGGAGCAGGGGCGCCACCAGATGGCCATGCAGAGCCAGGAAGCCCAGTGGCAGCAGGAGCTGCGCCGCGTCAGTCAGGAGCGTGAACTGCGCTTTGCCGAACTGGCCCACGAAGCCGACCTGGCCCGGATTGAAATCGCCCGCGCCGAGAGTCTGGGTGGCATGAGCGACACGGCCAAGCTGGCGCTGGCGGTGGGGCCGAATGCGGCCGCCCTGTCGGACTACCTGAAAACCCAGGTGCACGCCGGCATGAGCGCGCAGCAGCTGGCCGCGCTGGCGGGCGTGGTGGGCGCCGCCAACAGCATCAGCGCGCAGGACGCCATGCGCCTGGCCGACGAACGGGAAGCGGCTTCGCGCGCGCGGCGCGAGCAGGAAGTGGACAAGGAGCGCCAGCACCAGCTCGAGCTGCTCAAGTTGCAGAACGATGTGAACAAGGCGGCGCTGGCGACGCAGTCGGCGCTTGGCGTCGGGGTGGCGCATGGTCGCGCGCCGGCATCCCCGCCGGACAGCTCTTTGACCTGTCCGAATGGTCATCCGGTCAAGCCGGGCGAGCATTTCTGTTCGCGCTGCGGCGCTGCCGTGGGAGGATAAGCGCCACCGATGCAGACCGCCCGCGACAAGCTGCGTGAACTGCGCGCCCTGCACGAAGACGGCCTGCTGAGCCAGCAGGAGTTCGACAGCCGCAAGAACGCCATCCTCGACGCCGAATACGCCCCGGCGGCGGAGGGCGCGCTCGCGCCGGAGCAGTTGCTGGCGGCGCGCAGCCGCGGCACGGAACTGGGGCTGATGGCCGGCCAGGAGATCGGCCCGCAAAACCGCCGCTACCGGCTGGTGCGACTGATCGGGCAGGGCGGCATGGGCCAGGTGTGGGAAGCGATCGACCTGGCCACCCACGAGGAACTGGGCCACAGCGCCGGCGTGGCCGTCAAGATCCTGCCGCCCCAGCTCACCTCCAGCGCCAACCACGCCAGGCTGCTGCTGGAAGAAGCCACCCAGGCGCGCCGCCTGGCCCACGAACACATCGTGCGCGTGTATGAATGGGCCCAGGATCCGGCCACGGCCAGCTATTTTCTGATCATGGAATGTCTCGAAGGCGAGGACCTCGACGCCCTGCTGGCGCGCGAGCACACGCTGCCCCTGCCGCGCGCCCTTGAGCTGCTGGCGCCTGTTGCCAGCGCCCTGGCCTATGCCTGGGACCGGCACCACCTGGTGCACCGCGATATCAAGCCGGGCAATGTGTTCGTCACCAACAAGGGCGACATCAAGCTGCTCGACTTCGGCATCGCCGCGCGCGCCCGCGCCGCCACCGATGGGGGCGGCGCGGGTGTGGCCGCAGCGGCGGGCCTGGAAGCACCGGCCAGTTCCGGCACCAGCGGTTACCGCGCGCCTGAGACGGCGCTGCGCAAACGCGCGCTCGCGCCCACGCTGGACGTCTACGCGGTGGCCGTGATGCTCTACCAGATGATCGAAGGCCGCCTGCCGTTTGACGGCCCGCGCGATAATGCCTTGCTGCCCAAGCGCCCGCAGGCGCTGGACGAACGCCAGTGGGCGGTGCTGCGCGCCGGCTTTGCCATCGATCCGGCGGCGCGTCCCCGCACGGTGGCCGATCTGCTGGCGCAACTCGGTGAGCAGATCGAGGCCCGTGCGGAAGCTCCGGCGCCTGCGCCGCAGCCTGCCAGGGCGCTGGAGCAGTTGACGGCGCAGGAAGTCCCCGTCGCGCGCCCGGCGCCGGCAAAATCGACCCCGCCAGCGCGCCCGATGGATGCCGCCACCGCCGCCGCGGTACAGCAGGCCGCGCGCGATAAGCGCGAGCGCGAAAAAGCCGAACGGGTTGCGGCCGAAGCGTCGCGCCAGGAACGCAAGGAGGCGCTGCGCCAGCAACTGCTGGAACGCCGCGCGCTTGACGCCCAGGCAGCGCGGATTGAAAAGGAAGAGGCGCAGAGAAAAGCCATGCAGATAAAGGCCGCTGCCGCCTACCGCCAGGAGCAGCAGCGCGCCCGCGCGGAAGTGGCGGCCCGGGTGCAGGCCGAACTGGCGGCCCTGCTGCCCAGCGCCAGCAGCCCCGTGGCCGATGGCGAAGGGGTGCTGCGCGACCGCTTCCTCGATGGCTCGGGCGTTGCGCCCGACCTGGTCTTGATTCCCACCGGGCGCTTTCAAATGGGCTCGCCCGAACACGAACGCAAGAAGGCGATGGAAGCGGGCTCGCAGCAATCCTGGGTCGAGCGCGAAACGCCGCAGCACTGGGTGGGAATTGAAAAGCCGATTGCAATGGGGCGCTTTCCGGTGACCGTCGGCGCATGGCGCGCTTATGTTGCGGCCACCGGCTGGCGAGCGCCGGCCGAATTCAACTGGGCCGAACCAGGCTACCGCCAGAGCGAGGATCATCCGGTGGTGGGCGTGTCCTGGGTCGATGCGGTGGCCTTTTGCGCCTGGCTGTCGACCATGACGGGCCAGCGCTACCGCCTGCCCAGCGAAGCCGAATGGGAGTACGCCTGCCGCGCCGGCACCCGCACCGCCTTCAGTTTCGGCGACGGCATCAGCACGGATCTCGCCAATTACGACGGCACCGCCAGCTACAACGGCAGCCCGAAAGGCGTCTACCGCAAGGGCACCACGCCGGTGCACGAATTCGCCCCCAACCAGTGGGGCCTGTACGACATGCACGGCAATGTGTGGGAGTGGGTGCAGGACGTGGTGCATGACAATTACGAGGGCGCACCCAACACGGGACGGGCCTGGGAAGAGGGCGGCGACACCGCGCGCCGGGTGCTGCGCGGCGGCTCCTGGCTGTATAACCCGCGCTATCTGCGCTCGGCCCTGCGCAACGGCTTTTCGGCCACGCGCAGCAACGGCATCATCGGCTTTCGGGTGGCCCGCGAGCTGCTCTGATGGCGGCTGGCGATTTGGTGTAAATTATGCCATTGGTGGCCAGGGCTTCAAGCCCCGCCGCCTTCCTCACACCGAATCTGAAAGCTCCTATGACACTGACCGTAAACCGCGACGTCACCCAGCCCATGCGCCACGTGGTCCATATCCGCGCGCACGAGATCGTGGTCGACGCCAGCGTGCCTGAAGGCGGCAACGACGATGGTCCGTCCGCCCACGACCTGTACGATGCTTCGCTCGCGTCCTGCAAGGCGCTCACGGTGGTATGGTATGCCAGGCGCAAGGCCATCCCGCTCACCGACGTCGAGGTGCAGCTTGAGCGCGACGACAGCGGCGAGCGCCATGGCGTCTATAAACTGGCCGTCACCCTGCGCCTGTCGGGCGATCTGACCCAGGCCCAGCGCGAGGAACTGCTGGCGGTGGCCGCCAAGTGCCCCGTGCACAAGCTGATGACGGCGGTGACGACTGAAATCACGACTGCGCTGGCAGCCGAACAGGGAGTGTAAATGAGCATTGATCATCACTTGAAGGCCCATGAAAAAGACCTGGGCGGCGGCTTCATCGTGCGTCGCTTGCTGCCATCGGCCGCCATGCAGGCGGTCGGCCCCTTCATTTTTTTCGACCACTTCGGCCCGATAGACGCCGATCCCGCCGCCAACCACGACGTGCGTCCCCATCCCCACATTGGCCTGGCCACCGTGACCTATCTGTACGAAGGCGCGATGATGCACCGGGATAGCGTCGGCTCCGTGCAGCGCATCGAGCCCGGCGCGATCAACTGGATGACCGCCGGCAGCGGCATCGTCCACTCCGAGCGCACCCCCGAAGACCTGGTGGGCAAGCCGCGCCGCAGCCACGGCCTGCAGTTGTGGGCGGCGCTGCCGAAAGCGTTCGAGGAAGTGCCGGCCTCATTCAGCCACACGCCGGCGGCCGATATTCCGGAAGTCGCGTTCCCCGGCGGTCACGCGCGCGTGCTGATCGGCAGCGCCTTTGGCAAAACTTCGCCCGTGCCGACTTTCATGGAAACGCTGTACCTGGACATCACGCTCGACGCCGGCGCCGAACTGCTGCTGGAAAATCTGCCGGAACAGGCCGCCATCTATGCGGTGTCGGGCGAGCTCGCCATCGATGGCGAAGCGCTGGCGCCGTTCACGATGGCGGTGGTGCAGACAGGCAGCAGTGCGCGCCTTGCCACCCAGGGCGGCGTAAAATTTGTCGTCATTGGCGGCGCCCCCCTCGACGGCCAGCGTTTTATTTTCTGGAATTTTGTATCGTCGAGCAAGGAGCGCCTGGCAAAGGCATCAAGCGACTGGGAAGAGCAGCGTTATGCCAAGGTGCCAGGCGAAACCGAGTGGATCCCGCTGCCCAAGCCTTTGCGCTGAAAAGCCGGCCTGATCAGTAACGTAGGGCGACCGGGCGCGGCGCGTTTCCATTTTGCGCTTCGTCCAGGTGTCCCATGAAAATCCCGAAAGATATCCAGATTCCCGTGCTGGTCCTGTCGCTGCTGGCGGCGATGGTGGTCGGCTGGCTGGTGATTTTGTTTATATTGTTGCCGGACCGCTAGCGCTTTCTTGGCACACTGGCTGCTCAGGCGGTCTGCATGTCCTGCGTTAAAGCCTGCTGCAACTGGCCGGCCGCCGTGCGGATGATCCACGATTCCGGATAAGGCTCGGCGGCGAAGCGCACGTGGCGCTGGAAGGGGCTCAGGCGGTCGAGTGCGACTTGCGGGGTGAGGGCCGTTTCCACGCCGGTGACGGTATCGAGATGCCAGAAGCCGCCGTCGCGGTGGAACAGCACCGGCATCACTGCCGCACGGGGTTCGCGCGCGCAGGCCGGCAGCGGAAAGCCGGGATGGCGCTCCGGTTCGAGGAAATAAAAACACTCGGCATATTCGCCCTGGTCGAGGCGGTGCATCACCACGCCGTTGGGCAGGATCGCGCTGACATTGAGCACGACCACGCCCTTGATGCTGGCGGTCAGTTCGATCTTCATGCCCAGGCGCAGCGGCACCGGTTTGTGCTTGCCCGGCCAGACGCCGTCGAGCAGGATGCCGTAGCGCGACACATCCTCGATTTCAAAACCCCGTTCGCCGCGGCGCACCACTGCGTGGCGGCCCGACAGGCGGCGCGTCAGGCCCGCGTTGTCCTGGCCGTTTTCGGTGAAATGGGCCAGCAGCACGTCGGCCTCGGGATCGTACTGTTCCCAGCGGCCCAGCACGCATTCAGCCATGCCGAACAGGCGCACCTGGCGCTGTCCGCCGCTGTCGGGCGCCGCGTTGACGAGGCAGGCCGCCTGGCTGGGAAACGGATGGGGCAGGGCCGTTTCGGGCACGTCGATTTCAATCAGGTCCTCGTCCCAGGCAATGCTCGAAAAGCCCAGGTCGATCTTGCCGGCGGCGTCCAGGTTCAGGTGCGCAATCGAAGCATTGCGGGCAGTGACGTCGATGTCGAGGCGGCCGCCGCCCGTGTGGCTGTTGACGCGCGTAATCGAAGCGTCGTCGGCCATTACCCGCACATTCTTGTGGGTGGACAAAAACGTCTGGTGAATGTCGGTCAGGCTGGCGTCGGCGCGGGGCACCAGCAGCAGCATGGTGCAGACCCAGCGGCGCGGCGGCTCACCGTCCTGCACGCTATTGAGTTCAACGTCGATCTGATATTGCCCGTGCTCCTTGTCGCGCGAGGAAAACTCGACAAACACGGGCCGCCAGTCGCCGCGGGTGGTGCGTTCAAAAGCGTGCACCGAGCCGCCGTCGGCGATCAATGCCGAGCGCAGGCGCATCTTGACCAGCGGCGCCGAACCAGGCGGCATGCCGCGCAGTTCCAGCTTGATGGCCTGGCGCCCGCCAGCAGCGCGCGGATCGAAACCGCTCACGTGCAGATGGGGACGCTGCAGGACGGGCAGTATCTGGGGAAATTGTTGGGGAAGCGCGGCAGTGGGCCTGGCTTGCCCGGCAGTGTCAACCATTGTCCCACCAGCAGTGGCGCGGGCAGCACGGGCCGCGCTGACCAGGTGGAAGCTGGTCGGCGGGGCAGCCTGATCATGGCCGGCGGCGCATTGTTGGTCGCCTGGCAATACCCACAAGGTACAGTGGGGATGCTCGGCGTTACTGCACTGGTTCATGGCAGTGGTCAACCTGATTGATCAATGAAATAACAAGCTTACGCCTGTTTGCTGTAATTCCGGCAAAGCAAGTTTTACGGAGTGTAACTACGGACGAGTGTAACATTATTTGCCACGCGGAACTATGTTGCTGATGGGCGCGATAGCTCATGCGTAGGTATCGTCCAGGCCATCGCGCCGGGGCAGCGGGCGGATCATGATCGCCGTCAAATTGTCGATGTGCAGACCGGCGGGTGGATGCCCGGCCATGGCATCGAACAGGCGTTGCAACATGGCGCGCGCGCTCTCGTCGCCCAGCAGGGCCGGCCAGCTTGCCACCCAGGGCGCCGGCGCGGCGCAGGCCCAGAAACCGTCGGTGGCCAATATATAGGTGGCGTCGTGGCGCAACGCCAGGGCGCGCCGGTCCGGCAGATGCCGCAGAAAGGGCGGCAGGCGCTCCCGGGTGAGTGCATACAACTGATCGGACAGCACGGCGGCGTCGCCGAAGGCATTGCCCAATAAAAAAGCCTGGGCGATCTGGGAGCGGTGCTCGCCGTGCACCTGCTGCCACCATTCTTCCGCGCCCAGCACGCCGGCCATGGCAAAGGCGGTGGCGGGCACATGGTCCACCGTCATGGCGCTGACCGCGCCGGCGCGCAGTTCATACAGGCGCGAATCGCCCACGTGGTACAGCAGCGGGGCCTCGTCGGGCGGCAATTCAAGCACGGTCAAGGTGGTGCCGGGGCGGCGCACCACCTCCGCCAGCGGGTTTTCCTGCCGTTGGGCGAAACCGGCTTGCAGGCGGCTGTGCATGGCGTCGAGCCAGGCGCACAGGGTCGGCAGGTTGGCGCAGGCGGGCATGGCCAGCAGGCCCGCGACGACGGCTTCGGCCGCCTCGCGCCCATGGCCGTGGCCGCCCATCCCGTCCAGCACGGCGACACGGATGTGACCGGCAGGCCAGCCCTCGAGTTGCACCTCGTGCACATGCTGGCCTTCGAGGAAGACGGCGCGCCCGCGCGCATCGATCAGCAGAAAATTGTCCTGGTTCTCCAGCAAAGTGTTAGCACCCGCGTCCACCCCCGCGCTGCTGGCGGCGGCAATATCGAAGCGGTCGGCGAAATCGAGGGAGGGAGACGGTAGCATGGGCCCCAGCTTAGCAAACAATCCAATCCGGTGAAGCGCGGATCAGAGGGGCTTTTCCCGTCTGGCGCTGGCGAGCACAAGGGCGTTGACCAGCACGCAGGCGCCGGCCAGGGCAAAGGCGGCCTGCACGCCGAAGCGGTCGGCCACCCGGCCCCACACCAGGCTGCCCACGGTGTAGCCGCCGGCCATGACAAACAGATAAATCGACAGGGTGCGGGCGCGGATGTGTGGCGGAAACGACGCCTGCGCGGCCGCGTTCAGGGTCGACACCGTGGCCGACCAGGCCATGCCGCCACACACGATGAGCGACATCAATACGGGCAGCGAGCGCACGCAGGACATGGCCAGCAGCATCAGGCCGTAGACTACCAGCGCGCAGCTGAGCAGGCGCTTGCGGTCGTAGCGGCAGCGCAGGCTGGGCAGCACGAAGGCGGCCAGCACGGCGCCGCAGCCGAGGCTGCCCATCAGGGTGCCGAACACGCTGGAATTCATGTGCAGCACATCGCGCACAAACACGGGCAGCAGGCTGGCAAAGGCGATGGTGGCGAAAAACACGGTGCAGACATTGACCAGGATGCTGCGGTAGCGGCTGCAGCCGAGGGCGCAGCGCAGGCCCGCTTTCAGGCTTTCCAGGAAGGGCGCCGGGCTGATCGCCACGGCTTCGCGTTCGCGCCACCACGACCAGTAGACCGTCAACAGGCCAATGAAGGAGAGCGCATTGGCCAGAAACAGGGCGCCCGGTCCGATCCAGCTGAACAGCACGCCACCGAGGGCGGGACCGACCACGGCGGCGACGTTGTAGCTGAGATTATTGAGGGTGGCGGCCGCTTCCAGTTCGGCGGGGTCGACCAGGCTCGACATGGACGCCTGCCAGGCCGGCCACATGAAGGCCGAGCCGGCGCCGAGACAAAAGGTCAGCGCCAGCACCGGGGCCGCCGCGATATGGCCGGTCAGCACCAGCGCGGCCAGGGTGCAGGCGCAGGCTGCCATGAATAAATTGCAATAGAACAGGAACTTGGGACGGTCGACCGCGTCGGCCACGACGCCGGCAATCAGGGCGAACAGGAAGATCGGGACATAGCTGGCCGTCTGCACCAGCGAGGTGGTCGAGGCCGAATGGGACATCGAGGCAATCAGCCAAGCCGAGGCAAAGGTCTGGATCCAGGTGCCGAGGTTGGAGACCAGATTGGCGATCCACAGGCGGCGGTAGCGGACGTGGCGCAGCGGTTGCGACAGGGGCACCTTCAGGCGCCCGGGCTGGGCGGCTGAGTTCGGCAATGGGACGGACACACTGTCTTTCGGCATGGTCGGTCCAGTCTACGGCGGCGAGCGGTCAAGGGTCAATGCTTCTTGGCATTAATCGTGACTGCCGGGTATGAACGTTGTATCGCCGCCATGATGAAACGCTATGCCCGCTCAGGCGGCGGCGCCTGCGTCCCTGTGCTTGCGCGCACGCCGCTGTCCGGCTTCCTCGGCGCGGCGCAACCACAGGCTGCTGACCCACCCTTCGAGATCCGGCGCACCCGCCTCGCTGGATCGGGTCCGCACCTGCCACCAGTCGCCATCGCGGGCGCCGGTGGTGGTGACGGTGGCGCCGGCCGGCACCAGCGCCAGGCGGCGCGCACCGATGCCGGCGCCGGCGCGCAGGTTGAGGTCTTCGAAGACGCGGTAGGTGGCATGGGACGGGAACGCCGGCGCTGTCTCCGCCACGGGCGCCGCCAGGGACGCGGGCAGTGACTGCGCATGGGCGTCGGCGCGCTCGGGCGCGGCCGCCAGCAGCAGCGCGCCGATCCCCCAGGTGCCCGCCGCCAGCACGGCCAGCGCTTTCAGATTGGGCCGGCGCCACCAGGATTTCGGGGTCAGGAAGGCCGCCAGCACCAGGGTGGCCGTCAGCGCAATGGCGTAGGCGATCAGGGTAGTCGGCATGGCGTTCACGCGTCGAAGCGCAGCACGTAGTGGCCGGCCACCAGGTGATGCCCGGGCGGCAGCAGGTAAGCCGCCTCGCCGGCGATGCTGGCGACGAAGTTGAATGCTTCGTCGAGGTGGTACAGGGCCTGGGTGGCGCTCAGGCGCGCGATCTGGTAGCCGCTGGCGGTGGCCTCGAAGCTGAAGGCATTGCGCGACAGGCCGATGCGGTCGGCGCTGGCGCGCTGGTCGGCGCCGTTGCCGTCCCTGTGCTCGATGAAGGCGGGCGAATCGAGCACCCGCAGGCTGGCCAGCATGGGCGCGCCGCGGCCGAACACGAAGCGGGCGCCGGCCGGCACGCTGACGCTGCGCGCCGCCTCGGGCAGGATCAACAGGGCCCGGTAGCGGTCCGCCATCGCACTATCGACATCGGCCAGGCGCACGCTGGCGCCGTCGACGGGGGTGAAAGTGGTCGGCGCGCTGATACGCTCGCGCCCATCGGCGGTGATGGCCAGCAGTTCATCGGCGGCGTCGACGGCGAAGCGGATCACGTTGTCCGCGTGCGGCGCGCTCGGACCCAGTTGGCGGTCGAAGCCGATCTCCATCGACTGGGCGCCCGTTTCGCGGTAACGGGACAAGCGGGGAAGCGCCAGGGCGGCGAGGGTAACGCGTTGCTGGGCCAGTGGTGCGTAGGTGGCGTCGCTTGCCTCGGCCGCTTCATTGGGCATCTCGACCGGGCGCACCGGCAGCGGCGCCGCCGTCTGATCGAGCGCTTCCGATGGCGCGACCCGGGCGCGGGTTTTCCAGACCGCCGCGCTTTTAAGCTGGATCGCTTCGACATTCTGGGCGGACGCCTGCAAGGGCGTAACGGCGCGCGCTGGGCTCTTCACGCGTGTCACTTTCAATAACAGGCGGGCCGGCGTGGCGCCGTTTTTCGAGCGGATCACGTAATAGCCGCCCACCGCGTCAAAAGTGCATTCAAGCGCCGTCTTGGGGCGCACCTGCACTTCCAGCGGGGCGTCCGGACCGTCGTTGATCAGGAGGATGCTGGCGCCGTCGGCATCCTCACCGAAGGGCCAGGCGGCGCCCAGTTCGCGGTCGATCAGGGCCAGGCGCTGCTGCTGGTAGATGGGAGCAACGGTGTGCCAGATGGCGCTGTCGCGGGAGGTGGCCAGTTGATACAGCACCTGTTCGTCGGCGGCGGGCAGATAGACGGCGTGGCCGAAGCGCACCTCGACCTGGCCGGCTTCGAGCGTGTCGGCGCCCAGCACGTCGTAGCGCACTTCGTCGTTGCCCAGCAAATCGCCGAAGTCCTTCTGGTGCAGGGCCGCCAGGCTGGCGGCCAGGTCGCGCACGCGGGCGCCGCGCGTGAGGTGGCGGTCGTCGTCCACATCGTCCTGGGGCAGCAGCAGGGTGACGTGGGAAAAGCAGCGGGTGGCGGCGCGGCCCCGCTGTTCGCGCGGCGAGCGCTCGAGCAGGTCGCGCAGCAGGGGGCGGCGCGAAAACAGGGCGAGACCGGGCGCCTGCCACAGGGCCTCGGCGTTGAAGACGTCGGGCACCTTGCCTAGCACTTCGTGTTGGACATAGACCGGCATGATGGCTTCTCCTCGAAAGTTTGCGCGCTGATCGCAGTGAACGCTAGCAGGGGGCAGATGAAAAACAGCAGGTGGCTGCCGCCCGCGGACAGAAAACTCATGGGCTGGCCCATGATGGGAAAGATGGCAAGGTTGGTCCCCCACGACAGCAGCAGGTGGCCCAGCACGAAGGCGGCGCCGCCGCACAGGGCGAAGCAGCAGAAGCGCCCCAGCCAGGCCTGGCGGAAGTCGCGCGCGGTCGCCGCCGCGCGGTGCGCCTGGAACGCCGTCTGCAGCACGCCGATGAGGAACAGGGCCTGCAGCAGCCACAGGGCCAGCGCCGCGGCCAGACCATGGCGGTTGAGGAAAAACGCCGGGGCGAAATCGTCCTGCACCTGGGGGATGTGTAGCGCGCCGCCCACCGCCTGGCCCAGGTTGGCGATGCCAAAGACGCCATCGGCGCCGCGCCAGCCCCCTTCGGCAATGGCGCGGGCGCCCTGCAGCAGTTGCTGGCCCGTGTGGGGGTGGCTGGCGGGATCGAGCCAGACCAGGAAGCGGTCCGCATAAAAACTCCAGGTCGCCACTTCCCCCGCGCCGGCCAGGCGCAGCCAGGCGATGGCGCCGGCCGCGCCAAGTGCGAGCAGGCAGATCACCGCCATGGCGAGCAGACGGCGCGCCGCCAGCGCCCAGGCAAAGGCCATCGAGGTACTCCATACCAGCAGCAGGATCAGGGGCGAATAGTCGTCCACCTCCAGCAGGGCCAGCGCCAGCAGGAAGGTAAACAGCAGGGCCGGCGCGCCGAGCCGGCACCAGCGCCACAGCGGGTGGCTGTGCTGCGGGACGATGGCCTGGTCGCTGTGCCAGCCCATGCCGACGGCCAGGCAGTGGGCGGACAAGGCCGTCAGGGCCAGTTTCGCCAGTTCCACCGGCTGCAAATCGAATACGCCCGTCTCGTCGCCAAACACGACCTGCGCCGCCAGCGCGCACAGGGCGACGCCGGCCAGCAGCACCAGCAGCCATTCGACGTGGCCCTGGGCGATGGCAGCGGTGACGCCGCGCCAGCGCAGCCGCAGGTGCACGCCCACCGCGAGACCAATGGCCAGCAGCGCCGTGGTCTTTTGAAAATGCCGCAGCCAGGACGATTCGAGCGCACCCAGCCCCAGTTCCAGTTGGGCGAGCATGCCGACGGCGAGCAGCAGCAGGGCCGCTGCACCTGCGAGGCGCAGCCTGCCGGGAGCGAGCATGACGCACCACAGGGCGGCCCAGCCGAGCAGCATCGACAGGCCCGCGCCCGGCGGCGTGCCGGAACGCTGCAGCAGGAGAAAGGTCAGGCCGGCGATGCCCAGCAGGGCGCTGGCTACGGCGCCCAGCGCATCCACCGGCGCGCCGGCAAAGGCAAACGGCCAGCGGCCCCGCTGCCAGCCCAGCGCCAGCCACGCCGCCAGTGCGCACAAGGGCAGCGCGGCCAGGCCCAGGGCGGCGCCACCGGGCAGGGTCCACAGCGAGCGCGCGCGCCAGTTCCAGCGCAGCTCGGGAGGCAGGACGGGACCTTGCGCTGCCGGCGTCGCCGGGAACAGGGCGACGTGGCCGGAAGGACGCAAGTGCAGGGCGTCGCCGTCGATGGCAGTGGTAAAACGGGTGTGGCCGGCCACGATGGCGCCCACGCCGGCCAGCGCTTCTTCGCGGCGCGCCAGCAGCAGATCACCATCAGCCTCGCTGCGCGGTTCCCGGTGCGCCGCCAGCTTGACGCCGGGCGCCGCGCTCAGGGTCAGACCTGAGCTGCCCGCGCCGCTCAATAGCAGCTCGCCTTGCATGGCGTTGATGCTGGCTGACTGCGGCTCCACGCCGGCCACGCCGATCCGGTTGCCGCAATACAGATTGCCGCCAAAGACCAGCGGGCGCGCCAGGCCAAGGCGGCGCGGCGCGATGCGGTTCCACAGCGCGCCCAGGCGCGGCGCCAGCGCCGTCTCGGGGCATGCCGGCTGCGCCGCGCCGTCGCGCAAGAGGGTGGCGCCATCGTAGCGCCAGCGCCCGCCCGGTCCCGTGAAGGCCACCATGCCGGGGCCGGCGGCATCGACCACGAAAGCGGCGGCGCCCAGCTGAAAGCTTTGTCCGGGCACGAGGGTGGCCGCGCCGCTGCGGTAGTCCTGGCCATCGCGCTGCAGCACCAGCTGGCGGCTGGCGCTGGCATTGGCGACAAACCAGTTGCCGGCGCCGTCGCGCCGCACGCTCAGGTGGGCGCGGTCGGCCTGGGGCGCGGCCAGTTCCACCTGCCCCAGCGTGATGGCGCCGCCCTTTTTCAGGGTGAGGTCAATCTGCGCCGGCGCGGCCAGGTTCGGGGCGCGCAGCACGGCCAGCAGTTGCAGGGCGCAGACGCAGCCGAGCAGGATGGCGGCCAGGCGCCTCAGGGTCAGTTGGCGAAGCTGGTGCATCATGCAGCGCTCCACGCAGGCCTGGGCTGAGACTGCGCCTGCACCGCCGCCAGCATGCGACCAATCGCCAGCGCATGCGGCGGCCGCCGGGCAGGATCGGCCGCCAGCAGTGCGCGCAGCAGCAGCAGCGCCTGGGCGGCGGGCAGGTGGCCCAGTTGCTCGGCGCAGCGCTGTTCGAACAGCTGGGCCTCGTCCTCATGCAAGGTGGCGGGCATGGCGCCGCCGTGGGCGGCGCGCAGGCGCGCCGCGGCGCCGGTCTGGCCTTCGCGCCAGGCTGCCGCACTGGCGCTGCAAAAACGCAGCGCCACGCCGCCCGTCGCGAAGTAATACAGCAGGGCGCCCAGGTTGAAGTAATCGCTGCGCGCGCTGGTGTGATAGCGCCCGTCGCTGCCGGCGAAGACCTGCTCGGGCGACTGCCAGTTGGGGGTACCGAGGTACTCGTGCGAGGCGGGGCTGCAAGTGGCGGTGCCGAAGTCGGTCAGCTTGATCTGGCGCTCGCCATCAAGCAGCAGCAGGTTCGATGGTTTCACATCGAGGTGGCGCCAGCCATATTGATGGACCCGGGCCAGCGCCTGGTTCAGCTGCCCGATCCAGCCCAGCGAACGGGCCACGTCGCCCGGCAGGCCGGCCGCGCGGCGCCGCGCCACCCAGCTCCCGGCGTCGCCGTCGAGAAGTTCCAGCGCCAGCACCGGCAGGCCTTCGTGCTCGCCGCTGTCGAGCAGGCGCACGAGGTGGCGGCCATCCCATGGCGCCAGTTGGCGCAAAAAAGCCGCTTCCTGGCGGGCGCCGTCGATCCAGCGCTGGCGCTGCGGCGCGAGCGCGCGCGCCATCTGTACCTGGTTGACGAATTTGAGGGCCAGCTGGCGACCGGTGGGCAACTGGTCGGCGCGCCATACCAGGCCGTAGGCGGAACCGGCCAGGGGCGCGGCCAGGCGGTAGCTGTGGCGCTCCAGGGTGACGACCGTCGATTCGTCCAGCATGCGTTCTCCCGCCGAAAATGCCGACGGCAGCCGCCGTCCGGGAGGGTCTAGCGGGGGGCTGCTGAAACCTCGGCCGATTGGCGGGCCTGCGCCTTGCGGGTGGTCAGGTGCGCAGCTGGTCCGAGCGGGCGTTGCGGCGGATGGTCTGGGGCGGCTGGCCGTAGGCGCGCAGGAAGGCTTCTCGCATGCGGCGCGGCGCGGCGAAGCCGACCTGGCCGGCGATTTCGTCGATGTGCAGGCGGGTCTGCTCCATCATCTGGCGGGCCGCTTCCAGGCGCAGTTGTTCGACCGCGCGGGCGGGCGACTGTCCGGTCTCGGCGCGAAAGCTGCGGCTGAACTGGCGCGCGGAGAGCTTGGCGGCCGCGGCGAGCTGCTCGACCGTCAGCGCCTCGGTCAGATTGGCGCGGGCAAACGCCAGCGCGCCCTGGATGCGGTCGGAGCGGGGCGAGAGCGCCAGCATCGCCGAATGCTGCGACTGCCCGCCCGCGCGGCGGTGGAACATCACCAGCTTTTGCGCGACGCTGCGGGCCAGTTCCGGCCCCATGTCATGTTCGACCATCGCCACGGCCATGTCGATCCCGGCCGTCATGCCGGCCGAACTCCAGATGGCGCCATCGACAATGTAGATGCGGTCATCGTCGACCGTGATCGCAGGATAAGCCGCTCGCAACTGCCGGGCGTAGGCCCAGTGGGTGGTGGCGCGGCGGCCGTCCAGCAAACCGGCCTGGGCGAGCACGAAGGTGCCCGAGCAGATCGAGGCGGTGCGCCGGGCCGTGCGGGCGCTGCGGCGGATGTAGTCCAGCACGGCCGGCGGCGCCGCCTCCAGGACCGCGTCGCTGCCGCCGACGATGATGGTGTCGTGGACGCCCTCGTGTTCGTGAAACGGCGCAGTGAGCACACTCATGCCGCCGGACGCTGCGACCGGGCCGCCGTGTTCGGAGAGGAACTCGACGTGGTAAAGGGGCCGGCCGGCGCTGATGTTGGCGTACTCGAAGGCGGATTGGGCGGCCAGGGCCATGGACTGGAAACCGTCGAAGACGACGAAGGCGATGCTGTGCATGAAAAAATCCGGATGGCGCAAAAACGTAGTATATACGTCATTTGAGCCAACCGACTCTCGCGCTACAGTGACTGCCATGGACTGGCAGTCGCCCGTTCGCACAGACATACAGGGAGTCATCATGACAAAGCAGGACAAGGGATGGGCGCTCGTTACCGGCGCCTCCAACGGTATCGGAGCGGTGTACGCGGATCGTCTGGCACGGGACGGCTACGACCTGGTGCTGGTGGCGCGCAGCGCCGGCAAGCTAGAGGCGATTGCTGCGCAGATCCGCACCTCCAGCGCGCGCCAGGTCGAGCTGATGGTGGCTGATCTCGGTACGGCCGATGGCGTGGCACAGGTCGAGCAGCGCCTGCGCGACGACGCGCGCATCAGCATGCTGGTCAATAATGCGGGCGTGGGCGCGGTGATGCCACTGCTGCACAGCCCGGTCGACGCGATGGAACAGCTGATCACCCTGAACATCACGGCCGTGACCCGGCTGGCCTACGCGGCCGCCACCGCGATGGCCGCGCGCGGCGCTGGCACCATCATCAATATCTCCTCGATTGTTGCGATCGGGCCGGAAATTCTCAACGGGGTCTATGGAGGCTCCAAGGCCTTCGTGCTGGCCCTGTCGCAGTCGATGCACCACGAACTGGCCGGCCAGGGCGTGCGCATCCAGGCGGTGCTGCCGGGTGCGACCGCGACGGATTTCTGGGCAGTGGCCGGCAATCCGGTGGAAAACCTGCCGTCCTCGATCGTGATGCGGGCCGACGACATGGTCGATGCGGCCCTGGCCGGGCTGGCCCAGGGTGAAGTGGTGACGATTCCAAGCCTGCACGAGGGCGGCAAATGGACCCGCTACGAGGCCGCGCGCCGCGAGCTTTCTGGCCTGTTTGGCAACGCGGCGCCGGCGCCCCGCTATACGCCCGCTGCCGCGTAAGAAAGGCGCGCGCATAAAAAAACCGCCCGGTTTCCGGGCGGTTTTTTGCGCTACACAAGCGGATCACGACAGATTAACGATGGTGGCCGCCACCGTGACCGTAGCCGCCGTGACCATAGCCGCCGCGGCCGTAGTAGCCGCCACGGTAACCGCCGTAGTAGCCGCCACCGCCGACATACACGACGGCCGAAGGCTGGCTATAGTAGACCGGGGCCGGTGCGTAATAGGTCGGGCGCGACTCGACGTACACGGGGGCTGGCTCGTAATAGCCGCCGTTCGAGTAGCCGCGGTTGTCATAATAGGTGGCGCGGCTGTCGACGTAGCCACCGTTGTTGTAGCCGTTATTGTAATAGCGGTCACCGTTGGCTGGCAGCGAACTGCCCACTGCCGCGCCGATCAGGCCACCGATGGCGGCGCCGTTACGATCGTGCGTGCTGTTGCCGATTGCGGCGCCAACGACTGCACCAGCGACGGTATTGAAACCACGGTCCTGCGCCAGCGCCGTCGTCGAGACGGCAGTTGCGGCCAGGAGCACCGCGCCAACTAGAGTTTTCTTCAACATGGCGATTTTCCTTTTGCCCCAAGCTGGATCGGGATGATCGGTTCTTACGCTGGGCATGTGTTCACTATAAACCTCTTGCCTGTGATCGCTATTGTTAATACAGACTCTTACATATCGGCGCTGTGTGTAACAATCGGGGGAGCGGCATGCTCCATCGCGCGCCTTGGGCGTGGTTTACCCCTTGCGTGAGCGTGGCGTCCCCCCATCTGCCTTCTACTGTCCTCTTCCATTGTCTCTCCCGGATGCTCCATGGCTGGCCGTTCATTCCTTAAATTAGTGGCGCTTGCCGCCGTCCTGCACCTTTACCTGGGCCTGCGCCTGCTGCCGGCCATGGGCCTGCGAGGCGCGGGTATCGCGCTGGGGATTGCTTTACTGGCCATCTCGTCGGCGCTGGTGCCGGCCGGGCTGTTTGCAGCGAGCCTGCGCCGCTCGCGCTGGGGCGCGCTCTTGACCTGGGCCTCCTTGACCGCGATGGGCCTGTTCTCGTCGCTACTGGTGCTGACCTTTGCGCGCGACCTGCTGCTGCTTGTATTGACGCTGGCGGGTCCGGCGCAGATGCCGGCCATTGCGCGCGCCAGCGCTTACGGCGTGCCATTGCTGGCGCTGGCGGTGACGCTTATTGGCGTCATCAACGCGCGCCGGCTGGCCCGGGTCAAGACCGTCGAGGTGCCGCTGGCCGGCCTGCCGGCCGCGCTGGACGGCTACACCATCGTGCAGGTGTCCGACATCCACGTCGGCCCCACCATCAAGCGCGGCTACCTCAATGCCATCGTCAACCGGGTCAACGCCCTGGCCGGCGACGCCATCGCCATCACGGGCGACCTGGTCGACGGCAGCGTGGCCCAACTGGCCCTGCACACGGCGCCCTTGCAGCGGCTTGCAGCCCGCGACGGGGTGTTTTTTGTCACCGGCAACCATGAGTATTATTCGGGCGCGCGCGAGTGGATCGCCGAGTTGCGCCGCCTCGGCCTGACCGTGCTGATGAACGAACACGTGCTGCGCAAGCGCGACGGCGCCGTGCTGATGATTGCCGGCGTGGCCGACTTTACCGCCCACCATTATGTGGCCCAGCACCGCAGCGACCCTCACCAGGCCGCGGCCGGCGCGCCGCCGGGTCTGGCCGCGAAGATCCTGCTCGCGCACCAGCCGCGCACTGCGGCCGAGGCGGCCGATGCAGGGTTCGACCTGCAGTTATCGGGCCATACCCACGGCGGCCAGTTCTGGCCGTGGAACCTGCTGGTGCCCCTGCAGCAGCCGTATGTGGCGGGCCTGCACCGCCTGCGCCAGCTATGGGTCTATACCAGCCGCGGCACGGGCTACTGGGGCCCGCCGGTGCGCTTTGGCGCGCCATCGGAAATCAGCCGTATCATTCTGCGGCGCGCGCCGTAAATACGGGAGGTGGCAGGGGTAATTTGGCAAGAAAAATACGGCATTGCCGTATGCGGAACGGGCATAAATGCGATATTGTTTGAGACTAATCAACTTTTCCATCGCCGAAGGATCTGCCGCATGAATTGTTTGTCTCGCCGCTTGTCTCATACCTTGTCAGCCAAAAGCGCCATCGCCGTCGCGCTTGCGCTGCTGTTTTCGGCTGCCGCCGGCGGCGCCGCTGCGGCAACGCCCGGCAACGATCCGGCTGCACTGGGGCAGATCCGCAATGCCGCCCTGCAAAGCAACTGGGCCTATGAGCGCCTGGAAGACCTGACGGACCTGATCGGTCCCCGCCTGGCGGGCTCGCCAGGCGCGACCGCGGCCGTGACCCAGGTGGCCGACGCCATGCGCAAACTTGGCGCGAAAGTGACTTTGCAGCCCGTCAAGGTGCCGCATTGGGTGCGTGGCGTTGAGACGGCCAGCCTGGTCGATTATGCGGGGCGTCCTGCCGGCCTGAGCCAGAAAGTAGTGCTGGCGGCGCTCGGCGGTTCCGGCGCCACCCCGGCGGCGGGCCTGCGCGCCCAGGTGATCGTGCTGCACGATCTCGATGAACTCAAGGCCCGTGCAGCGGAAGTGAAAGGGCGCATCGTGCTGTTCGATGTGCCGTTCGACCAGACCATGGCCGATCACGGCCTGGCTGGCCAGGCCTATGGGCAGGGGGTGCTGTACCGGGGCCTCGGCACCAGGCTCGCGGCCCAGGCAGGCGCCGCGGCGGTGCTGGTGCGCTCGGTGGGCGGCGCCGATTTCCGCCTGCCCCATACCGGCTCGTCTGGCCTGCAGGATGGCGCCCGGATTCCGGCCGCCGCCGTCGCCGCCGAAGACGCCATGCTGATGAGCCGCCTGGCCAGGCGCGGCCCGCTCACCATGCAACTGACGCTCACGCCGCAGATCCTGCCCGATACCGACAGTTTCAACGTCATCGCCGACCTGCCGGGCACCGACAAGGCCGACGAGATCGTCATCGTCTCGGGGCACCTCGATTCCTGGGACCTGGCCACCGGCGCCAACGACGATGGCACCGGCGTGACGAGCGCCATGGCGGTCATTGAAACCCTGAAAAAGCTCGACTTCCAGCCGCGCCGCACCATCCGCGTGGTGGCCTGGATGAACGAGGAAAATGGCACCCGCGGCGCCCAGGCCTATGTCGACGCCAACAAGGCGCTGGCCGAAAAGCACGTGGCGGCGATTGAAAACGACGAGGGTTCAGGCCGCGTGTTCGGCATGCGCACCAGCGTGCCGGTGGAGTCGATGAAATTGTTCGCACCCTTGCGCGCGGCCCTGCTGCCGATGGGCGCGGCGGGATTCCAGCGCACCGATGTACTGGGCACGGGTGACCTGTCGGGCCTGGAGCGCGCCGGGGTGCCGAGCTTTTCGCCCCTGATCGATGACTCCACCTATTTTAATTACCACCACACGGCCGCCGACACCTTCGACAAGGTCAAGCCGGAAGACCTGCGCCGGCATGTGGCGGTGATGGCCACGACCGCCTGGTTCCTGGCCAATATGAACGAGCCGATCGGGCGTACGCCGGCGCCGCCAGCGGGCGAGCGGGGACGTTGATTCAGGCATAAAAAAACCCGGCATTGCCGGGTTTTTTTTCGCTATTGCCATCAGTCCTGTCGCGATGGACTACAGGTTCAGCTTCGGCAGATAACCGCCGGGGATGATGCCGAAGACGGACAGCACGATCAGAATGAGCAGGATGATGAACAGCACGCGGACGATGCCGGCGACCGGGGAGGGCAGCGGCAGCAGGCTGACCAGCCACCAG
>JBJMVV010000323.1:0-4933 GCA_045810505.1 Massilia sp.
GGGGACCAGGGGCGCGATGGTGCCAGCCTGCGCGGCCTGCGCGGCAGCAGGGGTGGGGGTTGGCTGCGCAGCCTGGAGAATGCCCTGGCCCATGGATACGGCGCCCTGGCCGAGGGGCGGCAGGATGTTCTTGGTCGCCCCGCCTGGGCCTGCGGTCAGAATGCCGCCTCCGCCACGAAGCGGTGAGTCCTGTGTGTCGCCGCCCTCTGACCCGAGACCAGCCGCAGCGTCGAGGCCGGGCTTTGGGGTCTCAGGCTTGCCCAATCCGGCCCTGAGCTGCTTGTCGATTTCCTTGGCGGTCTCCTCGGAGTCGCCAGTCAGGATGCCGGCGGGCCGCGGTGGCGGCGTGGGAACGCGCTCGGAGCGCCCAATGCCTGGAGTCTGGGCGTCAGGCGCGCCCATGACGCTAGCGCGCGGACCAGCCTGCGCTCGCGCAACGGCCGCCTGGCGCCCAGAGCCG
This sequence comes from Massilia sp., assembly GCA_045810505.1. GTDB lineage: Bacteria > Pseudomonadota > Gammaproteobacteria > Burkholderiales > Burkholderiaceae_D > JAFCUW01. The sequence continues at coordinate 461 of JBJMVV010000323.1, forward strand.
GCCGCACCAGCGTCGGCCTTCATGAAGGTGTGGTTGCCGATTTTAATCTGGTCGGCACCCGTGTTGCCCCACCCGCCGGGGCGCATGGCAGAATCGCCGCGCTGCGCGGATGTTGCCTTGTTTAGGAAGTGGGTCGCGCCATTCGTCGGGTCCGGCGCATCCCCGTTGACCATGGCCAGCGTGTTGGCCATCGCCCGCTGATAGCGGGGGCTATCGGTATCGACGGCCATCATGGCCGCACGGGTCTTGGCGTTCCCCCACGGCTCGAACTGGCCCTTGCGGGTGATGACGCCAGAGATGCCCTCACCGTAGCGGCCAGACTGCGCGCGGTTCAGGATGACCGACGCGACGCCCCTCTGACCCTCATCCGGCTCGCCACCCGACTCCATCATGACCATGCGGGCCATAAGGTCGAGGTCGTGCTGACTCATCTTGAGGGGCGCGCTGACGGCCCCAGAGAACCGCTCGGGGTCTACAGGGGCTGGCGTTGGCGCCGGCGCAGGTGCATCATCAGGGATGAAGGTCGCGCCCAGTCCGAATTCTTCATCCATGGGGGTTCACCATGCGTAAATTCCTGTGGTTGGTCTTCACCGTATTGCTGTGGGCCATGATGATGACGGCAAGGCCGCGACCGGGAGAGGAAGCCTTATACGCGGCCCTGGCGTTGTGTCCTATCATAGGAGCATTCTTCAGCGCGCTGGTATGCGCCGCCGGTTCTCGGTTGGCCCAAGTATACCGACTGGCTGCTCAAGGCCGATGGCATTCTGCGCATTCACCAGAGCGCGTGCTCCGGACAAGACTCCTCCCGGTAGAAGCTGATTACCAAGATACTGTTGCGGCAACCTTCGGTTCACGAGGTTCGAGGCAATCGTCGGTCCAAATAGTTCTCCAAGCTTCGCCCCAGAGAACGCACCGACACCAGCCCCGCCCAGCGCACCAATTGGGCCGCCACCCAAGGCGCCGCCAATCCCTCCTGCTAGGCCACCCGCCATTTGAAGGACATTCAGACGACCCGCGGTCCCAGAGTTGGGAGGCGTGGTTAAGACACTGCGAGCGTCTCTCGCAAGCTGACCCAGGTCGCTCTGACCTCTAGCCCTCTGAGAGACCGAAGAGCTCTGCGCCGCGGCGGCATCAATTGAGTTCGGCGTAACCATCCCTTCCGGGGTGCCCTGAGGCACCTTGGTGACGGCGGTCTCAGCCGCCTTCATGCCGGCATACTGCTGGCGCCACTGGTTATAGGCGGCGACGTCGGGTGCGTTGCCCGCGGCTTCCATGGAGCGCCCAAAAGCGCCGTCGAGCGTCGCTTGGAGACCCTTGTAGGCGGCTGATGCCGAGGCATCTGAATTGCGCAGCTCGTTCGCGCGCTGGCCCAGGAAGGACCTGGCCGACTGGTAGGCTTCGCCTGGGAGCTGCCCACCGGATGCCGCAATCTCCTCTGACAGGCTGCGCGCCGCATTGAGGAAGTCCTGGCGCTGGGCAACAGTCACCTTCGTGAACTGGTTCCGCAGAACGTCTGACAGGTCCTGCGCGAACTGCGGGTCCGTCTTCATGACGTTGCGCGAGGCGATGTCCCCAATGGTCTGCTTAAGTCGGTCATGCGTCTCCTGCATCACGGTGGGCGTGAGGGCGCCTTCGTCCACGCCCATGCGCCGGCCCATAGCACGGGTAAGCTGTTCTTGCTGGCCAATCGCCGGGTCTGGCGCGCCAAGCGGGACTTCACCAAGCGCACTCTCGGCCCGTCTCAGCCAGTTCGTCCCGGTCTTCTGGCCGGCCGTGGGCGTAATGCCCTCCGCTTCCAACCGCGCTATCGAGGCGGCGCGGCTGGGGTCGGTGCGCAGCGGGGTGATGAGACCGCCAGCGGCCATAGGCGCCAGAATGCCGCCCGCGACCTGGGCTAGCGGCTTGTAGGCCGCAGCGGGGGTGTTCTCGATGTAGCGTCCAGCGGCTTCCGAGCCCAGAGCACCGCTTACGCCGCTCACAATCTTCGGCAGGGCCGCGCCTGGCACGGCGGCATTTCCGCCCACGAACTCGCCCACCGTGCCGGCAATCTGGCCAGCGGTCGTCGGAGAGCGGTAGGTCGGACCGCGGATAGCCTCGTAGGCCCCTACGGTGTCGGCCGACGTCGGCAGCGTGTCCTGCGGCCCCATATGTGGCCCAAGACCTGGGTCAGGCCGCGTGTCAGCGGACCAGTCGCCCGTGCCGCCTGGCGCGAACCGATTGAAGACCCGGCCCGCGGTCTGGCGCGCCAGGAAGTCAGCGGCCGTGTTCAGCCCTTGAGATACGGTGCCCGGTAGGCCGGCGACGCCCGCAATCCCGCGCTCCGCCCCGCCGGCAAACCCTTGGGCGACGTCAGCCGCCGGGTTCGCCTGCGCACCATAGTGCCGGCTGATGGTGTTCTTGATGATGTCCGGGTGGACGTCATCCGGGAACTCGAAGATTGTGCCGTCAGGCCCCTCGGCTTCCATGCGTCACCTTAATATGTTGCCCTGCGCGTCAACGCGGATGCGGCGTTGGGCAGGAGCCGCTGGAGCCGGGGCTGGTGCGGCGGGCGGAGCGGATTGGCTAGCCGCGGGCGGCTGCGGAGGCGGGGCAGACTGATTGAACAGCGGCGCCATCTGGGCGAGGTTTGGGTTCGTCTGAATCAAATCGTTCACAACGCGCTGCGACGTCTCCAGTTTGGACCGGGCGGCCTTCTCCTGGATGTCAATCATGCGTCGGATTGACGACTCATCGAGGTTCACCCGACCTCCGGCCATCGCCTCTGCGAAGTCGCGGTCGGAGTTGGTGATGCCAGACCCGGACCCGAGGCCCTTGACGGTTGCCAGCACCAGTGGGCCAGCAGCGGCCTTGAAGGACTCGGTGTTGGTGATTTGGTCGGTGTTCGCAACACCAAGGAGAGCGCCAACCTTCTGAAGCGCAAGCCGGTCTCCTGCGCCAGCGCCTGAAATGATGCCGCCGGGTGCATTGAGCTGGTCGCGCATCGCCTGCGTAGCCTGCAACGTCTGCCGCGCTGCGTCGCCCTCGCCTAAGAACATCTTGAAGCGGTCGGCCGCCTGCGCGACCAGCTTGTCCTCCCCGGTGTTGACGTTGATGGTCTGGCCGGACTTCTGGACAGGCGTAATGCGGCCCGCAGCGTCGCGCTGCCACGTCACCTTCGGGTCAAGGCCAGGGATAGCCGCGGCCTGGTCTGGCGTCAGCGTCTCAACCTTGTCCGGCGGCGCAGGACGGCTCGGGTCCGCCTTGATGTCGCCGGTGCGGACGTTCTTCAGGAAGCCGCCCTGCGACGTGTCTCCACCACCCTGCTGCTGCCACTGCTCAGACGGGAATTGCGACTTGAACACCTCGTTCATCATCGCGGGCGTTTGGGCGATGGAGATGGCCTCCTCGGCGGAGACCTGCGGATAGGCTTTCTTGACCATGGCCGCAAAGGTGGCCGTCTGGAGTTGCTCGGTCTGGTTCTTCTTTAGGAGCTCCTTCTCCTTGGCGGACGCGACTTTGCTCTCGTTGGCCATCTTCAGGCCGTGGAGGATGCCCTCACCGATGTTCTTGCCCGACAGGAGGCCGGCACCGAGCCCAATGAACAGGTCGGCGTTCTCTTTCAGCCAATTCATGGCGTCCGGCGAACCAGGCGTGCGCGAGAGGCCGTCAGCCACGGCGGCAATCTGTGGCTGAGCTAATCCGGCAGCGCCCGCCGCACGTGGAGATGCGGCCTGCCCGGCGGCGGGCGCGCCCGGAGCAATCGGGGGTGGTGAAATGGCAGGGACACCGCCCTCAACGATTGCCCGAGGCTGTTTTGCTGGGGCCGTAGCCCTAGGGGGAGTTGGGAACGACGATGGCGCGCCTGCGGTTGGCGCTCCAAACGGGTTGGCAACCATAGACGGCGCGTTTGCCGGCGCGTCGGGTGCGCGCGGCACGTTGCTACGGTCGGAACCGTTGGCGCCGGTCACGTTTAGGCCAGGCAGCGACATATCGGGGCCGCTCTGCATCGAGTCGCGGCTCTTGGCGGCCGCCAGCGCGTCCATGCCGGGCGCCGAGCGCGTGCCGCCAAACAGGATGCCGTCTAGCTCAGACTTGGGCGGTTCACCAATCTTGGTGTCCAGAATGCCCCGTGTTGGCGGGTCCTGGTAGCCAGTAGTCGGTCCATCCGAACCAGGGTCGCGCCACGCCGGGCCCGGCGCATTGGACATGTCGCTGCCCATCATGCCCTGCGGCATGAAACCGAACGCGGAGCCACTCGACCCAATCGTTCCCTGGTCTCCCATACCGGGGCGGGGCGTAAAGGGGTTCATCTCGGCGAGAAGACGCATGCGACGCTCTTCTGGCGTCTCCTCATCAATCATGCCGGGGTTCAGGCCGTAGGCCATCAGGCTACCCTCTTTTTGCCGGTCGGTTTACGCTGGAGATTGGCGGATGTGTTGCCGGTCTTTTTGCCGGTCGCGGCAGCATAGTCCACCCGCTTCAGCCCGTCAGGAC
>JBJMVV010000324.1:0-17017 GCA_045810505.1 Massilia sp.
CGAGGATGGCGTGAGCCTGTTCGGCCCCGCCGCCGGCGCGCAGGCCTGCGGCGAAACAGGATTCGGGCGCATGCTGGAACCCGCGGAACTGCTGGAAGAACTGGTGGCCTCGTTCCAGCCCAAGGTCCTGGCGGGCAAGCGCGTGCTGATCACGGCCGGCCCCACGTTCGAGGCGATCGACCCGGTGCGGGGCATCACCAATCTGTCTTCGGGCAAAATGGGTTACGCGGTTGCGCGCGCGGCACGCGAAGCCGGCGCCGAGGTGCTGCTGGTGTCGGGCCCCACTGCCCTGCCGGCCCCGCACGGCGTGCGCCGCGAGAACGTGCAGAGCGCCCAGCAGATGCATGACGCCGTGATGAACGGCGTCAAGGGCCAGCATGTCTTCATCGGCGTGGCCGCAGTGGCCGACTGGCGCGTCACCAACGCCAGCGAGCAGAAAATGAAAAAGACCGCGGCCGGCGTGCCGCAACTGGAATTCGCCCAGAACGCCGACATCCTGGCCGACGTCGCGGCCACCACCTCCGTCTCGGGCTGGCCTTACTGCGTGGGCTTTGCCGCCGAATCGGAAAACCTGCTTGAATTCGGCGCCCTCAAGCGCGAGAAAAAAGGCATACCGCTTTTGGTGGGGAACATCGGCCCGCAAACTTTTGGCCAGGACGAGAACACCGTCATCCTGTTCGATGAAAACGGCCACACCGTGCTGCCCCGCGCCGACAAGCTCACACTGGCGCGCCAGCTCATTTCCGAAATCGCCAAGCGGATCGACGCCCGCTCGCTCCTCAACTGACTACCGTTTTACATGAAAACCATCGATCTCAAAATTCTCGACCCGCGCATGAAGGAACTGCTGCCGCAGTACGCCACGCGCGGCAGCGCGGGCCTGGACCTGCGCGCCTGCATCGACGCGCCCATCGTCATCGAAGCCGGCGCCACGGTGCTCATTCCCACTGGCCTGGCCATCCACATCGCCGATCCTGGCTACGCCGCCATGATCCTGCCCAGGAGCGGCATGGGTCACAAGAACGGCATCGTATTGGGGAATCTGGTAGGCTTGATCGATTCCGATTATCAGGGCCAGTTGATGGTCTCGACCTGGAACCGCGGGCAGCACAGCTTCACGCTGCAGCCGATGGAGCGCCTGGCGCAGTTGGTCGTGGTGCCTGTCATGCAGGTTGGTTTTAACGTCGTCGACGAATTCGACTCGGAACAGGAAAGTGAACGCGGTGCTGGCGGTTTTGGCAGCACCGGCAAACAATAAAAACAGGAGATCTACCATGCAGCGCACCGCGGCCTTGCGTACCCCCGCATCATCGTCCAACCCGTCGTTCCTGCATCTCAAGCGCATAAGCTTTCTGGCCGCGCCCTTGCTCGCCGCCATCCTGGCCGGCTGCACCACGCCGCCGGTGATGCAGCAGGGCCCCGTTCCGCCGGCGCCGCCCGCCGCCACCGAAGCCCCAGCCGAAGTGCTCACGCCCCGCATGGCGCAGGAGGCCGAGCAGCTCAATCGCATGGCCACCATGCAGGACCGGCTATACCGCGTCGCCGCCCCCCTCCTGATCAACAATGCGGACCTGTGCAAGGGCCAGGCGCGCAACCTGCTGGGCTTCACGGCCAAGAACCGCTATTCCTATCCCGGCGAGTATAACGAGGCCGCCCACATCGCCTTCGGCATGGGCGAGAGCCTGCAGGTGACGGGCGTGCTGGGCGGCAGCGGCGCCGCCCAGGCTGGCCTGCGGCGCGGTGACCGCCTGCTCACGGCGGGCGGCAAGAAGCTGCCGACAGGTCCCAACGCCTCCACCACGGCGGGCAGCGTGTTCGGCCCCCTGCTCGCGGCCAGCCCCTCTCTGGCGCTGGGCATCGAGCGCGAAGGCGAAGCGCGCAAGCTGACCGTGCCCGTGACGCGGGCCTGCGGCTTCGGCATCGAACTCGGTAACGCCGATAACGTCAACGCCTACAACGACGGCACGCGCGTGATGGTCACGCGGGGCATGCTCGGTTTTGTCCGCAGCGACGATGAACTGGCTTTCCTGCTCGCCACCGGCATGGCCCACAGCCTGCTGGGCCACCCCGCCTCGCAGCGCTACGCCGGCACGGTCGGCTCCATCATCGACAACCTGGTCAAGGTGCAGCCCGACACCTCCATGCTGATCGGCAGCGGAGGCATCAAGGCCATGAGCGCCGAAGCCGACATCGCCGCCGACCGCCTCGCCCTGTATCTCGCCGCCCGCGCCGGCTACGACGTCGACGCCGCCGCGCCGTTCTGGCAGCGGTTGGCCAAGACCTATCCGGCATCGGTGCTGAATGGGTTTGTGGCGAACCACCCCGCCACCGCCGCGCGGGTGGCCGCGATCGAGAAGACCACCGCCGAAATCAAATCGAAGCAGTCAGCCAAAAAGCCGCTCGTGCCGTAATCGGAGGGAGGGGACTGGCGCCAACGGTGCCTGTCCCCGTCTTTTGTCCGCGACGTCGGCAAACTTTCGCGCGGTCACGACACCGCAGCGGCATTGCAATCATCGCGGACGACAAACGGGGACAGGCGCCAAGTCCGATTGCGGCCCAGCCAGTCCCCCCACCGATTGGCGCCGCTCGCCTTCGAGGCGACAGTCGATCCGAATCGGGTTTGCGTCCCTGATCAATGACTGGCTCCGCCAGGCAGTGATCCCTGACTAAACCAAACAAAAGTAGGTTCTTACTTTTGTTTGATCAAAAGTTCGGAAAATCTGGGAATAAGGTTCCCATCACGTACGTCAGCAACCCGCAAAACGCCACCACCCCCACCAGCACAATGAGCAAGCGGCCGAACTTCGGCGCGTCGTCGGCTTTTTTTGTATCATGGTCCATCTTCATTCACTCATCCCCTGGGACACTTTGCCTGGCCCAGTATATTCGATCCCATGGACAGCATCGACCTCGAAGTATTAAAGACCGCCGCCGGGTGGATTGCCGATGGCTTGCGCTGCCAGCTGGTCACGGTGGTGAAGACCTGGGGATCAAGTCCGCGGCCCATCGGCGCCCTGCTGGCCATTTGCGAGACGGGCCAGGTGGTCGGTTCCGTCTCGGGCGGGTGCATCGAGGATGACCTGATCGCCGAAGTACGTGAGGTCGGCATCGCGCGTGAAGTGCCGGAGCTGGTCAGCTACGGCATCAGCGCCGATGAGGCGCACCGCTTCGGCCTGCCCTGCGGCGGCACCATCGAACTGGCCATCGAGCCGCTGGGCGCCGCCAGCGGCATCGCCGAGCTGCTGGCAAAACTGGACCGCCACGAACTGGTGGCGCGCAGGCTCGATCTCGCCACTGGCGCCGTCAGCCTTGCCGCGGGCGCGCCTGGCCTCACGCTGGCCGTCGACAACGGTGTACTCACGAGCGTACACGGCCCCCGCTGGCGCCTCTTCATCATCGGCGCCGGCCAGCTGTCGCGCTTTGTCGCCCAGGTGGCCACGGCGATGGATTACCACGTCACCGTGTGCGATCCGCGCGAGGAATACCGCAGCGGCTGGAGCGTGCCCGGCGTGCGCCTGGTGCACGCGATGCCGGACGACCTGGTGCTCGAGGCGAAGCTGGACAGCCGCAGCGCCGTGCTGGCGCTCACCCACGATCCGAAGCTCGATGACCTGGCGCTGATGGAAGCGCTCAAGTCCCCGGCCTTCTACGTCGGCGCGATCGGCTCGCGCGTCAACAACGCCAACCGGCGCGAGCGCCTGAAACTGTTCGACGTCTCCGACGATCAACTGGCCAGGCTGCATGGCCCCGTCGGCCTCTACATCGGCAGCAAGACCCCCGCTGAAATCGCCATCTCCATCCTGGCCGAGATGACGGCGGTGAAGAACGGCGTGCCCGATTCCCAGCAACTGAGCCATGCGCAGGCGCTGACCCAGGCCGGCGTGGAAGGCGGCGCCAATGCCTGCGTGCGCGAAGACGCCGCGTAAAGCCATGCCGACCCGCTCCATCACCCTGCCCCTGCCGGCCGATTACGACCGGGCCGCCATGCTCGCCTTTCACAGCCGCGATGCGGAAGGTGTCAGCGAGCGCGTCGTCGATGGCGAACGCTTGCTCAAGGCGGTGGTGTTAGATGGCGTGCCGGTGCTGCTCGACGTCGCCCTGACGCCTGACGAGGCCCTGTGCGACATCATTGCCGACGCCCCCATGACGGCGCGCGCGAACGTGCTCGCCGACGATGCCTTGCTCAACATCCTGGGCCTGCGCATCGATCCCACCCCCTTCATGGCGCTCGCTGAACTGGACCCGCAATTGCGCGCGCTGGCGCGCCGTCACGGACCACTGCGCATCATCCAGTCCGCCACCGTGTTCGAAGCGCTGACCTGGGCCGTGATGGGCCAGCAGATCAACCTGTCCTTCGCCGTCGCCCTGCGCCGCAGTTTTATCCTGGTGGCCGGCATCCGGCACAGCAGCGGCATGGTGTGCTATCCGGAGGCGGCGCAAGTGGCCGCCATCGACATCGACGAACTGCTCAGCAGAAAATTTTCCCGCTCCAAAGCGGAGACCTTGCTGCGCCTGGCGCGCCTGGTGGTCGACGGTGAACTGTCACTGGAGCGGAACGCCGACATCGCCGCGACCAGCGCGGCCCTGCTGGCGATCAAGGGCATCGGCCCGTGGACCGTCAATTACGCCCTGCTGCGCGGCTACGGCTACCCCGACTGTTCGCTGCATGGCGACGTCGCCGTCCGCGCCGCACTGCAGCGCCTGCTGGGCGAGGACAGCAAGCCCGACCTGGCCCGCACCGAAGCCCTGCTGGCGCGCTGGGCGCCGCACCGGGCAATGGCGGCGGCGCATTTATGGGCCAGCCTGAGTTCGCCACAATAAACCGGGCGGCTCAGCGCGCGCCATCGATCGCTTCGGCCACCTCCCCGCTGAACCGGATCAGCACGGACATCGGCGCCGTCGCCAGATTGTTCGGTCCGCAATCGCCGCCCAGGGCGCTGGGCACCGTCATGCAGTATTTGCGCCCGAGCGCCAGCGGACCCAGGGTGGCGCGCGCGGTGCTCATCAGGTCAGGGGCATACCAGCGCTGCAGGAAATGCTGATCATAAGAAAGGGCATCGAAGGCAGCGCGATGGCTCGCCACCTGGTGACAGCGTAATTCCTGCGGACACAGCCACCAGTAAGCGCCGTCTTCATCGCGAATGATGAGATTGCCGAAATCGTTTTCCGCCAACACTTCGGCCGCGATCAGCCCCGTCCAGCCCCAGCATTCATTGATGTCTTCCACTGTCGTCATCGCTTCTGCCTCCTCCTGCACCGGTTGGACAAGGCGGCGGTCCGGCAGTGCCGGCGAAAGGACGAAGTGTTGAGCCACATCGAGAAGGGCCGGGATTTTCCCGAAGAAATGGACGCGCCAAAACAAAAACCGCCGATACGCTTGCGCATATCGACGGCCATGAATTTGGTTGCGGGGACAGGATTTGAACCTGTGACCTTCGGGTTATGAGCCCGACGAGCTGCCAGACTGCTCCACCCCGCAGACGTATTATAGGCGACCACGCCGGCTTAGACAATACTAATCTTTCGGCGATGTGCGATAGCAGCATGCAGGACGGTCCGCCGACCCGCTGAAAGGGCTGTGCCGATGCGCCGTAACGGCGTCAATCGGTGTAAAGTAGGCGAAACTCACCTATTCGGCTACCTATGAAATTTTGCTCCGAATGCGCCCATCCGGTCGCATTGGCCATCCCCGAAGGCGACAACCGCCCCCGCTACGTCTGCAGCCACTGCGGCACCATCCATTATCAGAACCCGAAGCTGGTGGTGGGCTCCCTGCCCGTCTGGGAAGAAGACGGCGAACTGAAAGTCTTGTTGTGCAAGCGGGCGATCGAGCCCCGCTACGGCTATTGGACCCTGCCGGCCGGCTTCATGGAAAACGAAGAGACCACCTCGGCCGCGGCGATCCGCGAAACGGTGGAGGAAGCCGGCGCCAATATTGAACTGGGCCCCCTGTTTTCCATGCTGAATGTGGCCCACGTCCACCAGGTCCACCTGTTTTACCTGGCGCGCCTGCTTGATCTCGATTACGCGGCCGGGATCGAAAGCCTGGACGTGCAAATGTTCAGCGAGCGCGAGATTCCCTGGGCCGACCTGGCCTTCCCCACCATCCGCACCACCCTGGAACTGTTTTTTGCCGACCGCAAGAAAGTGCGCGAAGGGGGCCAGTACGGCTTTCATGAGCACGACATCGTCAAGCCGATGCGCGCGACCCACGATCTTGCCTGAGTCACCGAAGCAGCAATGATTCCCTGGCTCGAAGCGGACACCCCCTTCCCCGATGTCGCCAGCGCCCTGACCATCGACGCGCCGGGCCTGCTCGCGGCCGGTGCCGACCTGTCGCCGCGACGCTTGCTGGCGGCCTACCAGCGCGGCATCTTCCCCTGGTTCTCGGAAGGCCAGCCCATCCTGTGGTGGAGCACCGATCCCCGCATGGTGCTCGACACGGGCATCTTTCACGTCAGCGACAGCCTGCGCAAGACCTTGCGCAAGGTGGAAAAAAGCCGGCTCGAAGGGGGACGCTGGCAGCTGCGCTTCGACAGCGCTTTTGAAGACGTCATGCGGGCCTGCGCCGCGCCGCGCAGGGACGGCCCCGGCACCTGGATCTCCAAGGACATCATCGCTGGCTACACGGGCCTGCACGCGATGGGCTACGCCCACTCGGCCGAACTGTGGGTCGATGGCGAACTGGCCGGTGGCGCTTACGGCGTCTGCATCGGCAAGATGTTTTACGGTGAATCCATGTTTGCGCGCGTGAGCGACGGCTCGAAAATTGCGCTGGCCTACCTGGTGGCCTTTCTGCGCGCACGCGGCGTCAAGCTGATCGATTGCCAGCAGGAGACCTCGCACCTGGCCTCGCTGGGCGCCTCGCCGATTTCGCGGGCGCGCTTCCTGGAGCATGTCGGCAGCGCCATCCGCGAACCCGCCATCACGGACTGGACGCCGATTTCACCGCTGGGGCCGCCAGCGTCTGGCGCCACGGGAAGCGCCGCGCGCGGTGCGTCGGCGGAAGATTCGCTAGAATAGGACTTGGCGCCGGACTTGATGCCGGACTTAATGCAACCACGTCGCATACCACCCCACCGCGAGTGTCCGCATGACGCACCTGAACGACCTGCCCTTTTCCACGTTGCAGTTCTACACGACCGCACCCTATCCGTGCAGCTATCTCGACGCGCGCCAGGCGCGCTCGCAGGTCGCCACGCCCTCTCACCTGATCAACGCCGACGTCTATTCCGAACTGGTACGCAGCGGCTTCCGGCGCAGCGGCATTTTTACCTACCGCCCTTATTGCGATGGCTGCCAGGCCTGCATCCCGGTGCGGGTGCGCACCGCCGAATTCAAGCCGAACCGGGCCCAGCGGCGCGCCGCCACGCGCCATGCGGGCCTCGCCGCCATCGTCGCCAACCTGGGATTTTCGGACGAGCACTACGCCCTGTATCTGCGCTACCAGAGCACCCGCCATGTGGGCGGCGGCATGGACCAGGACAGCCGCGACCAGTACGCGCAGTTCCTGCTGCAAAGCCGGGTCAACACGCGCCTGGTGGAATTTCGCGAGCAGGACGGCACCTTGCGCATGGTCTCCATCATCGATGTGCTCTCCGACGGCCTGTCCTCGGTCTACACCTTTTTTGATCCCGACGTGCCCGGCGCCTCATTCGGCACCTACAACGTGCTGTGGCAGATCGCGCAGGCAGACGAACTGGGCCTGCCCTACGTCTACCTGGGGTATTGGATCGAGCAGAGCCCCAAGATGGCCTACAAGACCAACTTCCGCCCGCTGGAAGCGCGCATCGGCGGAAGCTGGGGTCTGCTGGACAAATAAAATACCCTACTGATTGCGCCGCAGCGCCTTGATCACCTTGCGCTCGGCAGGCGGCGTGCGCGCTGCCTCATCGGCCTGCCACTGCATCCACTGCAGCAGCGAAAACAACAGCTGCAGGGAATAGTCCACCGAGATCCACGTGTTCTGGCCGGCATTGGCATAGGTCGGCGTACCGGCCGGCAGGACGCTTTTTCCCGTCGACTTCGCGTTCATCATGAAGGGCTGGCCCGCCATGACGTTGGCAAAATAAATCCCGTCGATGTCGCTGAAGCTCACCTCCTTCTTTTCAACCGCCATCGCGCCGGTGCGGTCGAGACCCTGGTTCTTCATGCCGAGAAAGGGCGCCACCGACTGCTTGGTGAGATCGGAAAATTGCGCCAGCAGGGGCGGCGTGTTCAGTTTGCTGTCGGGCACTGAGGCCGTGCCGTGGCAGGACAGGCAGGAACTGTTGGCGTTGTTGGCCGGGCCGTTCAAGCGATTGTTGGAACCCAGGTGCCCCATCCGTTCAATGCTGCCGCCGCCAAAACTGTTGAGTTCATCGACGACATCCCAGAAAATCACCCCTTCCTTGTAACCATTGCGGCGCGGATCGGCGGGAGTGTTGTAGGCAAGCTGGCCGGGTGGCGGGGTGTCGTTGCCCCAGATCAGGCCAAGCATGCTGAGCCGATGCCAGGGATCGCTGACCTTGGCCTTGCGGCTGCCATCGGCGACAAAGGTGCCGTAGACCCAGCCTGTGCCGCGGGCGCGGCTGTCGCGGATGGCGATGTCGAATTGCAGCAGGCGTACATCGTTCCACCGGGCGAAGTTGCGCGGACACTGCTGGCTCTGCTCGACCAGGGTGCATTGCTTGCCATCCGCCGCCGTGCAGACGCAGTGGTGTTGGCGCAAGCGGCGGCGCCGCCAGCGGCCACAAGCAAGGCAGCGCGCAGGGTGGCGCGAAGCATCGGTTTCATGGTGGAACATCCCTTCTGAAGTATTCGCCATCCTCATGTGGCGAATCACATCAGACTCCCTGCTGATGGCTTCGGTCTTGATAAAACGCAAGTTCGGCCCTGCCTATGCGGGGTTGGTAAAATACGCCATCCCCAATTGATCGCCCTCCATGTCCGACAAACTGCTGTACGCCCTGACCCGCCCCCTGCTGTTCTCGCTCGATGCGGAAGCGGCGCACAACCTCACCCTGCCGGCCCTGCGCCGCGCCGCCGCGCTCGGCCTGACCCGCGCCATCCCGGCGCCCCGTGAAGACGCGCGCACCGTGATGGGCATCCGTTTTCCCAACCCGGTGGGCCTGGCCGCCGGACTGGACAAGGACGGCGCCTACATCGACGGCCTGGCCGCGCTCGGCTTCGGCTCCATCGAGATTGGCACCGTCACGCCGCGCGGCCAGGCCGGCAACCCGAAACCGCGCATGTTCCGCCTGCCGCAAGCCAAGGCCATCATCAACCGCATGGGTTTTAATAATGGCGGCGTGGATGCCTTTGTCGCCAATGTGCAGGCCTCGAAGTTCTATCAAAACCGCGAAGGCGTGCTGGGACTGAACATCGGCAAGAATGCCGACACGCCTATCGAGCGCGCCGCCGACGATTACCTGGAATGCCTGCGCAAGGTCTATCCCTACGCCAGCTACGTGACCGTCAATATTTCTTCGCCGAATACCAAGAACCTGCGCCAGTTGCAGGGCGCCTCCGAATTGGACGCCCTGCTGTCGCAACTGAAAGAAGCCCAGGCGAGACTGGCCGACCAGCACAAGCGCTACGTGCCGCTGACTTTGAAAATCGCCCCGGACATCGACGGCGAGCAGGTCAAGGAAATCGCCGGCGCCCTGCTGCGCCACCGCATCGACGGCGTCATCGCCACCAACACGACCCTGTCGCGCACGGCCGTGGAAGGCATGCCGCACGGACTGGAAGCAGGCGGCCTGTCGGGCGCGCCCGTGTTTGAACTGTCGAACCGGGTGATCCGGGCCTTGCGTTCGGAACTGGGGGATGAGTTGCCCATCATCGGGGTAGGCGGCATCATGCGCGGGCTTGACGCGAAAGTGAAGATGGATGCGGGGGCGGCGCTGGTGCAGCTGTATAGCGGGCTGATTTATGCGGGGCCGGCGCTGGTGCGCGAGTGTGCGGCTGCCATAGCCGGGAAGTATTCGTAAGTCGGGGACTGGCCTTGCATCCGATTGCGGCCCAGCCTGTCCCCATTTTTCCTGTACCACATAGCGCGCCCTTGCCACTATCTTCCCTCCACAAGTTCAAACTTGTTTGGTACAGGAAAAATGGGGACAGGTCCGCAGAACCAGTCCCCGACTGACGATTGACTACGCGGCTTGTTCGAGCAGAGCCCGATCCACCACATCGCGCGTCAACTCCGGCGCAAACTGCTCGATGAAGTGATACGCATACGATCGCAGATACGCGCCGCGCCGCACCGCCAGCCGCGTCACGTTCGGCGCAAACAGGTGCGAAGCCTCGACCGCCCGCAGCCCTTTATCCCGGCCGTGATCAAACGCCATCGACGCCACCAGCCCTACCCCCAGTCCCAGCGACACATACTGCTTGATGACATCCGAATCCATCGCGGTGAGGACGATATCAGGCGTAACGCCGGCGTCAATAAAAGCGGCGTCAATGTGGCCCCGGCCCGTGAAACCGACGTCATAAGTAATCAGGGGATACAGGGCCAGGTCTTCCAGCCTGATCGGCGAATGGTCCAGCAGCGGGTGGCCGTCCGGCACCACGATCAGGTGGCTCCAGCGGTAGCAGGGAAACGAGACCAGGTCGGGAAACTGCGACAGGCCTTCGGTGGCGATGCCGATGTCGGCCTTGCCGGACAGGACCCATTCGGCGATGTGGTCGGGTGCACTTTGCTGCAGGGCGATACGCACATCGGGAAAGCTGGTGCGGAAGGACTGCACCGCTTTCGGCAAGGCGTAGCGGGCCTGGGTGTGGGTGGCGGCAATCGACAGGGTGCCGGTTTTCTTGCCCGCATATTCCAGGCTGGCCTGCTGCAAGTTCTCCGCTTCCACCAGCAGGCGGTCCACGATTTTCAGAATGCCCTTGCCAGGGTCGGTCAGCCCGGTCAGGCGTTTGCCGTTGCGCTCGAAAATCACCACGCCCAGTTCATCCTCCAGCTCGCGGATCTGGCGGCTCACACCCGGTTGCGAGGTGAACAGGGCATTGGCCACTTCCGTCAGGTTGTAGCCGCGGCGGGCTGCCTCCCGGATGGAACGCAGTTGCTGGAAATTCATATAGCAGCTCCCTCGTCAACAAACACCTGCATGCGGCGCGGCCGCACCACCAGGGTCTCGCCATCCTTCAGCGCCAGCTGCCTGAAACGCTCGTTGGGAATCACCGCCTCGATCAGCTCGGCATTGTCGGCCCGTTCCAGGTCCAGCTGGGCCAGCGGGCCGATCGCGTGCGAGCGGCGCAGGCGCACCACGATGCCGTCCTGCCCCACCGGGTCGCGGTCGATGTCGAGGTCGTGCGGGCGAACATAGGCGATGCCCGTGCCGTGCTGCACCTGGGCGTGATCGGGCACCTTGAAGCTGGCGTCGCCCGTGGCCAGCACGCCGTCGTGGACGCGGCCGTGGAACAAGTTGACGTTGCCGAGGAAGCCATAGACGAAAGGCGAGGCCGGCGCGTTGTACACCTGGTCCGGGGTGCCCAGTTGTTCAACGTGGCCCTTGTTCATCAGCACCACCTGGTCGGCCACTTCCAGCGCCTCTTCCTGGTCGTGTGTCACGAAAATACTGGTGACGTGCAACTCGTCATGCAGGCGGCGCAGCCAGCGACGCAGTTCCTTGCGCACTTTCGCGTCGAGCGCGCCAAACGGTTCGTCGAGCAGCAGCACGCGCGGTTCGACCGCCAGCGCGCGCGCCAGGGCGATACGCTGACGTTGGCCGCCGGACAGTTGCGGCGGATAGCGGTCAGCCAGCCAATCCAGCTGCACCAGTTCCAGCAACTGCTGCACCTTGTGGCGGATTTCCTGCTCGGACGGACGGTCCTTGCGGGGCCGCACGCGCAGGCCGAAAGCGACGTTTTCAAACACGGTCATGTGCTTGAACAGGGCGTAATGCTGGAACACAAAGCCGACCTGGCGCTCGCGCACGTGGCGGTGCGAGGCGTCCTCGCCATCGAGCAGCACCTGGCCGGAATCGGGATGCTCCAGCCCCGCAATGATGCGCAACAAGGTCGTCTTGCCGCAACCCGAGGGACCCAGCAGAGCCGTCAGTTCGCCCGCGGGAAATTTCAGCGAGACGTCGTCGAGGGCGGTGAACTGGCCAAACTGCTTGCGGATGTTTTTAACTTCGATGGTCATGCGATGTGCTCCTGGATTGCGGGATCGGTGTCGTCCTGCTGCGATTCATGCAGGCGCCACTCGATGAACGATTTGATCGCCAGGGTCACCAGCGCCAGCAGGGCCAGCAGCGAGGCGATGGCAAAGGCCGCGGCGAAGTTGTATTCGTTGTAGAGAATTTCCACTTGCAGGGGCATGGTGTTGGTTTCTCCGCGGATGTGGCCGGACACCACCGAGACGGCGCCAAACTCGCCCATGGCGCGGGCGTTGCACAGGATCACGCCATACAGCAGACCCCACTTGATGTTGGGCAGCGTGACGCGCCGGAAGGTGTTCCAGCCCGAGGCGCCCAGCACCAGCGCGGCCTCTTCTTCTTCCGTGCCTTGCGATTGCATCAGGGGAATGAGTTCGCGTGCCACAAACGGAAAGGTGATGAACACGGTGGCGAGCACGATGCCGGGCACCGCAAACAAGATCTTGATGTCATGCGCCTGCAGCCACGGCCCCATCCAGCCCTGGGCGCCGAACAGCAGCACATAGATCAGGCCGGAAATGACGGGCGAGACGGAAAACGGCAGGTCGATCAGGGTGAGTAAAACGCTCTTGCCGCGGAACTCGAACTTGGCGATGGCCCAGGAAGCGGCGATGCCGAACACCAGGTTGAGGGGCACGGCAATGCCGGCTGCGATCAGGGTCAGCTTGATGGCCGAGACGGCGTCCGGATCGGTGATCGCCGCCAGGTACGCCTGCCAGCCTTTTTTGAACGCTTCGGCGAACACGGCCACCAGGGGCACGAACAGGAACAGGGTCAGGAACAGCAGCGCGATGGTGATCAGCACGATGCGGATCCAGGCTGGCTCGAAGACGTTCGAGGCGGTCGGCAACTCGCCGCGGCGCGCGGGCTTGGCGGGCGCGGCCACCGGAGGGGTCAGCACGGCGCTCATCGCTTGCCTCCACGCATGCGGGTCCAGGCCTGCAGCAGATTGATGGTCAGCAGCATCGCAAACGACGCCAGCAGCATGACCACGGCAATCGCGGTGGCGCCGGCGTAATCGTACTGCTCGAGCTTGGTGATGATGAACAGCGGCGTAATTTCAGAGACCATCGGCATGTTGCCAGCGATGAAAATCACCGAACCATACTCGCCGGTGGCGCGCGCAAAGGCCAGCGCGAAGCCCGTCAGCATGGCGGGCGTGATGGTCGGAAAGACGACGCGGGCAAAAATCTGCCAGGAGTTCGCGCCCAGGCTGGCAGCGGCCTCTTCCAGTTCGCGCTCGGCTTCTTCCAGCACAGGCTGGACGGTGCGTACGACAAAGGGCAGGCCGATAAAGGTCAACGCCACCACCACGCCAAGCGGGGTGAACGCCACTTTCAGGCCCAGCGGCTCAAGATAGCGACCGATCCAGCCGTTCGAGGAATACAGGGCCGTCAGGGTGATGCCGGCCACTGCCGTGGGCAGGGCGAAGGGCAAGTCGACCAGGGCATCGATAAAACGCTTGCCGGGAAATTTATAGCGCACCAGCACCCAGGCCACGATGCCGCCAAAGATCACATTAATAAATGCGGCAATCAGGGAGGCGCCAAACGACAGCTTATAAGAGGCGACCACGCGCTCGGACGTGACGGCGTGCCAGAACGCTTCCCATGTGAGGGTAAAGGTCTTGAAAAAGACGGCCGACAGGGGAATCAGCACAATCAGGCTGAGGTAAAAAATCGTGAATCCCAGCGACAGGCCGAACCCGGGCATGACCCGAAACGGCGCCCCCCGCGCCGGCGGAGGCGGCATCGGTACAGCGCCTGTGATGGGGGAAACTACGGAAGCCATGCGGTCCTCTTATTACGGATTCTTCTATGAGAACTCGATAATCGCAGGCTTTCCTCATAACGCAAACGAACGAATCGTCATTTGCTAAGATCATCTGGGTATAAAAGGCGCAAACGAAAGTGAACCCCTACTTTCGTTTGGTTTAGTCACGCAAAAATCACTGGCGGAGCCAGATGATTTTTGAGAAAGGGCCACGCTTAGAACCGAGACGGCGCTGATGTGTGAGCGATGAGGTGACGTTTGCAGCAGGGGGGACTGGCCCTGCGGGCCTGTCCCCGTTTTTGAGTCCGCCTTCGCTGCGTGCTATTACTTACTTGTTCGGCTGCGGCGTCAAACGCAGATACGGGCGCTCAGCGGTGAAGCCCTTGGGATACTTCTGCGCCAGCACTTCTGGATCCTGCACCGTGAGCGGAATGATGACATCGTCGCCATCTTTCCAGTTGCCTGGCGTGGCGACGGTGTATTTGTCGGTCAGTTGCAGGGCGTCGATCACGCGCAGGACTTCGTCGAAGTTGCGGCCGGTGCTCATTGGGTAGGTGATCATCAGGCGCACTTTTTTGGCGGGGTCGATGACGAACAGCGAGCGCACGGTGGCGGTGGCGGAGGCTTCCGGGTGGATCATGTCGTACAGGGTCGACACGGAACGGTCCTGGTCGGCGATGATTGGGAAGCCGACCACCGTTTTCTGGGTCTGCTCGATGTCGCTGATCCAGCCCTTGTGGGATTCGGCGGCGTCGACGGACAGCGCGAGCGCCTTGACGTTGCGCTTGTCGAACTCGGGCTTGAGCTTGGCGGTCAGGCCCAGCTCGGTCGTGCAGACCGGGGTGAAGTCGGCGGGGTGGGAAAACAGCACCACCCAGGAGTCGCCTGCCCACTGATAAAAATTCAATTTGCCGATGGAAGAATCCTGCTCGAAATCGGGGGCGGCGTCGCCTAAACGTAATGTCATATGGTCTCCAGTGTCATGTGGTTTGGATGGCAAGCGAAGGTGCATGTTCGCTATCCGGTTGAAGAGTATGCGCCCGATCATACAGAAGCTGCAATGCCTCCCAGCCAAAAGGCCAGGCGCCCAGGCTTGAAGCGGCATTGATGTGGCCGACGGCGCCCGCATTGATGAGTGTGCTGCCCCAGCGGCGCGCCCAGCGGGTGGCTTCGGTGGCGCTCATCCAGGGATCGTCGTCGCTGCAGATGAGGGTGCTGGGCAGGCCCAGGCTGGCCTGCGGCAGGCGCTCGGCCACGCCGAATTTGTGCGGGTCGGCGGGCGCCACGAA
This sequence comes from Massilia sp., assembly GCA_045810505.1. Classification (GTDB taxonomy): domain Bacteria; phylum Pseudomonadota; class Gammaproteobacteria; order Burkholderiales; family Burkholderiaceae_D; genus JAFCUW01. Next base: position 15,209 of record JBJMVV010000324.1, read on the forward strand.
CAGGGCCCCGGCAACATTGGCGGGATGGGCGGCGATGCTGGCCGCCGTCGCCAGGCAGCCGAAACTGTGCGCGATGATCAGGGCGGGCCGGGGATCGGCCGCCCGTATTTCGTCCAGGCGAGCAGCCCAAGCCGTCAGATCCGGGTGTTCCCAGTCATCCTGTTCAACCCGGAAAAATGCCGGGTGACTGGCGTGCCACAGCGATTGCCAGTGGTCCGGGCTGCTGTTGTGCAGCCCCGGCATCAAGATCACCTGTACGTCGTCAAATTCCTGCTGTGCCATGTCGCCTCCTCGGCAAGACAATACGGCGGCCAGATCAAAACGACAAGGAAGCGATTGCTACTTGCTTATTCCAGCGCCGTATAAGCCCTTAATAGAACCGGTTAAACAGGACCACCGCCCAGGCCGTCACCGCCAGGCCAATCGACAGCGCCACCGCGGCGCTGCCGAAATCCTTGGCGTTTTTCGACAGGGGGTGATGGTCTAGCGAAATGCGGTCGACCACGGCCTCGATGGCCGAATTCATCAGTTCAACAATCAGCATCAGCACCAGTACGCCGATCAGCATGAATTTTTCAAAGGCGGAAATGCTCATCGACAGGGCGGACACGGTGCCCACCACCATCAGCAGCATCTCCTGGCGAAACGCCGCCTCGTGCTCCCATGCGGAACGAAAACCATCCATCGAATAACCAAACGCGCCGACGATGCGCTTGAAGCCGCTTTTGCTCTTGAACTGACTGACTGGTTCGACCATGTGAATGTCCAGAAATTACAAAACGCCATTATGCGCGCTCGGGCGCTGACGGGTCTCACCGCTTGCCACATATTTTCGCATTGTGGTATAAGGAGGGCATTCATACTGCACTGCACCAACCACATCATGAAACTCGAAACTGTTGCCCTCGAGCCGGCCAAGACCTCGATCCAGGTGATCGAGCGCATGGTGGCCCTGCTCGACGCACTTGCCACGTACAGCGATCCGGTAAGCCTGAAGGAATTGTCGCGCGTGTCCGGATTGCATCCGTCAACCGCCCACCGCATCCTCAACGACATGGTGATCACGCGTTTTGTTGACCGGGTCGAACCGGGCACCTACCGGCTCGGCATGCGCCTGCTGGAACTGGGCAATGTCGTCAAGAGCCGCCTGTCGGTGCGTGAAGCGGCGCTCGACTTCATGCGCTCGCTGCACCGCAAGACCCAGCAGACCATCAACCTGTCGGTGCGCCAGGGCGACGAAATCGTGTATATCGACCGGGCTTTTTCAGAACGCTCGGGCATGCAGGTGGTGCGCGCCATCGGCGGGCGCGGTCCCCTGCACCTGACTTCCACCGGTAAATTGTTCCTGTCGGTGGACGATCCGATGGCGATCCGTTCCTACGCCACGCGCACTGGCCTGGCCGGTCACAACAAGAATTCCATCACGGACCTGAGCAAGCTCGAACGCGAGCTGAGCCTGGTGCGCGCCCGCGGTTATGCGCGCGACAACGAGGAACTTGAACTGGGCGTGCGCTGCATGGCCGCCGGCATCCACGACGATTCCGGCAAGCTCGTTGCGGGCCTGTCGATCTCGGCGCCGGCCGACCGCCTGCAGGAAGAGTGGCTGGAAGACCTGGTGCAGACGGCGGCGCGGATTTCCTCGACCCTGGGCTACTCGCCAGCACCCTAAAAAATATTGAACTTATACGTCACGCCCCGGTCTGACCTGGGTGGATGATTTGAGACGAAAAAAAGCCGGTTATGCAATATCTCGCATAACCGGCTTTTCTTGCCAATATTGTCTGTTTAACCGAGACCTGGCGGCCGCAA
>JBJMVV010000325.1:0-40625 GCA_045810505.1 Massilia sp.
TCAAGCGCGGCCCGTCAATGCGGGCGTGGCCAGCCTGCCGTCCCGGCTGGGGATGGATCTGCTGGCGCGCCGGCCCGACCTGCAGGCGGCGCGCTGGCGCATCGAAGCCATGCTGGGCCGGGTCGCGGCCAGCCAGGCGGCGTTTTACCCGGACATTAACCTGGCCGGCGCCTTCGGCCTCGATGCCGTCTCGCTGGGCCGCCTGCTGCGTCCCAACAGCCGCACCATGCTGCTCGGTTCCGCCATTGAACTGCCCCTGTTCGACAGCCGCCGCCTGTCGGCCGACCTGGGCGTGGCGCGCGCCGAACGCGATGCGGCGATTGCAGACTACAACGCGGCAGTCGCCCGCGCCGTCGGCGAAGTGGCCGAGGAAGGCGCGACCTTGCAAGGGCTCGAACAGGAAGCAGCCGCCCACCAGGCCACCCGGGCGTCCAGCGCCGAACTGGTTGCGACCAGCACCCGCCGCATGCAGGCGGGCCTGGGTGACCGCGGCGCCGTGCTGCTGGCGCGCCAGTCGCTGCTGCGCCAGGACGACATCGGCCTGCAGCAGCAGGACGCCGCGCTGCAGACGGAAGTGGCGCTGATCCGCGCGCTCGGCGGCGGCTATCAAACCTCAACCGCAACCGCGACCGCTACTGCCGCACTGCCCGCCAACAAAATCAACTAAGCATCCATAATGAGCACCGATACCACCAACGCCCCTGAGAAATCTTCCAAACGCCGCTTCGTGCTGTTCGCCATCACGGCCGTGTTCCTGCTCGCCGCCGCCGCTTATGCCGCCTATTACGTGCTGGTGCTGTCGGGCCGCGCCGAAACCGACAACGCCTACGTGGGCGGCAACCTGGTGACGGTGTCGTCCCAGGTGGCCGGCAGCGTCACCGACATCACGGCCGACGAAACCCAGATGGTCCAGGCGGGCAGCGAAATCATCAAGCTCGATACGGCCGATGCCCAGGTGGCGCTGAACCAGGCCGAGGCAAAACTGGCCAGCGTGGTGCGCCAGCAGCGCGAGCGCTACACCAACGCCGAGCAGTTCGACGCCCAGGTCGAGCAGCGCAAGGTGGAATTGAAAGCGGCCCAGGACGACCTGGCGCGCCGCCTGCCGCTGGCGGCCGACCACACCGTCTCGGGCGAAGACATCGCCCACGCCCGCCGGGCAGTTGAAACCGCGCGCGCCGCGCTCGACGTGGTGCAGAAGCAGGGCCAGGCTGCCCGCGTCGGTCTCACCGGCGTGGCCGTCGCCCAGCATCCCTATGTGCAGGCAGCGAAAGCCGACTACGTGGCCGCCTGGCTGGCCGCGCGCCGCAACGCCATCGTGGCCCCGGTATCAGGCTACGTCGCCAAGCGCAGCGTGCAGGTGGGCAGCCGGGTCACGCCGGGCGCGCCGCTGTTGACCATCGTTCCGCTCGATCAACTGTGGGTGGAAGCAAACTTCAAGGAATCCGAACTGCGCGACATCCGCATCGGCCAGCCAGCCACGATTGAAGCGGACATCTACGGCGGCAAGGTGACTTTCCACGGCAAGGTGGTGGGCTTGGCTGCCGGCACCGGCAGCGCCTTTTCCCTGCTGCCGGCGCAGAACGCCAGCGGCAACTGGATCAAGGTGGTGCAGCGTGTGCCGGTGCGGATCGCGCTCGATCCGAAGGAGCTGGCGGCCCATCCTTTACGGGTCGGCCTCTCCGCCACCGCCACCGTGGACATCAAACAGCAAGGCAGCGGCGCTCTGGGGACGGCGCCGGTCGTACCGCAGCACTACAGCACCACGGCTTTGAATCAGCCGCTGGATCAGGCGAAGGCGGCGACGGATGCGATTGTGGCGAAGAATTTGGTGAACTGATTAGCACCGGGGACTGGCGCCGAAGGGCAGCCGCATGCGGCTGCGTCCCCTTTTTAAATTTGCTGTTGATCTAAAAATGGGGACAGGCACCAAGTGCCAGTCCCCGATGCTTTATGCGCCGGCGTCAAATCCGTAATCGCGCTCGACGAGGCAGATGCGGGTCTTGTAGGCGGCATACCACGCGGCCTTTCCCATCGACTGCGCCACCAGATGCTCGCTGACCTGCTTCCACGCGGCGATGTCGGCCAGGCTGGCCCAATATGAGACGGTGATGCCGGTCTCCTCGCGCGCCGATTCGACGCCGAGGTAGCCAGGCTGGCGCGCCGCCAGCGCCATCATGGCGTCGGCCATGGCGCCGTAGCCGTCGTCGCCTTCCGCAGCGCGGCGCAGCGAGGTAAAGATCACGGCGTAATAAGGTGCGGCGGGGGTGGCGGCGATCGTCATGGGGCGCTCCGAACGGGGGGAGTCCATTGTGCGCCAACGCCCGGGCGCTGGCAATGCTCTCAGCGGCTGGCCTGGAACGGCCAGCGGGGCCGCGCCGATTCGCCCGCCAGGCTGCGCATGTCGCCGAGGATGGTGGCCGGCTGCAGAAAGGCCGGGCTGTAGATTTCGCGCACGCTGCCGCTGGCGTCGATCAGGTAGAGCTTGAGCAGGTGCGACAGCGCCGGCAGGCCGTCCCCGTTGGCCGCGAGGTCGACATCCTGGCCGAAGCCGGCCAGCAAGGGGGCCAGCTGGCGGGGCGACTGGGTGGTCAGAAAATGCCAGGGCAGCGCGGCGCCAGGCCCTCCTGCCGCGCCGCCGTAACTGCGCATGACGGCGGGGGTGTCGTGCGTGGGATCGAAACTCATGCTGACGAAGCGCACCTGGCCGCGCAAGGCGGGATCGGCTTCGATGGCGGCCTTCAGGGTGTGCATCACCCCCAAGGCCAGCGGACAGCCGCGCGCGTCGGTGCAGGCCGTGTAGACGAAGGCAAACAGGGTCACCTTCCCGGTGGTGAACTCGGCGAGGCGGCGCGCCCTGCCCTCGCTGTCAAGCACGGCGCCGTGGGGCGCCTGCATGATGTGGTCGAGCCGGTAGCTGCCCGGCGCCGGCAGCTTGAGGTCCACGCGCGGGCCGGCCTGCGCCGCAAGGCAAAGTGTGCCTGCCACGCACGCCAGCAAACGCGCTTTGCGCCCCACCTAGCGCGCCGCCAGCGTGGCTGCCGCAGACTTGGCCCCGAAGCGCATGTGATGGGCGCGTCCCAGCTTCTCCTGGTAGAAGTCGACCTTCCATGTTGGCGTCAGCTGCGTGCCGTCCCAGGCGTAGAGCTTGACGAATTGTTCGTCCTCCACGCCCTTCTTGTCCCACTTGGCCAGCAGCGAAGAGCTGACGTAGACGCGCTTGCCGTCCCAGCTTTGCGAGACCATGTTCACCTGCGAGCCCGTGTGCAGGGCGTAGGTCTGGCGCGGCGCTTCCGGGTTGGAGAGGTCAAAGCGGCGCGTCATGCCATCCATGAAGGTGTTGACCCACAGGGCCTTGCCATCCGAGGTGATGGAAATATCCACCGGCAGCGGAATCTTGGCCGGATCGCCGATCTGCCCCACCGATTTCGCCTGCCAGGCGCCGGCGGCGTCCTTCTTGATCAGCCATAACTGCGAGGTCAGGGCGCTGGCGGTGATGGCCCAGTCGTCGCCCTCATGCAGCGACCAGCGGATTTCCAGCGGGGCGCCCGGGACATTGAAGACCTGCTGGGGCTGCATGGATTTCAGGTTCCACAGCACCATGGTCGCGCCGAACTGCTTCATGGCGGAACCGTCTTTCATCAGTTCGCCCAGGTCGCGCATGTAATTGTTGTAGCCGGTAAAACTGGAAGTCAGCATGGCGTTGCGGGCCGGATTGATGGCGATGTCGTAGCCATAGCCGTCGCCACCATTCACCGTCGGCATGTTCACGGTGCGCAGGAAACGCCCCTCATTGTTATACATGGCCATGCCGGTGGCGCCGCCCTTGTCCTTCGCATTCGACAGGGCGCCGATCAGCATCCGGCCCGGCATCGCATAAAAGGTGTGCGGCCCGACCAGGCCGGCCTTGCTTGAAAAATCGGTGATGGTACGCACCAGCTTTGGCTTTGCGGGATCGCTATGCAGGTCGAACACATAAATGCGGCTATCGTCCAGCCCGCCCGCCCACAGGTAGCGCCGGTCATCCGTAAAACCCACATGATGCGCCTCGCCCCGCCGCCCCACCGACACCTTGGCAATCACCTTGCCGTATGACTTCGAGGCCGGGTTGACATCGATGGTGACCAGCTTGTCCCAGCCATCGCCCATGCCCGGCACGCCCAGGGTCCACACATACAGATAATCCTCCTGCCCCTTGATCAGGTTGGACAGATACGGCGAATTGCAAGTCTCATCCGCCAGCGCCGGCACTGCGCCGCCCAACAACAAGCCCATCCCTACCACCGCCAATGCAGCCCGCATGATCGCCCCCTTGAAGTTAAGCACAGCCCGCCACTTTATCCCCAACACCCCCCAAGCAACCGCCACAACATTTGATCCAAATCAACAGCCCGACGTACGCCTCGCGCCCTCGTCCAGCCCGCCCCCGAGGCGCCTCCCGATCTGACTCGGGTCTGCGTCCCCTGAAAAATCATCCGGCTCCGCCGGTGATTTTTCCCACTTCAATCCACCCAAAAGTAGGTTTTTACTTTTGGGTGTCAACTTCAATCCACGTCGGCACATGGTCGCTCGGCTTTTCACGCCCCCGCACCGCGTGATCGGTCCCCGCGGCCCGCAACTGCGGCGCCAGCGAGGGACTCAGCAGCAGGTGATCAATCCGCAAGCCCGCGTTTCTCCCATACGCATTTCTGAAATAATCATAAAACGTGTAAATCGTTTCGCCCGGATGCATGGTGCGCAGCGAATCGGTCCAGCCCTGGGCCATCAGGCGCCCGAACGATTCGCGCGTCTCGCTGCGAAACAGGGCGTCATCGACCCAGCGCTCGGGCTTGTAGACATCCTCCGGGGTGGGAATCACGTTGAAGTCGCCCGCCAGCACCACCGGGGCGCCGCTGTCGATCAGTTTGGCGGCATGGCTGATCAGGCGCTCCATCCAGGCCAGCTTGTAGTCGAACTTGGGGCCGGGCGCGGGATTGCCGTTGGGGAGATACAGGCCGCAGATGTGGATGCCGCCGACGATCGCCTCGATCCAGCGGCTTTGCTCGTCAAGTTCGTCGCCGGGCAGGCCGCGGCCCACTTCGATGGGCGCCTGGCCGCGCGCGAGAATGGCCACGCCATTCCAGGCTTTCTGGCCATGCCAGACGGCCTGGTAGCCGGCGGCCGCCAGTTCGGCGGCGGGAAAGCGTTCGCTGGGGGCCTTGAGTTCCTGCAGGCAGGCGACGTCCGGCTGGGTCTCTTCCAGCCATCGCAGCAGGGCGGGCAGTCGGCTGCCGATGCCATTGACGTTGAAAGTCGCAATCCGCATGGGGGCTCCGGAACATGATTGATCAAGCCGCTATTGTGCCCCGATTTCGCCACGCGGTGCCGCACGCCCCCCACGCCCCTCCCTGCACGCGCCGCGCCAGCCCGCTCAGCGGCGGAATTTGTCCGGCTGGTGCGTGCGCATCACTGCCGCGCAGGCGGCGCCGTCGACCGGGCGGCTCAGATAGTAGCCCTGGATTTCATCGCAGCCGTTGGCCGCCAGCAGATCGAGCTGCTCGGCGCCCTCGACCCCTTCCGCGATCACCGTCAGGCCCAGGCTGTGGCCCATGGCGATGACGGCGCGGGCGATCGACAGGTCGTGCTGGCCGCTGACAATATCGCGCACGAAGGACTGGTCGAGCTTGAGCTTGTCGAGCGGGAAGCGCTTCAGGTAGCTCAGGTTCGAGTAACCGGTGCCGAAGTCGTCGATCGCCACCTTCACGCCCATCGCCTTTATCTGGCGCAGGATCTCGATGGTTTTTTCCGGCTCCTCCATCGACGCGCTTTCCGTCAGCTCCAGTTCAAGGAGGCGCGGCGCCAGGCCCGTCTCGGCCAGTATGCGCTCGACCATGCCGACGGCGTGCTCGGAAAACTGGCGTGCCGACAGGTTGACCGACACGGGCACCGGCGCCAAGCCCTCACGCTGCCAGGCCATCGCCTGCTCGCAGGCGCAGCGCAGCACCCACTCGCCGATGGCCAGGATCATGCCCGTTTCCTCGGCCAGCGGGATGAAGGTGCCCGGCCCGATCAGGCCCTGCTCCGGATGCTGCCAGCGCACCAGCGATTCGACCCCGATGATGGCGCCGGTGGCGAGGCTGGCCTGCACCTGGTAGTGCAGCACCAGTTCGTGCCGTTCGATCGCGCCGCGCAGGGCGTTCTCGAACTGGAAGCGAGCATGCGCATCCTGGTTCAGGGCCGGGCGATAGAATTCGTAACGCTCGCTCTTGCTGGAGAGAGCGCGCCGCAGGGCCGCGTCGGCGCCCCGGTAGATGGCGTCGTAATCGTCACCGTCGTTGGGACCGAGGGCAATGCCGATGGCGGGATCGAGGTACAGCTCCTGCTCGCCCAGCAAGAACGGCAGACTCAGTTCGGCCAGCACCTGGCGCGCCATGCCGGCAAAATCCTCGGGACCGCGCCCCAGCATGGCAATGGCGAAGGTGCGCTCGCTGACCCGCCCGACCGAGACGCCGCCGCGCTGGCGGTGGGCCAGCCGCCCGGCCGCCTGGCGCAGCATGGACTGCTCCGCTTCCAGGCCCAGGCTCTCGGCAATCACCCGCAGCCGCTCCGGCTTGATCAACAGCAGTCCGACCTGCTGGCGCCCCTCTGTGACGCCGTCCTGCTCCTGCAACTGGCGCACGCGGTCGCGCATGACGAGGCGGTTGGGCAGGCCCGTCAAGGCATCAAAGCGGCTCATGTAGCGCAGCTTTTCCTCGGCGCCGCGCAGCTCCGTGACGTCGACCCCGGTGCAGACAAAGTATTCGACGGCGCCGTCTTCACGCCGGAACCAGGTGGCCGACCAGATGATGGCGCGCAGGGTGCCGTCGCGCGAGCGCCACTGGCCGCGCAGCTGCACCGGCCCATCGTTGGCGGGCGGATGGCTGCACAGGCGCGCCAGTCCGCCCGCATCAAGCCCGCCGGCTTCGCCATGGTCCTCGCGCAGCACTTCGCCGCAGGGCCGCCCGATGGCTTCTTCCGCGCGCCAGCCCAGCGCCGCCTCGCAGGCAGGATTGAACAGGCGGATCAGGCCCTCGCCATCGACCATGCATACCAGCGCGCCGCTGGTGTTGACCACCGCCGAGAGCAGCTGGCGCTCGCCCTGCCAGGCTGCGGTGCGCTCGCGCACCCGCGTTTCCATGGTCTCGTAAAGGCGCGCCCGCTCCACCGCGACGCCGATCTGGCTGCCCACGGTGGCGAGCAGCTGGAACTGCTCCTCGTCGAGCCGCCGTTCCGTCGTTTTCAGGCACAGCGCCCCGCGCGTGCCGCCGCCCGTATCGAGCGGAATGCAGGCGTGCGGATGGCCGCGCTCCGCGCAGGAGAGGATCGTTTCAGGGCGGCGCGGCTCGGCGCGCATCAGGCGCCGCTCGCAATCGCAGCGGGGCCCGTCGCCGTCCAGCGCTGCGCCGTCCTGACCGGGGCCCAGGCCGTCGTCCACATCACGCACCGCCACCAGCCGCAGGCTCCCATCGGCATCGACCAGTTTCAAAGACGCCCCCACCACGCCGGGAAAATCAAGCAGGCGCTCGAGCGCCAGTTCGCCCACTGCCTGTTCGGTCAGGGCCGGATTCAAGGCCTCGGCAATGCGGTACAGGCCTTCGAGCGACTGGTAGCTGCTGGTGATGCGCAGCTGCTGGGCCTTCAACTGCTCGGTCATCTGGATCGCTTCCTCGTAGGTCGAGATCAGCAGATCGAAAATCTGCTGGCGTTCGGCCGTGATGAAGTGGGTCTGACCGCCCAGGTTGATGCGCATGCCCATCTGCACCCGCTCACTGGCGCGCAGGGCGCGGTTGGCGAGGATATAGCGGATGCGGCCCAGCAGATAGGCGCTGTCGTAAGGCTTGCGCAGGAAGTTGTCGGCGCCGCTGTCGAGCCCCTTGATGACATCGTAAAGACTCGACAGGGAGGTCAACAGGATCACCGGTATGTCGCGCAGCAGCGCATCGCGCTTGACCTCCTGGCACAGGGCGAAGCCATCCATTTCAGGCATGGCGATGTCGCTGACGATGAGGGTGGGCGGGTTCGCGCGCGCGGCAGCGAGGCCCTCGCGGCCGTTGCCGGCCAGGCGCACCCGGTAGCCGGCCTGCTCGAGAATCTGGGCCAGGTACTGGGCCTGGGTGGCGCTGTCTTCCACCACCAGGATCTCGACCCGGCCTTCTTCCGGCGCGCCGGGCCCGTCCCCGGCGCCTGGCTCGCTGAGGGCGCCGGCGGCCTTGATGACGGGACCGATGGCGTTCATGAGGGCACTCCGGCGGCGCAGCGTGCGGCCAGCGCCATCATTTGGTTGCGCGCGCGCGGCGTGGGCGCGAGCAGTTCCGGGGCGAGTTTGAGCGCTGCATCGAACAGCGCCAGTCGAGGCGCGTTCCAGCCCTCGTCCGTGCCGGCGTGCGCCAGGTTTTCCAGGGCGCGGCAGAGGTATTCGAGATCGAGCAGTTCCATGGCGCGCGCGGCGCCAGCGAGGGTATGCAGGGTCGCTTCGATGCGCGCAGTCGCGCCGCCACTGGTGGCGGCATCGGCCGAGGCCAATTCGACCAGCGCGGCGCGGATGGCACCGAGATGGCCTTCGCATTCCCGCGCGAACAAATCCAGCAAAGCGTCGTTGTGTTCGTTTGCCATCGCATCCTCATGGCGTTTTCAACATGGTCAGCGTAGTAGAGCCCGCTTAACAATTCCACCACATATTATCAGTGGTGTCATGTTGTTTATTAGTCTAGGAAGACAAACACTTTCTGCTACGAAAATAATTGTCTTGGTTCATCCTACCCCAATTGATGCGTTGTAGTTACCCGACAGCCTATCGTGCGCGGCGCTAGCCCCTGAAAGCAGCGGGTCGATGTTGCGGCTAGCCGAACAGCATGTCGCAAATTTAGTGACGACGCGCCCGCGCCACGCCGGCGCAATTGTGGCGCCGAATTTACTGTTAATGTGCCGGAAAGCTTGAGAAATGCTTCAAGACACAAGCCCGTTCAAGATCGCGTAGCGAATCAGTGCGGCGTTGGAAGCCACGTTCATCTTGCGAAAAATGCGGTTGCGGTAGGTATTGACGGAACTGACACTGATGTCAAGGCGCGCCGCCACCTGCTTGACCTGCAGGCCCGCGCCGATCAATTTAAGGATGTCCGACTCGCGTGCCGTAAGGCCCAGATGGGGCGCCGCTGGCGCCACCGGCTGCGCAGTTTGTTCCGGATCCGGCCCGCCCTGCTCCATCACCCGGCAGTGGCGTTCGAGCGCGCGCGCCAGGTCCAGGCGCTGTGCTTCGGGCGCCAGCAGGGCGCTGGCGAGGGCGCGCAGGCCGGACGGCTGCTGCGCGATCGCGCGCACGAGGCTATCGGCGGTGAGGGATGAGTCTTGCTCGCTCATTGTCGCAATAAGGGTGCCCAAAAAAGGTGGTGTGATGCCTGCAGCGTGCCCCGGCGATCTACCAAGGCTCATATTCCAATCCACAACTATTGGTATCATAACGGCTTCATCGGGCTTCGTGGGAGCGATCTGCGCCGCCCCGGGTGTCGCATGGCTGCGTAATGACGGTGCGTGTGCCTGTACTTTATGCAAGCGATCCCTTATTCTCGCCCCTCTCACAGCAATGATCCGCTCCTGCGATCCGCTCCTCAATGCCGCCGCTCCCGCACCTGGTTTCGCCTGTCCGTCCCGCCCTCCGCCCCTGTTTGATTGCCTGTCTGATCGCGAGCGCATTTGCCAGCGCCGGCGCAGGTGCGCAGAACGCCCCGGCGGCGCCCAAGCCTGTCGTCAGCGGCGACGCTGATGCGGCGCCGGCGGCCACCGTCACCGTCACCGGCAGCCGGCCATCGAACCAGATCGACCGCCAATCCTACGATGTGCGCTCGGACGCGGCCTCGTCGAACGACTCGGCCGCCGATGCCCTCAACAAGATCCCCTCGGTGAACGTCGACCCGGACGGCACCCTGTCGCTGCGGGGCCAGACCAATGTGCAGGTGCTGGTCGACGGCAAACCGTCGGCCATGCTGCAGGGCGACAGCCGCGCCGCCACCCTCTCCGCCATGCCGGCCGACGACATCGAGTCGATCGAAGTGATCAACAATCCCGGCGCCCAGTTCGGCAATGAAGCCGGCGGCGGTCCGATCCTCAACCTGGTCATGCGCCGCAATAAGCGGCCCGGCGGCTACGGCTCCATCCTCGCCAACGATGGCGTGGCGGGCCGGCGCAATGCCGCCGTCTCGGGCAGCTACAACAGCGGCTACTTCGGCCTGCAAGGCTCCGCCTACGGCCGCCGCGACGGACGCAATTCACGGGGCGACGCCGAGCGCGATCGCTTCGATCCGGCCACGAACGCCTTTTTGCACAGCAGCCAGCTGTCGACCTCCTCGGGCCTGACCGGGGCGGCCGGCTTGAACGGCGCCGCCAGCTACAACGTGGGCGCAAAAGACACCGTCACCGCCAGCCTGGCCTACGCCCACAACGACAATGACAGCGTCGGCCAGGACCGCTACATCAACTATGGGCTCGACAGCGTGGCCGACAGCGCTCAGTTGAGTAACTACGTTCGCAACACCCACCGCAGCGGCGCCACCGACAAAACCAGCTGGGGTGCGCGCTACGATCACAAGGGCGCAAAAACCGGGGAGCTGTTCAAGCTGGACCTGCGCGTCTCGCGCGCCGACGTCGCCAGCACCAACAACTTCGACAACGCCTACACCCTGCGCCCGCCCGGCCTGCAGGACACCCGTGCGCGCCAGGACAACAGCAACAGCAACCGCATCGCCGACCTGACGGGCGACCTGGAGCAGCCGACTGAACGGGGTTTGATCAAGGCCGGCTTCAAGGCAGCCACCAACAAGAGCAATGTCGATACCGTTTATACCAATATCGATCCGGTGACCCTGGCGGAAAGCCCGAGCTACTTCCGCAGCAACCGCTTCGCCTACGAAGAAGATGTGGCGGCGCTGTACGGCTCTTACCAGATGCGCCTGAACGAACGCTGGAGCGCGCTGGGCGGCCTGCGCGGCGAGTACACCCACATCGAGCTGTCCCAGATCAGCAATGACATCGACGTCAAGAATCACTACTTCAATGCGATCCCCAGCGCCTTCCTCAGCTACAAGATGAGCGAGCTGACCACCCTGCGCTTTTCGTACGCGCACCGGATCCGCCGTCCCAATGCCAGCGAACTCAATCCCTTCGTGCTGTACCGCGACGAATTCAACGTCTCCTCGGGTAACCCGAACCTGAAACCCAGCGAGACCGACTCCTTCGAGATCGGCTACGAAACCACCCTCGGCAAGCTCGACACCAATCTGCGCGCCTACTACCGCAAGGACAGCGACCTGGTCTCCGAGAGGAAGGTCTTCCTGTCCGATACCGTGCTGCTGACCACCCGCGACAACTCGGGCAGCAACCACGCCGGCGGCATGGAATTTACCGTCTCGGGCAAACTGGCCAAAAACCTGACCCTGAACGCCAGCGGCAACCTGGCCTATAACGAACAGGTGGTCACCAATGTGCTGACCCAGGCGCAGACCCGGCGCAGCGCCGAATCGCTGTCGGGACAGGGCCGCCTGAACTGGGCCGTCACCGACCTAGACTCGATCCAGCTGGCCGTGCGCGGCCACGGGCGCCAGCTGACCGGGCAGGGCTACCGCGAGCCCGACTGGACCACCAACCTGACCTTCCGCCGCCAGATCACCCCTGCCCTGTCGGCCGTCATCAACATCAACGACATCTTCAGCACGGCGAAAATCTCCACCGTGACCGACAACGACATCCTGCACGAGACCAGCGTGCGCCGTTACGACGGGCGGCTGTTTTATGTGGGGCTGGCGTATCGCTTCGGCGGTGTGACGGGCAACCAGGAGCGGCGTGGCCAGGGTGGACGTGGCGGACCGGGCATGCGCGGCCCGGGCGGCGGTGGCGACGGTTTCGGACCTGGGGCTTGATGAGCACCGGGGACTGGCCCTGCGGGCCTGTCCCCATTTTTTTTGGCACCAATACAGTTCGAGCTGGTGGTACAGCGAAAATGGGGACAGGCCTGCAAGGCCAGTCCCCGGCTTCGATAAATTTTAAGGTTTATTCACGCTCCAGCCACATTAGTTGCCAAATCAGCACTGCGGTAATGCTCAGATTTTGCTATCCTTCGGGCGCACAACACCTTACCAAGGGGAAGTACTATGAGCCAGAGCAATCCTCTGACACTGCATGTTCCGGAGCCTACCGGCAGACCCGGATGTCAAACCGATTTTTCGTACTTGCGCGTGAACCCGGCCGGTTCGGCCCGCAAGCCGCCGATCGACGTCGCTTTTGCCGACACCACCGATCTGGCCAACACCCTCATTCGCGTGCTCGATGACGATGGCAATGCCGTCGGCCCGTGGGCGCCGGAGATCAGCGACGACATGCTGCGCTTCGGTCTTCGCACGATGATGAAGACCCGCATTTTCGATGCGCGCATGGTGATCGCCCAGCGCCAGAAGAAGATGTCCTTCTATATGACTTCGCTGGGCGAAGAAGCCATCGGCACGGCGCATGCGCTGGCGCTGCAGCCGGGCGACATGAACTTCCCCACCTATCGCCAGCAAAGCCTGTTGATGGCAAACGAAGTGTCGATGGTCGACATGATCTGCCAGCTGCTCTCGAACGAGCGCGATCCCATGAAGGGGCGCCAGCTGCCCGTGATGTATTCGGTACGCCAGAGCGGCTTTTTCACCATTTCCGGCAACCTCGCCACCCAGTTCGTGCAAGCGGTGGGCTGGGGCATGGCTTCGGCCATCAAGGGCGACACAAAAATCGCCTCGGCCTGGATCGGTGACGGCGCGACCGCCGAATCGGACTTCAATACCGCCTTGACCTTCGCCCACGTCTACAAGGCGCCGGTGATCCTCAATGTGGTCAACAACCAGTGGGCCATTTCCAGCTTCCAGGCCATCGCCGGCGGCGAGAGCGTCACCTTTGCCGCGCGCGGCGTGGGCAGCGGCATTGCGTCCCTGCGCGTCGATGGCAATGACTTCCTGGCCGTGTATGCCGCCTCGAAGTGGGCGGCCGAGCGCGCCCGCAGCAATCTGGGTCCCACCCTGATCGAATGGGTGACCTACCGCGCCGGCCCGCACTCCACCTCGGACGATCCGTCGAAATACCGGCCGGCCGACGACTGGAGCCACTTTCCGCTGGGCGACCCGATCGTGCGCCTGCGCCTTCACCTGAGCAAGCGGGGGCTGTGGAGCGACGACGAGCACAGCGCCACCGAGGCTGCGCTGGAAGCGGAAATCATCGCCGCGCAAAAAGAAGCTGAATCGTACGGCACCCTGGCCAACGGCCGGGTACCGAGCGCCGCATCGATGTTCGAAGACGTCTATAAAGAGATGCCCGAGCACCTGCGCCGTCAACGCCAGGAACTGGGAGTCTAAGTGAAAAGAGATACTGATATCAAAACCGTTCCGATGACGATGATCCAGGCCTTGCGGTCTGCCATGGACGTCATGCTGGAGCGCGATCCGAACGTCGTCATTTACGGCCAGGACGTGGGCTATTTTGGCGGCGTGTTCCGCTGCACCGACGGCCTGCAAACGAAATACGGCAAATCGCGCGTCTTCGATGCGCCGATTTCCGAAGGCGGCATCGTCGGCACCGCGGTCGGCATGGCCGCCTACGGCCTGCGCCCCGTGGTGGAAATCCAGTTCGCCGATTACTTTTATCCGGCGTCCGACCAGATTGTCTCGGAAGCGGCGCGCCTGCGCTACCGCTCCGCCGGCGAATTCACGGCATCGATGGTGATCCGCATGCCTTGCGGCGGCGGCATCTACGGCGGCCAGACCCACAGCCAGTCGCCGGAAGCGATGTTCACCCACGTCTGCGGCCTGCGCACGGTGATGCCGTCGAACCCCTACGATGCGAAGGGCTTGTTGATCTCGTCGATCGAGAACGACGATCCGGTCATCTTCCTCGAACCCAAGCGCCTGTATAACGGTCCCTTCGATGGCCACCATGACCAGCCAGTCGTGCCCTGGTCGAAGCATCCGATGGGCGAAGTGCCCGAAGGTTACTACACGGTGCCGCTCGATAAGGCGTCCGTTTTCCGCGAAGGTTCCGCCCTGACCGTCATCACTTACGGCACCATGGTGTTCGTGGCGGAAGCCGCCGCCAACGAGACCGGCATCGACGCCGAGATCATCGACCTGCGCTCCATCTGGCCGCTGGACCTGGACACCATCGTCAACTCGGTCAAGAAGACGGGCCGCTGCGTGGTGATCCACGAAGCGACCAAGACATCCGGTTTTGGGGCGGAACTGACCGCCCTGATCCAGGAGCACTGCTTCTATGAACTGGAAGCACCGATTGAACGTGTCGCCGGTTGGGACACGCCCTATCCGCACGCCCAGGAATGGGCTTACTTCCCTGGACCCGACCGGGTCGGGGCAGCCTTCAAACGCGCGATGGGAGTCAAATAATGGGTGTGCATATCATTAAAATGCCCGATCTGGGCGAAGGCATCGCGGAAGTCGAAGTGGTCGCGTGGCGGGTCAAGCCGGGCGACAAGATCGTTGAAGACCAGGTGCTGGCCGACGTCATGACCGACAAGGCGACGGTGGAGATCCCTTCTCCCGTGCACGGTGTCGTCACCAGCCTCGGTGGTGAACTGGGCCAGGCCCTGGCGGTCGGCGCCGAACTGATACGCCTGGAAGTCGAAGGCGAAGGCAATGAGCACCTGTCGGCCAAGGCGCCGGCACGCGCGCCCGCCGCTGCCCCTTCCCCTGCCTCTGCTGCAAAGGCAGAAGCGCCAAAGCCGGTAGAGGAAAAAGCCCCGGCGCCAAAAGTGGAAGCGCCAAAGGCCGCTCCCGCTGCGAATGGCAATGGCAATGCCCCAATGCGCGCCGCGGGTGAAAAGCCGCTGGCCGCACCGGCCGTTCGTCAGCGCGCCTGGGACATGGGCATTGAACTGCAATACGTGCATGGCAGCGGCCCCGCCGGCCGCATCACCCATGCCGACCTGGATAGCTACGCCGCCCGTCGCGCCGGCAGCACTGGCGCCGGCAGCGACAACCGCTACGCTAAGGCGCACACGGAACACGCGGTGCCCGTGATCGGCCTGCGCCGCAAGATCGCCGAGAAAATGCAGGACGCCAAGCGGCGCATCCCCCACTTCTCCTATGTCGAGGAAATCGACGTGACGGAAGTGGAAACCCTGCGCGGGCAGCTCAATGCCCGCTACGGCAAGGAGCGCGGCAAACTGACTCTGCTGCCGATGATCATGCGCGCCGTCGTGCTGGCCGCCCGCCAGTACCCCAGCGTGAACGCCCGTTTTGACGACGAAGCCGGTATCGTGACCCGTTACGATGCTGTCCACATCGGCATCGCCACGCAAACTGAGCCAGGCCTGATGGTGACGGTGGTGAAAAACGCCGAAGCGCGCGATCCCTGGTCGGCTGCCGCCGAAGTGGCGCGCCTGGCCGATGCCGCACGCAACGGCAAGGCCCTGCGCGATGAATTGTCCGGTTCGACCATTACCATCACCAGCCTTGGTGCGCTCGGCGGCATCGTCACCACGCCCGTCATCAACTCGCCCGAAGTGGGCATCGTCGGCGTCAACAAGATGGTCGAGCGCCCCGTGGTGCGCGATGGCCAGGTGGTGATCCGCAAGATGATGAACCTGTCGTCGTCGTTCGATCACCGCGTCGTCGACGGCATGGTGGCGGCCCAGTTTATCCAGGCAATCCGGGGCTACCTCGAATGCCCGGCCACCCTGTTTGTGGAGTAAAGCATGCGTAATTTAACTACCACCCTCCTCATCATCGGCGGCGGGCCAGGCGGCTACGTTGCCGGCATCCGTGCCGGCCAGCTTGGCATCCCGACCATCGTGGTCGAAGGCGAACGCCTGGGCGGCACCTGCCTGAACGTGGGCTGCATTCCCTCCAAGGCCCTGATCCACGCCGCCGAGGAGTTTGAAAAGGTGCGCCAGTACGCCGGCGGCTCGGCGCTTGGCATCTCCGCGGCCACGCCAGCCATCGACATTGCGCGCACGGTGCAGTGGAAGGACGGCATCGTCAAGCGCCTGACCGGCGGCGTCGGCGCCCTGCTGAAAAAGAACGGCGTCCAGGTCATCAATGGCTGGGCGAAGATCATCGATGGCAAGACCGTCGAGATCATGGAGCATGGCGACGAAGAGCCGCTGCGCATCACCTGCGAGCACCTGCTGCTGGCGACGGGTTCCAAGGCGGTCGAACTGCCCTTCATGCCGTTTGGCGGGAACGTGGTCTCGGCCACCGAGGCGCTCTCCCCTGCCGCTTTACCGAAGCGCATGGTGGTGGTCGGCGCCGGCTACATCGGCCTCGAACTGGGCACCGCTTATCGCAAGCTGGGCGTGGAGGTCACCGTGGTCGAAGCGATGGACAGGGTATTACCTGCCTACGACGCGGAGCTGGTGCGGCCCGTCGCAAAATCACTCGAACACCTGGGCGTGCATGTGCGCCTGAACACCAGCGTGCTGGGCCTGTCCCACGACGGCCAGGCCGTGCGAGTGCGCGACGCCGCCGGCGAAGAGTCGGCGATCGAAGCAGACCGCGTGCTGGTCGCCGTGGGCCGCAAGCCCAATACGGAAGGCTGGGGCCTGGAGTCGCTGCTGCTCAATATGAACGGCCGCGCCATCAAGGTCGACGACCAGTGCCGCACCTCGATGCGCAATGTCTGGGCGATCGGCGACCTGACGGGTGAGCCGATGCTGGCCCACCGCGCCATGGCGCAGGGCGAGATGGTGGCCGACATCATCTCCGGCAAAAAACGCCACTTCGCGCCCAACGCCATGCCGGCCGTGTGCTTCACGGATCCGGAAGTGGTGGTGGTCGGCATGACGCCGCCGGAAGCGCAGGCTGCCGGCGTCGAGTGCATCGTCGCCAACTTCCCCTTCTCGGCAAATGGCCGCGCCATGACGATTGAAAGCACGGACGGGTTTGTCCGCGTGGTGGCCCGCAAGGACAACCACCTGATCGTCGGCTGGCAGGCAGTCGGGCGCGGCGTGTCGGAACTGTCGACGGCATTCTCGCAGTCGATCGAAATGGGCGCGCTGCTGGAAGATGTGGCCGGCACCATCCACGCGCATCCGACCCTGGGTGAAGCGGTGCACGAAGCGGCGCTGCGGGCGCTGGGGCACGCGTTGCATATTTGATCGTAGCCGGGGACTGGCCCCGCAGGGCCAGTCCCCCCTGCTTTTGATTGCGCAGGCTAATCACCGCTGTTGTGTGCCCCCGAGGCTAAGCCGGATCAGACTCGGGTTTGCGTCCCCGACATGGACCCGGCTCCGCCGGGGTAATGTCCCTGACTAAACCAAACAAAAGTAGGTTTTTACTTTTGTTTGCTTTTCGTCTCGCCGTGTTCGGCCCGCTGCTTGTTGACTATTCGGGCGGCGACTTCTTCCTCGCGCCCCGGATAGCGGTGCTCCTTCTTGAACTTTTCCTCGATTTCCTTGTACTCATGCTCCCGCTTGGGACTGGCGCCTTTTGGCATGATGGCCTCCTGAAGTTCATCAAGCGGCCAGCTTACTGCGACTGTCAGGCCTTGTTGGTGTGCTCCCGCACAGAGGCCAGGATTTCGTCTGACAGCGTGGGATCGTCCACCGCCCGGGCCAGTAACAGTGCCCCGACCATGGCCGCATAGCGCGCAATCGCCTCCTGGCGATCGCCGCCAGCGAGCACGGCCAGCGTGTCGATCTGCCCCTTCACCCCATCCGTCATGGCGGCCCGTACGGGCGGGGACAGGCGGGCGGCGTCGGCGCCCAGGGCGGCCACGGCGCAGCCCTGGCCGGGATGCTCGACGTGGCGGCGCGACAGGTAGTTGCCGGTGATCGTGTCGAGCGCGGCCGGGCCCTCGCCTTCCACGATGGCGCCCCAGCGTTCGGCCGAGGCGGCAAAGGCGCGCTGGCAGGCTTCGGCCATCAGGTGTTCCTTGGAGGCGAAGTTGCCGTAGAAGCCGCCGTGCGTCAGGCCGGCTTCCTTCATCAGATCGGCCACGCCGATGCCGTCGTAGCCCCGCTCGCGAAACAGGCGCGCGGCCGTGTCGACGACGTGTTCGCGGTTTTTCGCCGCCTGTTCCCTGCTGACCCGCATAAGCATCCCCTCTAAAAAATACGCCTGTAAGCTGCTGCCATTATATATGACGATCGTCATTGGGCGCGCACGTTTGTCTATCCACAGCCTTTGTGCCACGGCAATCGCCATCTCGCGCAATGCAGTAATTCGCGTGTAAAGATCACAACAACGGTTGTATCAAAACGATCCCGAGAGTAACTTGAAGTTTTGAACGGAGGACAATATGAACCAGCCGGGCGACATTCGGATTCCAGGCGAGTACGATCCGAACCATTTCATTGACCAGCTCGCGGTGCGCCTGCGCGCGAAGAACGATGCGGCCCTCTGCCGCATGCTCGGGGTCGAGCCGCCACTGGTGAGCAAGATCCGCCACAAGCGCCTGCCGATCGGCGCGCCGCTGCTGATCCGCGTGCACGAGGTGACGGGCCTGGCCATCGGCGAACTGCGCCAGCTGATGGGTGACCGGCGCCGCAAGTACCGCATCGGCGAAGGCCTGGCCGATCGTCCCCGCACCCGCGTGGCGCCGATGGCGTCGGCTTCGATGTGAATCCTCGGGCGTGAACCTCAGGCGGCGGCAAGTCGCACCGGTTCGGTGGCCTTTCCATCGAGCCAGCCGCCCCTGAATCCCGCCTTGCGCAAGCCTGTCCTGATTGGGCAGCAGTGGCGCAGCAGACCCCAGATGAAACCGCTGCGGTAATTATCGATCATCACCACGGTCGGCCCCTCGTTGATCCCGAAGTGGTAAGGCGAGACCCAGCCGATGGCGCGCCGTTCATGGTCGTCGGCGCGGAAGGTGGCAGAAAACGAGGCCTGGAAACCGTGCGGATCGCTGGTGCGCACATTGAGCTTGCTGAAGGCCTCAATGGTGGGCAGCACGATCTCGGGCGCGAACGGCAGCGAGGCCACCACCGCCCACGGCGCCAGGGTGCCGTCGTCGGGGCCGTAGGGCACGCCACGGGCGACGTAATCGTAGAATACGCGCGAGACGCCATCGATGACGCGGGTGGCCGGACCGGGCCCGTCGCTGGCGCTGATGCCCCAGCTGAACTCACCGTACTGGGCGTAACCGTAGGGGTTGTGCATGGCATAGCGCTGCTGCACATGCGCCGCGCGGCGGCTGTTTTCAAAGTAATCGATGCCGCGCGCGGCCATGAAACTGTCCTGGATGCCGCGGAAATCGAGCCACACGTGCGACAGCTGGTGGATGAACAGGGGGCCGGCGTAGACCAGTTCGATGTCGTAGATGCGCATCCACTGGTGCCCGCTCAGCCAGGCCTGGTAACTGGCGGCGTCGATGGCGTGGGTGGGCGAGCCGAGCGCGAGCACATACAGAATCTGGGCTTCGTCGTAGCCGCGCCAGTGATACGGCAGGAAGCCCTTGCGCGGCAGCCAGCCGTGGCACAGCAGGGAGGAACCGGCCAGCATCCAGCGCCAGTCGATGCGGCGATACAGCAGGTCGGCCAATTCGCGGATTTCAATTTCCTCCTGGTCGCCGCCACTGAAAAATGCCGCTGCCGTGAGCACGCCGGCAATCAGGAGGGCCGTGTCGACACTGGACAGTTCGCTGTCGAAGGCGCGTTCGCCCGTGTCCATGTCGAGGAAATGGTAATAGAAACCCTTGTAGCCGGTGGCCCTGGCGCCCCTGCCCTGTTTGCTGCCGGCGAAAAAGCGCAGCGTCGTCAGGGTGCGCTGGCGGGCGTCCGCATGGGCCATCAGGCCCTCCTTGACGCCGATGGGATACACAGTGAGCGCGAGGCCGACGGCGGCGATGCTGGCCGGCCACCCCGGCGCGGTCTTGTCACGCACGAGACCGTTGGCGGGGTTGTATTCGGCGAGGAAATAGCCAAAGGACTGCTCCAGCAGGCTGGAGAGCATTGCATCGTGGCGGGGATCAAAAGGCATGGCAGCTCCGCCGCGGCAAAGCGGGTGCGGATATGGCAACAGGCGCGACACACACGAATGGCTGGACAGGAAGGACAGGTGGCGCCGGCGGCAAAGCGAGGGCCTGATTCAGGATAGGCGACAAGATCGAGGAATACAAAAAATACTGATGACCTACTGTAGCAAACAAGCACACGCGCACACCGTTCGCTGGCGAACTGTCCACTGACTCACTCCTTCGCAGAGCGCTGCCACATGGACCGCTGCGGCGGACGCAGCCGAAAAATCGGGCCGCTTGACACGATAGATTATATTCGTCATATAATAAATCCACCCCAACTTCGCCGGTGACCATCATGCAAGCACTCATCTCCGCCTACGCCCGTTCCCCGTTCCACTTTGCCCGCAAGGGCCTGCTTGCCGCCGTGCGGCCCGATGACCTGGCAGCCCAGGTGGTGCAGGGCCTGCTGGCCCGCAGCGGCCTCGACCCTGCCCTGCTCGACGACCTGATCCTGGGCGTGGCTTATCCCGAGGCGGCGCAGGGCAACAACCTGGCCCGCATCGTCGGCCTGCTGGCCGGCCTGCCCCAGCAACTGGGAGGTATGACCATCAACCGCTTCTGTGGTTCCTCGATGTCGGCCATCCAGATTGCGGCGGCGCAGATCGAGGCTGGCATCGGCGAGGCTTACCTGTGCGTGGGCGTCGAGTCGATGACGATGGTGCCCCAGGGCGGCTTCAACTTTTCCCCGAATCCTGTTTTGCTGGCGGAAACCGACACCTATATCAGCATGGGCCTGACGGCTGAAAACGTGGCCGCGCGCAATCAGATCGGCCGCGTCGAGCAGGATGCCATGGCCGTCGCCTCCCATCGCAAGGCCCAGCTGGCGCGTGAATGGGGCCGTTTTGATGCCGAGATCGTGCCGATCCACGCCGGCGACGCCGGCATGATCACGCTCGACGGCTGCATCCGCCCCGGCACCAGCATGGAAGCGCTGGCCGCCCTCAAACCCGTGTTCCTGGAAAACGGCGTGGTCACGGCGGGCACCTCCTCGCCCCTGACGGACGGCGCTTCGGCGGTCCTGGTCACAAGCGACGAATTTGCGCAGCGCCACAACTTGCAGCCGCTCGCCCGCATCCGCGCCGTGGCCACCATCGGCTGCGATCCGGCACTGATGGGGCTGGGCCCGGTGCCCGCCACCCGCCTTGCGCTCAAGCGCGCGGGCCTGCGCGTGGCCGACCTCGACGTGGTCGAGATCAACGAGGCCTTTGCCGCCCAGGCCCTGGCCTGCATCGCCGAACTGGAACTTGATCCGGCCACCATCAACCTCGACGGCGGCGGCCTGGCCATCGGCCATCCGCTGGGCGCCACGGGAGCGCGCATCACCGGCAAGGCCGCGGCCATCCTGCAGCGCACCAAGGGCCGCTACGCGCTGGCAACCCAATGCATCGGCGGCGGCCAGGGCATCGCCACCGTGCTTGAAGCCTTGTAAGTTGTGTCCTGTCCACCCATCCACTTCATGGAGAACCACATGGAACTGAAAAACACCGTCGCCTTTGTCACGGGCGCCAACCGCGGCCTCGGCCGTGCCATCGTACTGGCCTTGCAGGCAGCGGGCGTCAAGAAAATCTACGGGGGCGCGCGCGACCCCGCCAGCATCGACGTGCCCGGCGTGATCGCCATCCAGGTGGACGTGACCAACGACGCCCAGGTGAAAGCCGCGGCCGCTGCCTGCGGCGACGTCAATCTCGTCATCAACAACGCCGGCATCGCCCTGCGCGGCAGCGCGCTGACGCCCACCGCCGTCGAGGAAGGCGCCGCCATGTTCAACGCGAATGTGCTGGGCATCGTGCGCACCGCCCAGGCCTTTGCGCCGATTCTGGGGAAGAACGGCGGCGGCGGCATCGTCAATATTTTGTCCGTGGCAAGCTGGGTCAACAACCCGGGGCTATCGCTCTACGGGGCCAGCAAGTCAGCCGCATGGGCCGTCACCAACGGCCTGCGCACCAACCTGGCGGAACAGGGCACCTACGTGGCTGGCGTGCACGTCGGCTTCATCGACACCGACCTGACCGAAGGCATCGACCTGCCCAAACTGCGTGCGGATGATGTGGCCAGGATCATCGTGGCGGGCATCGCCGCGGGCGAGGTGGAAATCATCGTCGACGATCTCAGCCGCAAGGTCAAACAGGGCCTCGCGGAGGGTATCTACCTGAAGCCATTACAACGGTAAAACGGTCCGCTTAAAACGGGGACAGGCACCTGCTGCATGCGTCTCGAAGACGCCGTTAGCAGGGGGACTGGCGCCGCAGGTGCCTGTCCCATTTTTTGCATTACCGCATCGCCCGCCCCCGAGGCGGAGGCAGATCTGAATCGGGCTTACCTCCCCCGAAAGATCCCCGGGTCCCCCGGGGAGATTTCCCTCTTCAATCCACACAAAAGCAGGTTTTTACTTTTGTGTGCTTAATCACGGATATCGAGCGCCCGATTTAAGCTCAGCGCGCCAAGCGAGCAGGCAGCCCCTGACAGTAAATACAGCCCCACATATACCAGGCCGAAGTGCGCGGCCAGGCCCAGTGCGACCAGCGGCGCGAAACCGGCGCCGACCAGCCAGGACAGGTCGGAGGTGTAAGCTGCGCCCGAGTAACGGAAGCGGGTCGGGAAGTTCGAGGTGACGGCGCCGGCGGCCTGGCCGTACGACAGGCCCAGCAACAGGAAGCCGATCAGGACAAAAGTGTTTTCCCCCGACTCGCCGCCGCCCATCATGGTCGGCACAAAGAAACTGAACACGGCAATCAGCACGGCCAGGGTGCCCAGCGTGGTGCGCCGGCCCACCTTGTCGGCGATGATGCCGGAGGCCACGATACCGATCGCCGCCAGCACGGCGCCAAACATTTGCAGTTCAAGGAAATCGGTCACCGAGCGGGGCGAGAACAGCCGGATCCACGACAGCGGGAATACGGTGACGACGTGGAACAGCGCGTAGCTGGCCAGCGCGGCCAGGGCGCCGATGACGACGTTGCGGCCTTGCGAGCGCGACAGTTCGCCAAAGGGCGTGGGCTGCAGTTCGCGGTCTTCCAGCAGGTGCGAGTATTCATTGGTGGCGACCAGGCGCAGGCGGGCAAACAGCGCGACCACGTTGATGGCAAAGGCCACATAGAAAGGATAACGCCAGCCCCAGTCGAGGAAGTCTTTCATGCCGACGGTGGAGAGCAGGTACCAGAACACGCTGGCGGCCACGATGAAACCGGTTGGCGCGCCCAGTTGTCCCAGCATCGCATACCAGCCGCGGCGGTTGGCCGGCGCGTTCAGGGCCAGCAGCGAAGGCAGCCCGTCCCACGAGCCGCCCAGGGCCAGGCCCTGGCCCACCCTCAGCAGAGCGAGCAGGATGATGGCATGATTGCCCATCTGCGCGTAGGTCGGCAGCAGCGCGATGCCGCAGGTCGATACGCCCAGCAGAAACAGCGCAATAGTGAGTTTCACTTCGCGGCCCATGCGGCGCTGGATCGCCATCGAGATGGCCGTACCGATGGGGCGCGCAATGAAGGCCAGCGCGAACACGGCGAACGCATACAGGGTACCCTGCAGAGGATCGACGAAGGGGAAGAATACGGCCGGGAACACCAGCACGGAAGCAATCGCGTAGACGAAGAAATCGAAGTATTCCGAAGCACGCCCGATCACCACGCCGACGGCGATCTCGCCCGGCGAAATGAAGGAATGGTCGTCGTGATCGTTGCGTTCGATCTGGTGGGGGGCAGGATTGAGGGCGGTCACCGCGCCCTGGGGGGTGTTCAGAGTGGACATTAAAAAAATCTCCTGCGTAGTTGTATTGGTAGCGCAAGCACAGCATAGCCTATTCCATGCCGTTTTGACCAAACTCTACACCAAGAGTGGGACAATTTGTCCAATCGCAAGCTTCGCCTGAACGCTGTACAGTGTCATCTTCCGCCCATTCCATTTGCCCTTGCTAGCATGATTTCTAGAATGAAAAACAAGACACTCAGTCGCGGACTGCTGCTCCTGCCCACGTTGTTGCTGTCGGCCTGCAACACGGTCGTCATGAACCCGTCCGGCGACGTCGCCAAACAAGAGGCCAACCTCATCGTGGTCTCGACCGCCTTGATGTTGTTGATCATCATCCCGGTCATTGTCCTGATCATTGTCTTCGCCTGGCGTTATCGCAAGGGCAACGCCAATGCGACCTACAAGCCGGAGTGGGACCATTCGACCCGTCTGGAACTGGTCATCTGGGGCGCGCCCCTGCTGATCATCATTGCACTGGGCCTGATCACCTGGATCAGCACCCACCTGCTGGACCCGTATCGTCCGCTGCACCGCCTCGACGTCGACCGTCCCATCGCCGCCAACACCAAGGTGCTGGAAGTCGAAGTGGTGGCGCTGGACTGGAAATGGCTGTTCATCTACCCGGAACTGGGGATTGCCACCGTCAACGAACTGGCCGCGCCCATCGACACCCCGGTGCGCTTCAAGATCACCGCCTCGAACGTGATGAACTCCTTCTACATCCCTGCCATGGCCGGCCAGATCTACGCCATGCCGTCGATGCAGACCACCTTGCACGGCGTGATGAACAAGCCTGGCGTGTACGACGGCTTCTCGGCCAACTACAGCGGCGCCGGTTTTTCGAACATGCGCTTCAAGTTCCACGCCATGGACCAGGCCGGCTTTGACGCCTGGGTCGCCAAGGTCAAGACCGGCGACGCAGGCCTCGACCGCAGCGCCTACCTGGTGCTGGAAAAGCCCACCGTCAAGGATGCCGTGCGTTACTACAAGACGGTCGAGACCGACTTGTTCGACGCCGTCGTCAACCGCTGCGTCGAGCCGGGCAGCGTTTGCATGAGCCAGCAAATGCATGCCGACGAACATCGTCATGCCGACGCCAGCAAGCCGGCCAGTCCCGAACACCAGCTGGCTGTCGCCAGCAAGGCAGAAATCTGCACCACGCCAACTAACCCTGTGAAGAGCAACTGATGGAACAACCTCACAACCTCCTGCTGGGCCGGCTTTCATGGGAATCGCTTCCCCTGCACGAGCCGATCCTGATTGGTACTTTTATCATGGTAGCCCTGGGCGGTATCGCCTTGCTCGGCGCCATCACGAAATTCCGCCTGTGGGGTCCGCTCTGGACCGACTGGGTGACCAGCATCGACCACAAGAAAATCGGCATCATGTACATGATCCTCGGTTTCGTCATGCTGCTGCGCGGCTTTGCGGACGCGCTGATGATGCGCGCCCAGCAGGTGCTGTCCTTCGGCGACAACGCCGGTTTCCTGCCGCCGCACCACTTTGACCAGGTGTTTACGGCGCACGGCGTGATCATGATTTTCTTCGTCGCCATGCCCTTCGTGACGGGCCTGATGAACTACCTGGTGCCGCTGCAGATCGGCGCGCGCGACGTTGCCTTCCCCTTCCTGAACAACTTCTCGTTCTGGATGACCACTTTTGGCGGCATGCTGACGATGGCGTCGCTGTTCATCGGTGAATTCGCCAAGACCGGCTGGCTGGCCTACCCGCCCCTGTCGGGCATTCTCGCCAGTCCCGACGTGGGGGTCGACTATTACATATGGTCGCTGCAGATTGCCGGCGTCGGCACACTATTGTCCGGCGTGAACCTGGTCGCCACCATCGTCAAGATGCGCGCGCCCGGCATGACCATGATGAAGATGCCGATCTTCACCTGGACCGCCCTGTGCACCAACGTGCTGATCATCTGCGCCTTCCCTGTGCTGACCGCCGTGCTGGCCATGCTGTCGCTGGACCGTACCGTGGGTACCCACTTCTTCACCAATGACATGGGCGGCAACGCCATGATGTATGTCAACCTGATCTGGATCTGGGGCCACCCCGAGGTCTACATCCTGGTGCTGCCCGTCTTCGGCATTTTCTCCGAGATCGTTTCGACCTTCTCCAGCAAGCGCCTGTTCGGCTATACCTCGATGGTGTATGCAACCGTCGTGATCACCATCCTGTCGTATCTCGTGTGGCTGCACCACTTCTTCACCATGGGTTCGGGCGCCTCGGTCAACAGTTTCTTCGGCATCACGACGATGATCATCTCGATCCCGACCGGCGCGAAGATCTTCAACTGGCTGTTCACCATGTACCGCGGCCGCATCCGTTACGAACTGCCGATGATGTGGACCATTGCCTTCATGATCACCTTTGTCATCGGCGGCATGACGGGCGTGCTGCTGGCCGTGCCTTCGGCTGACTTCGTGCTGCACAACTCGCTGTTCCTGATTGCCCACTTCCACAACGTCATCATCGGCGGCGTGGTGTTCGGCGTGTTTGCCGGCGTGCAGTTCTGGTTCCCGAAAGCCTTCGGCTACAAGCTCGACGAGTTCTGGGGCAAGTGCGCCTTCTGGTTCTGGGTGATCGGCTTCTACCTGGCCTTCATGCCCCTGTACGTGCTGGGCCTGATGGGCGTGACCCGCCGCATGAGCCACTTCGACGATCCGTCGCTGCAGATCTGGTTTGCCGTTGCCGCCGTCGGCGCCGTGCTGATCGCCCTGGGTATCGGCTCAATGATCATGCAGTTCCTGGTCAGCTACCTGCGCCGCGACAAGCTGCGCGACGTTACCGGCGACCCATGGAACGGCCGTACCCTGGAATGGTCGACCTCGTCGCCACCGCCCGACTACAACTTTGCCTTCACGCCCCGCGTGTACGACAACGATACCTTTGCCGACATGAAGGCACTGGGATATCAGCGTCCGCGCGATGGTTTCGTCGACATCCACATGCCGAAGAACACCGGCGCCGGCTTCATCATCTCGGCGCTGGCCTTCGCGGTCGGCTTCGGCCTGGTGTGGCAGATGTGGCTGCTGGCCGCCGCCGGCATGATCGCCCTGCTCGCCGCCATCATCGTGCACACCTTTAACTACAAGCGTGATTTTTACATTCCCGCGGCCGACGTGATCCGTACGGAAAACGCCCGTTCACTTTTGCTGGATAGCCATGCCTGATTTGACCATGCCACACGCCGCCAGCGGCGCTGACCAAAGCTCGCGTTTCTACGTGAAGCACCACCATCCGGAGAACGGCACCCTGCTGGGCTTCTGGATGTACCTGATGAGCGACTGCCTGGTGTTCGCCTGCCTGTTCGCGGCCTACGCCGTGCTGGGCCGCAGCTACGCCGGCGGCCCTACCGGCGCCGAGCTGTTCGACCTGCCCCTGGTGGCGATCAACACCTCGCTGCTGCTGCTGTCCTCGATCACCTACGGCTTTGCCATGCTGGAAATGCAGCGCAACAAGGTCAAGGCCGTCATGGTCTGGCTGGCCATCACGGGCCTGCTGGGCGCAGGCTTCATCTACCTTGAGCTGTACGAGTTCGTCCACCTGATCCATGAAGGCGCCGGTCCCCAGCGCAGCGGTTTCCTGACCTCGTTCTTCTCGCTGGTCGCCACCCACGGTCTGCACGTGACCTTCGGCATTGTCTGGCTGATCACCCTGGTGGTGCAGCTGTCCAAGCATGGCCTGACAACGGAAAACAAGCGTCGCCTGATGTGCCTGTCGATGTTCTGGCACTTCCTGGACGTGGTCTGGATCGGCGTTTTCACCTTTGTTTATCTGATGGGAGTGTTGCCATGAGCGCGCACGCAACTGAACACGGTCATGACGATCACGGCCACGGCCACGGTCACGACGACCACAGCGGCTCGGTGCCGCACTCGACCCTGAAGGGCTATGTCACCGGTTTCATCCTGGCCGTCATCCTCACCGCCATCCCCTTCTACCTGGTGATGACGCACAGGATCGCCGACTCGGCCACCGCCGGCATCGTCCTGCTGGGCCTGGCCGCGGTGCAGATCGTGGTGCACATGATTTACTTCCTGCACATGAACTCCAAGCTCGAGCAGGGCTGGACCATGCTGGCTCTGGTGTTCACCTTGATGCTGCTGGTTATCATGTTGTCCGGATCGATCTGGGTCATGTACCATATGAATCACAACATGATGCCCGGCATGATGACCGAGATGATCAAACAAGCCCCATGACGATCCCCGCGGGCGCCTCCCCGGCGCCCCGATCTTCCCGCGCCAGGTGGCTCGCCGCCGCCTTCGCCGGCCTGATGTGCCTGGGCTTTCTCGCCCTCGGCACCTGGCAAGTCTTTCGCCTGCAATGGAAACTGGCCCTGATCGAACGGGTCGAGCAGCGCGTTCACGCCGCCCCGGTCGCCGCCCCCGCCGCGCCGGCCTGGCCCAGCGTGAGCAAGGAAAACGATGAATACCGCCACGTCACCCTGCAAGGCCATTGGCTGAACGGCGCCGACGCCCTGGTGCAGGCGACGACCGATCTCGGCAGCGGCTTCTGGCTGCTGTCTCCCTTCTGCACGGCCGACGGCGCCATCGTCTACGTCAACCGCGGCTTCGTGCCGCCCAGCCATCCGAAGCCGGTCGGCGGCAACAACCTTGCCTGTGCGCCTGCAAGGGCAAGCGCCAGTGTGACGGGCCTCCTGCGCCTGCCTGAACCGGTGGGCGGATTTCTGCGCAAGAACGATCCCGCCGCCGACCGCTGGTTCTCGCGGGACGTGCCCGCCATTGCCGCCGCGCGCAGACTGGGCGCCGTGGCGCCCTACTTCATCGACCAGGAAGCCGCCCCGGTTCCTGCTCCGGCCCCCGTCCCTGGCGAGCCGGTCGGCGGCCTGACGGTGCTCTCCTTTACCAATAACCACCTGGTGTATTCCCTGACCTGGTATGGCCTGGCGGCGATGGCGGCGTTCGGCGCGTGGTTGCTGCTGCGCCGGCGCGAGGCAGCCGCGTGAGCCAGGCCACGGCTGGCGGCCCGCCACCGGAAACAGCGGCCGGCTACCGCAATATGCAGCAGCTGATCCAGTTGCGCTGGATCGCCGTGGTCGGCCAGATCAGCACCATTGCCACCGCCAGCCTGTTGCTGGGGGTGCACCTGCCAGTGGCCGACATGCTGCGGGTGCTGGCCTGCCTGATCGGTTTCAATATTTTCAGCCACCTGCGCTGGCACGAACAGCGCACCGTCGATAACAGCCAGTTGTTCCTGGCCCTGCTGGTGGACGTGTTCAGCCTGACTGCCCAGCTTTATTTGTCGGGCGGTATGACCAACCCCTTCGTCTTTCTCTACATGCTGCAGGTAATCCTGGCGGCCGTGCTGCTGCAGCCCTGGTCGAGCTGGACCATCGTGGCGATCACGGGCCTGTGCGTGGTGGTGCTGGCCGTCAGCGCCAAGCCGCTGGCTTTGCCGATCGACTACGCCGAAGGCATGGCCAGCCTGTATGTGGAAGGCATCTTCATCAGTTTCATCGTCAACGCCGCCCTGCTGGTGGTGTTCATCAGCCGCATCACCCGTAATGTGCGCACCGGCGACGCCGCCCTGGCCGACCTGCGCCAGCGGGCCGCCGAGGAAGAGCACATCGTGCGCATGGGTCTGCTCGCTTCGGGCGCGGCCCACGAACTGGGCACGCCGCTGGCGACCCTGGCGGTGATCCTGGGCGACTGGCGCCGCATGCCCGAGTTCAAGAATAATCCGGAACTGCTGGCCGAGATCGGCGAAATGCAGGACCAGCTCAAGCGCTGCAAGTCCATCGTCAGCGGGATTTTGCTGTCGGCCGGCGAAGCGCGCGGCGAATTGTCCGTCAAGACCACCATCAAGGCCTTCCTGGACGACCTGGTCGAGGAATGGCGCTCGACGCGCAACCTGGTCGCTTTCGAGTACGATAACCGGATTGACGCCGATCTTGCGGTCGTCTCGGATTCGACCTTGAAACAAATGATTGCCAACGTACTCGACAACGCCCTCGAAGCCTCGCCCGTATGGGTGCGCCTGGCTGCCAGCATCCAGGACGACGACCTGGTGCTCGACATCAGCGACCGCGGCCCCGGCTTCGCGCCCGGCACGCTCGACCAGTTTGGCAAGCCCTACCAGTCCACCAAGGGCCAGCCCGGCCGTGGCCTCGGCCTGTTCCTCGTCGTCAACGTCGCGCGCACCCTGGGCGGCAGCGTCGCCCCCGGCAACCGGCCCGAAGGCGGCGCCGCGGTGCGCCTGCGCCTGCCGATGTCCGCCATCGCCCTCGGCGCCCCCTCACCTGCAGCCAACTTGCCCCATGCCTGAAGAAGACGCCACCCTGATGATCATCGAGGATGATGCGGCTTTCGCCCGCACCCTCGGCAAATCCTTCGAGCGGCGCGGCTACAGTGTCTTCCTCGCCAGCAGCCTTGATGAAGCCCGACAATTGCTGGAACGCTGCAGCCCGCAATACGCCGTGGTCGACCTGAAACTGAGCAGCCACTCCTCGGGCCTGGCCTGCGTGCAAATGCTGCACGAACACGATCCCGAGATGCTGATCGTCGTCCTGACCGGCTTTGCCAGCATCGGCACCGCCGTCGAAGCCATCAAGCTGGGCGCCTGCCAGTACCTGGCGAAACCGTCCAACACGGACGACATCGAAGCCGCCTTCGGCCACATGGCCGGCAATATCGACCACGAACTGCCCGAACGGGCGACCTCGATCAAGACGCTCGAATGGGAGACCATCCACGGCGTGCTGGCGGAGACGGATTTCAATATTTCGGAAGCGGCGCGGCGGCTGGGGATGCACCGGCGTACGCTGGCGCGCAAGCTGGAAAAACAGCGCGTGAAATAAGGGGGACTGGCGCTTGGCGCCTGTCCCCGTCTTTTGTCCGCGGCGTTTGCAAGGTCTGTCCCCCTGTGCTTAACGAGCCGACAAGCAGCGGCCACCCCACCAAACCACCGCCGCGGCAATCAACAGCGCCCCAATCACCCCCGCCAGCAACCACAGCTGATCCCGCCGCGCATCAAACAGCACGGCCGCCTCCGGCACCCCCATCAAGAGCGTGTAATTCGACAGGCTGAGCGGCCCCACCTTGCTGGAGGCATACAGGCGCCTGACTCCGTCAGGATCGGTGTATATCCCGGGCGCGCCGTCAATGGTGACAGCCCGGCGCGCCGGCTCGGCCAGCTTCTTGCCCAGCCAGGCATGCGGATCAGGCCGGTGCGAAATCACCGCGTTGTCCTCGTCCAGCGTCCACAGCACCGAGTCGGCCGGCAATTGCACGGCGTCGATGAACTTGTCGAACTGGGTCAGATCAAGGGCGGCGAACAGCACCGCCACCACGGCATTGTTCTTGATGACGGGATAGGTCAGGTTGACCGTGTGTTGTTGCACCACCCGGCCAATCACGTAATTGCCGGCGATAAAACGCCGCTCGGCCACCGCGCGCTTGAAATGCAGGCGGTCGCCAAGGTTGACCTGGGTCTTGATGGGAACAGCACTGCAGATGACGTCGCCGTTCATGGCGATCAGGCCGAAATTGACGTAGTCGCGGTTTTTCTCGAGGATGTCCACCAGCACCTCGCGGCAGCCACCCTGGCCCTCCACCACCGCAGGGACGCTGGAGAGGTCGCGCAGGATCTGGCGGGCGGCGTCGAGCGACTGCGCCTCGCTGGCAGCGGCCAGGTTGGCCAGGCTCTGCAGGTTGTCATGGGCCGCGTTGACGGCGTTGCCGCGCTCGCGCACGAGCACCGCCACCGTCATGGCAATCATGGGCAGCAGGGCCAGCGCCACCAGCAACATCAGGCGCCACCGCAAGCCCTGCAGGGGAACGCGCCCGGCCGGGACGGGGCGCGAGGAAGCGGCTTCACTCATCATTCTTTACAGCAAAATCGTGGAGCCGCAACTGTAACGCATAATCACATCGGCGGCCTCGAAGTTGTTGAGTGGCAACGAAATGGTAATACTTCGAGGGCGCCGACCGACGTCTTTAGTGTAGCTTGCTGCCGCTGACCTGCTCGAGGATGTGCTTCGGCACCGCCGCGTAATGCTTGAACTCCATCGTGTAGGTGGCCCGGCCCTGGGTCAGCGAACGCAGGGTGGTGGAGTAGCCAAACATTTCCGCCAGCGGCACCGTGGCACTGATCAGCTTGCCGCCACCGCCGGGAATCTCGTCCATCCCCTGCACCATGCCGCGCCGCGCCGTCAGGTCGCCCATCACATTGCCCATGAAGTCCTCGGGCGTTTCCACTTCCACCTGCATCATCGGTTCGAGCAGCACCGGGTCGCCCCGCCGCATGGCTTCCTTGAATGCCATGGAACCGGCCATGCGGAAGGCGTTCTCGTTCGAGTCGACGTCGTGGTAAGAACCAAACGTGAGCGTTGCCTTGACGTCCACCACCGGGTAGCCCGCCAGCACGCCGGTGCGCAGGGTTTCCTGAATGCCCTTGTCGACGGCGGGAATGAATTCACGGGGAATCACGCCGCCCTTGATGGCGTCGATGAATTCATAGCCCTTGCCGGCGCCGGAAGGCTCCAGGGTCAGCACCACGTGGCCATACTGGCCGCGGCCGCCGGACTGCTTGACGAACTTGCCTTCCACGTCCGATGCCTTTTTCTGGATGGTTTCGCGGTAGGCAACCTGCGGCTTACCGACGGTGGCCTCAACACCGAATTCGCGCCGCATGCGGTCGACCAGGATTTCCAGGTGCAGTTCGCCCATGCCGGACATGATGGTCTGGCCCGATTCCTCGTCCGTGTGAACGCGGAAGGACGGATCTTCCTGCGCCAGGCGGTTCAGGGCCACGCCCATTTTTTCCTGGTCGGCCTTGGTTTTCGGTTCGACCGCCTGCGAAATCACGGGCTCCGGAAAGACCATTTTTTCCAGCACGATCACGTGCTCGGGCGAACTGAGCGTATCCCCGGTGGTGACCGCTTTCAGGCCGACGGCCGCGGCAATGTCGCCGGCGTAGACTTCCTTGATTTCCTTGCGCTCATTGGCGTGCATCTGCAGGATGCGCCCGAGACGCTCGCGCTGGCTCTTGGTCGGGTTGTAGACCGTGTCGCCCGAATTGACGACGCCCGAATAGACGCGGAAAAAGGTCAGGTTGCCGACAAAGGGATCGGTCATGATCTTGAAGGCCAGCGCCGAAAACGGCTCGGCGTCCGACGGATGGCGCTCGATCGGATTGTCCTGTTCGTCGGTGCCGGCGATGGCGGGCACGTCCAGCGGCGACGGCAGGTATTCGATCACGGCGTCCAGCATGGCCTGCACGCCGCGGTTTTTAAAGGCGCTGCCGGCCAGCATCGGCACGATCTCGTTGCGGATGGTGCGCGCGCGCAAGCCCGCCTTGATCTCCGCTTCCGTCAGGGGATCGCCATTCAAATACTTTTCCGTCAGTTCGCTGCTTGCTTCCGCCGCCGCCTCGACCATGCGCTCGCGCCATTCTTCGGCCGTGCGCAACAGGTCATCGGGAATGGTTTCGTAGGCAAACTTGGTGCCCTGGGAGGCATCGTCCCAGCGGATCGCCTGCATCTTGACCAGGTCGATCACGCCGTGAAAATCCTCTTCGGCGCCGAGCGGAATCTGGATCGGCACAGCGACACCCTTGAGGCGCGTGGCGATCTGCTGCTGGACCCGGAAAAAGTCCGCCCCCACCCGGTCCATCTTGTTGATGAAGGCAATCCGCGGCACCTTGTATTTATTCGCCTGGCGCCAGACGGTTTCCGACTGCGGCTGCACGCCGCCGACGGCGTCATAGACCATCACAGCGCCATCGAGCACGCGCATGGAACGCTCGACCTCGATGGTGAAGTCGACGTGGCCGGGGGTGTCGATGATGTTGATGCGGTGTTCTTCGAAGTTGCCCGCCATGCCGCGCCAGAACGCGGTCGTCGCGGCCGACGTAATCGTGATGCCGCGCTCCTGCTCCTGTTCCATCCAGTCCATGGTGGCGGCGCCATTGTGCACTTCGCCGATCTTGTGATTGACCCCGGTGTAAAACAGGATGCGCTCGGTCGTGGTGGTCTTGCCGGCGTCGATGTGGGCGCTGATCCCGATATTGCGATAGCGCTCGATGGGGGTTTTACGGGTCATCACAAGCTCCTCTGTTGGATCGGGCGACGCGGCGACTGCCTCTATCGTAGACCTGTCCGCAGCGCGCGCCAAGGAGAACTCGACCCTTGCACGCGCGCGACAGTGCGCGTCCGATGCGCTCCATGTGGGCGCGGTCCGGCTGAGTGCAAGTATAGTATTTTTTTACCAAGTTGATAGCCGGACCGCCGCAGGGCCGCCCGGACTATCAGGGACGCATCAGCTGTGCGAGTGATGGGTGGCCGTCAGGCGGCGCATCAGCGGCAGGGCCGCCAGTGCGATCAGGGTGCAGGCAATCGCCCCGATGCCCAGTTTGTTGAACAGGCTGGTGTAGATGGGCAGGGTCAGCAGGGGATCGACCATGTCCTTCGGTACGCTGGCCAGGTTGGCGACGACGCCGCCCAGGTATTGCGAAATGCCGACGGCGACGAAATAGGCGCCCATCATGAAGCCGCCCATGCGCGCCGGCACGTAGCGGGCAATCATGGCCAGGCCCAGGCCCGACACCAGCAATTCACCCAGCGAATAGCAGCCGTAGCCGATGATCATCACCCACGAGGAGGTCTTGCCGCCGACGGCGAACTGGCCGGCGATGCCGTACACAAAAAAGCCCACGGCCACCATCGCAAAGCCCAGCGCGAACTTGCCGGCAATCGACAAATCCTTGCCCGAACGGCCAGCGACGGCGTAGATGCCGGCCAGCACCGGGCTGAGCAGCATGATCCAGATGGCGTTGAGGGCCTGGAACTGGGCCGGCGACCAGGTGAACAAATGGGCGCCGAACAGGCTGAAGTCCAGGTCGACGTTACGCAGCGCGAACAGCGACAGCGAGGTCGACATCTGCTGGTAAAAAATGAAGAAGAACACGGTCTGCAAGGTCAGCACCAGCGCCGCGATCAGGCCGGCCCGTTCATTTTGCGCGCTGATGCGGATCAAGTGGGTAAAAATACCCAGCACCACGATGCCGGCAATATACACAAAGGCACGGGCGATGCTCTGGTATTGCAGGATCACGGCGGAGGCGCCCACCATGACAACGCCGGCGCCCAGCACCATCAGCAACTTGTCGACCCGCACGGGCGACTGGTCGGGCGTGGAGCCGATATGGGCGATGGTGCGGCTGGCGAAACTCAGGTTGATCAGGCCGATCACCAGGCCGACAGCGCAGACCGCGAAGGCCGCGTGCCAGCCCAGGCCGTCGCCATAGTTGGCGTTGACGTAGTCCTTGATGGCCGGTGTGGCCAGGATCGACACGGTCGAGCCCACATTCACCGCCATATAATAGAGGGTAAAGGCGCTGTCGATTTTCGAGTCGTCGCCTTCATAGATCTTGCGCACCATGTTGGCCGTGTTCGGCTTGAACAGGCCGTTGCCGACCACCACCACGCCCAGCGCCGAAAAAATGAACCAGGTATTCTGGGTCGGAAACGCCATCAGGGCGTAACCGAGCGCCAGGATCATGGCGCCGATGCGCATGCAGCGGCGGGTGCCCAGCACCTTGTCGCCGATCCAGCCGCCTATGGCTGGGGAGACATAAATCAGGGCAGCGCAGGCGCTCCACACCAGGTTGGCGCGGCTGTCCTCAAAACCGAGGCGCTGCACCAGGAAATAGACGATCAGCGCCTGCATGCCGTAGTAGCCGAAGCGCTCCCACAATTCAATCAGGGCGATGGTCGAAAACGACCGGGTCTGGGTGTAGGGTGCGCGCGCCGTCTGGGCGGGCGGAGAAGTGTGAACCTGAGTGTGCATATGCT
This sequence comes from Massilia sp., assembly GCA_045810505.1. Lineage (GTDB taxonomy): Bacteria > Pseudomonadota > Gammaproteobacteria > Burkholderiales > Burkholderiaceae_D > JAFCUW01. Next base: position 35,573 of record JBJMVV010000325.1, read on the forward strand.
GGCGCCTTGTGGTCGGGTCTCGTTGGCCGCTTTGATGGCGGTTCTGTCCGAATGCCTGGTTGTCGGTGGCGCCCGCGCGCGGGTGGCGGCGGACGTAAGCGGGGACCTGATCGGTCCCGGCGCAATTATCCAGCATTGCAGAGGGCGTCGGCAATCAAAGAGTTCATTTGGCCATGACGCGGCGCAGCCTGCCTGCCAGCCGGCAAGGGCCGCGGGGCGCTTCAACGTTCGGTGATGATGCCCTCAATGACCTCGATCGAGGTGGGCTTGGTCAGGTGCAGATCGAAGCCGGCGCTGCGGGCGCGGGCGCGGGTGGCGTCGTCGCGCCAGGCCGTCAGGGCCACGATACGCACGGTTTCCAGGCCGGCAATCTGGCGCATGGCCACGGCCACTTCGAAACCATTCATGCCGGGCATGCCGATATCGAGAAAGATGACGTCGGGGTGCTGGGCTTCGGCGGCGCGCAGGCCTTCGGGGCCGCTGTGGGCGGCCACGGCGTCGTGCCCCAGCAGGGAGAGGATGGCCACCAGGGTGTCGGCGGCGTCGGCATTGTCATCAATCACCAGTACGCGCCGGTTCGGCACGATGGTGTCATTGTTAGCAATGGGGGAAAAAGTTTCGGTCATGAAAAACTCTGCGGTTACTCGACACGGTGGGTCGATAGTCGAAAGCGAACGGGCAGAGTTTTGGCCGAGGGCTGCGCGACCACCGGGCCCGGCGGGGCTGATCACGCATTACATTCACTGTAACATGGATTGACTCTGGGATATATAACCCGTTTGTATCGAACCGCTTCCCTCCTTACGCCGCCAGATCGCATGGCGCCGGCTTTTTCGCAGGCGCCGCGATATTTATGGAACTTGCCATCTTCGGCCGCCTCTAACAGACAGAGACAGCGGTAATGCAGGAATGATGTAAATACACCGCCACGCGAGCCAGGCCACGTTAACCATTTTCGAGGACAGCCATGCAAACCATTGCCGATATCATGACGCGCGACGTCGTCAGCGTTTCACCCCAGGACACTTTGCAAACGGCAGCACAAATGATGCGCGACAGCGACATTGGCTCGCTGGCTGTGGTCGACGGCCAGCGACTGGCCGGCATGCTGACCGACCGCGACATCACCATCCGCGCCGTCGCCGGCGGGCTCAGTCTCGATACGCCTGTCGTCGAAGTCATGAGCGAAGACGTGCTGCACTGCTACGACGACCAGAGCGTCGAGGACGTTCTCAATGACATGGGCGACATGCAAACCCGGCGCCTGCCCGTGCTGGACCATGCAAGGGAAGCGCTGATCGGCATCGTCTCGCTGGGCGACCTGGCGCATGTCGACACCGGGCTGTCGGGCGATATCCTGCGCGAAGTCTCTTCGTCCACCCCGCCGGCGCCGCCGATGTCCTGAGCCGGCGCCCCGAACTGCCCGGCCACTGCCGCTCTTAGTTCTTGTGCTGCTGCTTGGCGCCGCCACCCGCCCCATGATCGCTTCCCGCCTTGGTATGGGCCTTGTCGTTGCCCGAACTCTTGTGGGTGACGCCGCTTTTTGCAGCAGCCTTGTCCGCTTCGGTGCGGGCGTGGTCGGATTGCTTGTTTTGCGTATCGGTGTTGTTGGTATTGCTCATGTTCGATTCCCCTTGAATGGTTAAAGCGCGAATTTCAGAAAAAATGCTGAACGTATGAACGTCTGAGGACGCTGACATGGCCACTGTGCGCGGTTGCCATCGGGGTGTCTGTGCGTTGCCCAACGAAGCTGCCGGGCAAAGCCGACGCCGGACGTGAACTTTGACAGGAGAAGCTCGGATGTCTTCACGCATGCAGGATAGCTGGACGCCGCGCGGGGCGCGGCCGCAGGAGGACCGGGACGGCCGGGCCGGGCGGAACGCAGGCGACGGCAATGAAGCCAATGGCGCCGAAGATGCAGTGGCAGTGGCAGCGGCAGCAGCAGTAGCAGCAGCAGCAGCCGGCCAGGAAGCCTTGCGCGCCAGTTCGCCAGGCCCATCAGCCGTGGCCGGCAGCCATGAGGGGCCAGGCGCAGCGCAGCCCCCGCTGCAGCTATGGGGTGGCTGCGAGTGCACCATCAACCGGGTGGGCGAGATGTTTTACGACCAGAGCCGCATCAACGGCCACGACGAGCGCGACGACGATGTGGCGCGCGTGGCCGCCCTGGGCATCAAGGCGCTGCGCTACCCCGTGCTGTGGGAAAAAATCGCGCCCCATGGCCTCGCGCAGGCCGACTGGCGCCAGAGCGACGCCCGCCTGGGCGCCCTGCGCCAGCACGACATCGAGGTCATCGCCGGGCTGGTCCACCATGGCAGCGGTCCGCCATCAACCAGCCTGCTCGACCCGCAGTTCGGCGACAAACTGGCCGAGTATGCGGGCGCCGTGGCGGACCGCTATCCGTGGCTGGACGCCTACACCCCCGTCAATGAACCTCTGACGACGGCCCGCTTCAGCTGCCTGTACGGCGTTTGGTATCCCCATGGCAAAAGCGACCGCAGTTTTGTGCGCGCCCTGTTCAACCAGTGCCGCGGCGTGGTGCTGGCAATGCGCGCCATCCGCCTGCGCAATCCGGCCGCGCGTCTGGCGCAGACAGACGACCTGGGCAAGGCCTGGAGCACGCCGGCGCTGGCCAATGTGGCGGCGTTTTACAACCAGCGCCGCTGGCTGGGCTGGGATCTGCTGTGCGGCAAAGTCGACCGCGCCCACCCCCTCTGGTCTTACCTGGTGCTGGCTGGCATCCCCGCCGAAGAAATCCTGTGGTTCCGGCATAACGCCTGCCCGCCCGACATCATCGGCGTCAATTACTACATCACCAGCGAGCGCTGGCTTGATCACGAACCGCAGCGCTTCCCCTCCCTGCGCGCCGACACCGTGTTCGGCCGGCCCTGCATCGATGTCGAGGCGGCGCGCGCGATGGAAGTGCCCACCCCGGGCCTTGCGCCGCTGCTCGCAGAAGTCTGGCAGCGCTACGGCCTGCCCATCGCCATCACCGAAGCCCATATTGACGCCGGCCGCGAGGACCAGTTGCGCTGGCTCGGCGACATCTGGCAGGCGGCGCAAACGGCGCGCGCGCACGGCGCCGACATCCGCGCCGTCACCGCCTGGTCGCTGCTGGGCGCGTTCGACTGGAACAGCCTGGTGACGCGCAGCGCCGGCTACTACGAGCCGGGCGCCTTCGACACCCGCTTTGCCCCGCCCCGCCCCACCGCGGTGGCGCACCTGCTGCGCGAACTTGGCGCCGGCCAGGGTCCCGGCCACCCCGTCGCAGGCGGGCGCGGCTGGTGGCGCCGCCCCGGCCGCCTGACCCGGCACACCGACCACCTGGTGCAGGCCGACACCTTCGACACCATCGATGAAGCGCCGCCCATCCTCATTTCCGGCGCCAGCGGCACCCTGGGACGGGCTTTTGCCCGCATCTGCAGGCAGCGCAACCTGGCCCACCGCCTGCTCTCGCGCGAAGCAATGGACATTGCCGATCCTGCCTCGGTGGAACGGGCGCTCGACACCTTCCGCCCCTGGGCCGTGATCAACGCCAGCGGCTACGTGCAGGTCGACGCCGCCGAGCGCGACGTCGAGCGCTGCTTCCGTGAAAATGCCTTCGGGCCAGCCATCCTGGCAGCGGCCTGCGCCCGCCACAAGGTGCACCTGACCACCTTCTCCACCGACCTCGTCTTCAATGGCGGCCAGCAGCATCCCTATATTGAAACGGACGCGGTGGCCCCCCTCAACGTCTACGGACGCAGCAAGGCCGAGGGCGAGCAACTGGTGCTCGACTCCCTTCCCGGCGCCATGGTGGTGCGCACCAGTTCCTTCTTCGGCCCCTGGGATGAACACAACTTCCTCATCAAGGCCCTGCGCACCCTGCTTGCCGGCCAGAGCTTCACCGCGCCGGACGACCTCATCGTCTCGCCCACCTACGTCCCGGACCTGGTCGATGTCTGCCTAGATCTCATCATCGATGGCGAGTCGGGCATCTGGCACCTCACCAACGGCCAGCCCCTGTGCTGGATGGAACTGGCCCACCGCGCCGCCCTCGCCGCCCGCATCGACCCCAGCCGCCTGGCCGCCCGCCCGGCGCGCGACTGCAATTTTCTCGCCCCGCGCCCCTCCTACAGCGCCCTCAAGAGCGAACGCGCCATCCTGCTGCCCACCCTGGACGACGCCCTGCACCGCTTCCTGGCCCACCACAGCAACGGTGCATCGGGCGGCCGTTCGCTGCACCTGGAGCATCAGTGATGGGGAAATGACACCTTCAGTCGGCGCAGCCGTAACTCATCCCGAACGCGGTTTATAAACGGATGAGGGGCAGGCGCAATTCCACGCCGTACTGCCAAGAAGCTTACTCGCATCCGCGTCCGTCTAGTGAGGCAGGGCCCAAGTCGCTTCCACACCCGCGCGGACCAGCCATTTTTTCAGCGTATTGTTGCGACGCTAATGGAACGGCCTCGCCTTAACGATTGTGCCCGGTCGCTCTCAAGTCACGAAATGTTTTTACATCGTTGCGCCATCAAACATTTAGTTTTTCAAGCAACAATATCTTATACTCAACATCCGGCCCCGCACTACGAATCGATAGCAGAGACAAATCAGCAGCAAGCCGCAAGCAAAAAGCCCTGCTTTCCCTGGTTCACACATGCCTCACTTACCAGTCAAATATAAAACGATGAGACACCCTATTGCTTTCAGTATTATCGCGACTGCCATCACGCTGTACGCCGGTTTTGCCATGGCCGAGCCGGCGTCAGGCGGGACGCTATCCTGTGGACTTGGCTTGCCGCCCGGCGCCCCTGGTTTTGCTGCGGCCCAGGCGCAGCAAGCGCTTGAGGTGAAAAAAAACGGCTACCTGAAAATGTGCGACGCTAACCTGGAGCGCTACCGCATCACTTTTCGCCCATTCGCCACGACAATACCAAGTCTGGCGTTCAAGCCAGTCGATCTCTCCGGCACGCCATTCGCGCACTTTCGTTTCCTGGGTGGCCGGAGCGAGGTCGTCAACAACCAACGTTCCCGGCTGTATCGCGGCTTTCGTACGCCAGAGGGACATACCGTGACA
>JBJMVV010000326.1:0-6362 GCA_045810505.1 Massilia sp.
CATCCGGACAATATCCTGCGGGAAGGTCAGGCGCAGGTCGCGCGTGGCCTTTTCCACCACGGTGACGACCTTGGCCCAGTCCGGCCCGCCCCGCGCATGGGCCAGGCCCTCGGCCAGCACGTCGCGGCACAGTTCCAGGATCTGCGAGGTCGACACGGTTTGGCCGAAAAACAGGGTCGCCGTGTCAGGCAACTGGTGCGCCTCGTCAAAGATGATCGTGTTGGCTGACGGCAGCAGCTCTGCCACTCCGGTGTCTTTCAGGGCCACGTCGGCAAAGAACAGGTGGTGATTGACGACGACGACATCGGCCTGCTGCGCTTCGCGGCGCGCCTTCATCACGAAGCAATCCTGGTAGTACTGGCACTCGGCGCCCATGCAGGTGTCGCGGGTGGAGGTGACGAGATTCCAGATGCTGGCGTTTTCCGGCACCTTGGTCAGCTCGGCCTTGTCGCCGGAGCTGCTCATCTTGATGAAGCGGGAAATCTCACGCAGGTGGCCGACGTCGTCGCGCGAGGTCATGCGCCCGTTCTGCATGGTGCGCTCGAGGTGGTAATGGCAGACGTAATTGCTGCGCCCCTTGAGCAGGGCCACCGAGACGGGGGCGCGCAGGGCCGCCCGCACCGTCGGAATATCGCGCAAAAAGAGTTGGTCCTGCAAGTTCTTGGTGCCGGTCGACACAATCGTCTTGCCGCCCCACATCAACGCCGGCACCAGGTAGGCAAAGGTTTTCCCAGTCCCCGTGCCGGCCTCGGCGATCAGGGTTTTCTGGTCGGCGATGGCCTGGGCGATGGCCTTGGCCATTTCGGTTTGCGAGCGGCGCGGCGAAAAGCTGCCGACGGCAGGCGCAAGGGGGCCGCCGGCGCCAAACAGGCGATCGACTTCGGCATCGAACTTGCCCACGGGCGCAAGGGGAAGGCCAGGAGCGGACGCAGCAGCGTCGCCGCCTTCGTCAAGCGCAGGAACGGAATCGGAATCGGTCAAAATGGAACTTCAGTGAAGCGAAGACGGATCAGGCCGAAACATCCGGCACCAATTGCATTTTCAATAGGGTGATATGGTCTTTCAGCTGCAGTTTGCGCTTTTTCAGGCGGCGCAGCTGCAACTGGTCGTGATGGCCGTCGAGCACCAGCAAGTCAATGACCGCGTCGAGGTCGCGATGCTCCACGTCGAGCTCGATGAGGCGGCGCTGGATTTCCTGGACATCTGGCATAGTTTGCAATTCCCAACAGATTATTACAATTGTGCTGCGGAAGCGGTCGCGAAACGCCTACAATCGTGCTTGATAATATTTACTGCTTGCAACATTCGTCGCATCCAGTGCATAGTTTAATCTACCGAGACGTGGCCGCCAACATAACTATGAATTCCTACAAGATCGAAGCCGGAACCGCCCAACATATCGGTAACCGGCCCCAGCAAAATGACCGGGTCGCCCTGTTCACCAGCGCCCGCGCCCCCGGCTATGTCATGGCCGTGCTCTCCTCGGGTCTGGCTGGCGGCTCGCTGGCGTCCGAGCAGGTACTGCACACCGCCAAGTTGTTGTTCGATGAATTCAAGCCTGGCGCCACCGCATCCGTGGCCCGGGTCGAAGAACTGCTGCGCGAAATCGTTCACGAAACCCACCTGGTCATCAAGATGAATGGGGTCGCCACGCAAACGGAGCCGCACGCCACTTTTGCCGCCCTCATCATCACCCCAGACGGCCAGGCGGTCTGGGCCCACGTGGGTGACTCGCGGGTCTACCGCTTCCACAAGGGCGAAGGCAAAATGCGCAGCAGCGACGCCGCCTACATCGACCACCTGATGGAAACCGACCGCCTGCCGGTCGAAGCGGCGCGCAACCACCGCCATTCCAAACTGCTGGTCAATGTACTGGGCAACAGCCGCAAGGAACCGTTCGTGACGGTCGGCCACCATCAGCCGCTGGATGCCGGCAACGCCTTCCTGCTCGCGTCGGACGGTTTGTGGCATTTTTTCACAGACGCAGAGCTCGGAGCCGTGCTCAACAAGACGGCGCCCCGCCAGGGCTCCGAAATGCTCATCAGCAAAGCCGCCGAGCGCGCCCAGGGCAAGGGCGGCAACTGCACCATGGCCATCATCAAGCTGGTCAAGCCGCCCAAGGAAGAAGCCAGCTACACGGTACAGAAGATGGGACGGGCGGTGTAACAGCGCTGCTGGCGTCAACCTGGCGCCGCCCCCCCTGCCCCGATTTACTTTGCCTTCTCCGCCGCGGCCTTGTCCGCGGCAGCTTTTTCGGCCTCCCGCTTGGCCGTTTCCGCTTTCTTCGCTTCCACATCTTTCAGGCGCTGGGCCGACTCGGCGCGGCGCGCTTCGAAAGCCTTGACGTTGGCTGCCCGCTTGGCAGCGCCCGCGGCTTCTTCCGCCTCGATGCGCTGGATGCGAGCCGTGTGCTCGGCGTTACGGTCGACTTTGGCGGCGGGACGCGGCGGCGGCGCTGCTTGCTCCTGCTTGGGTGGCGGCGGTGGATTGGCGCGCAGGCGGGCCTGGTCCGCCTCGAACTGGGCGGTGGATTTTTCCAGCGCCACGTCGCGCTCGTCGGCGCGGGTCTTGCGCTGGAAGTGCTGCGCCTCGATCTCGATGGCGCGTACATTGCCGAGCGCGATGCGGTGCTCCTCGCGCGCTGCGTCGAGGCAGTTATTGGTGAAAAACCGGGTGTAGCAGACCCGCTCCGCCGCGGCAAAGCGCACTTCGGCCCGCTCGCGCTCGACTTTTACCAGGTCGAGCTTGCGCTGCGCATCCTCATTCGAGGAGGTGGGCGCGACGGCGGAGGGCACCGGGGCCGGTTTGGTCGATACGCAGGCGCTCAGGGCGCCGGCTGCCGCAATCATTAACAACTTCTTCATCATGCCTGGTCCGTAGGTCTTGTTTTAATCTGTCAGGTTATCGAACCGGCCGCATCGCGCCGGTCCGATTCCATGTATTCACGCGACTGCATCTCAATGATACGCGAGACAGTGCGGTGGAATTCATTTGCCAGCATCCCTTGCGTATAAAGCTCTTCGGGCGCCACCGCGGCCGACATCAGCAATTTGACCTTGTTATCGTAAAACACGTCGATCAGCCAGGTAAACCGTCGCGCTTCCGAGGACTGGCCGGCCGACATGGCGGGAATCCCGGACAGGATCACCGTGTGAAACCGGCTGGCAATCTCCAGGTAATCGTTTTGCGAACGGGGCCCGCCGCAGAGGGTGGCGAAATCAAACCAGATCACCCCGCCCGCGCGGCGCAAGGCGCGAATTTCGCGCTGCTCGATGAAGACGCGGGGATCTTCATCGGCCGTCTCGGCGATTTTCGCGTAGGCCGCGCGGAGGGCCGCGTCCGAGGCCGCGTTCAAGGGCGTGTAGTAACTGTCGACCTGTTCCAGCGCACGCTTGCGGTAATCGACGCCGGCGTCGACGTTCAGGACATCGAGTTTTTCTTTCAACAGCGCGATGGTGGGCAGCATGCGGTCGCGGTGCAGGCCGTCCGGATACAGCAAATCCGGATCGTAGTTCGACGTCATGATGAAGGAGACGCCATTGTCGAACAGGGCCGACAAGAGGTTATACAGGATCATCGCGTCGGCGATGTCGGAGACGTGGAATTCGTCGAAGCAGATCAGGCGGTATTTCTTGGCGATGCGGCGCGCCACTTCATCGAGCGGATTGGCGACGCCTTTCAATTCATCGAGCTGGCGGTGCACGCCGCGCATGAATTCGTGGAAGTGCAGGCGGGTCTTGCGCACCACCGGCACCACCGAATAAAAACTGTCCATCAAAAACGATTTGCCGCGCCCTACGCCGCCCCACAGATACACGCCGCGCGGCACTTCCGGGCGGTTAATCAGGCGCTTGAAACTGGAGGAACGGCGGTCTTTATAGGCCACCCATTCGTCGTAGCAGCGCTGCAGGCGATCGACGGCGCGTTGCTGGGCGTCGTCGGACTGGTAGCCGCGCGCGCCGAGCGCGTTCACATAAAACTCTTGGACATTCATAGGTTCTCAAAACGAAAAAGGCCGGCTTGTGGCCGGCCTGTTGCGCGTCACTCGATTAGAAATTGAGGGTGCGCTTGTCGACAGCCAGCATGGCTTCCTTGGTCGCTTCCGACAGCGAAGGATGGGCGTGGCAGATGCGGGCGATGTCTTCCGACGAAGCGCGGAATTCCATCGCGACGACCGATTCCGAAATCAGCTCGGAAGCCTGCGGGCCGATGATGTGCACACCAAGGATTTCATCGGTGGTCGCGTCCGCCAGCACCTTGACCATGCCGGTGGTGTCGCCCAGGGCGCGCGCGCGGCCGTTGGCCAGGAAGGGGAAGCTGCCCGCCTTGTAAGCGACGCCGGCAGCTTTCAGTTGCTGCTCGGTCTGGCCAACCCAGGCGATTTCCGGGGAGGTGTAGATGACCCAGGGAATCGTGTTGAAGTTGGTGTGACCGTGCTGGCCGGCGATACGCTCAGCCACCGCCACGCCCTCTTCCTCGGCCTTGTGCGCCAGCATCGGGCCGCGCACGACGTCGCCGATGGCCCAGACATTGGCCACATTGCTCTTGCAGTCGTCGTCGACGGCCACAAAACCGCGCTCGTCCAGTTTCAGACCGATTGCTTCGGCGTTCAGGCCGATGGTGTTGGGAATGCGTCCGATCGAAATGATGAGCTTGTCGAATTCGGCCTTCTGCTCCGCGCCGGCAGCATCGGCATAAGCCACGGTGACCTTGTCGCCAGCCGTGGTAACCGAGCTGATCTTCACGCCCAGGCTGATCTTCAGGCCCTGCTTGGTGAACTGCTTGTGGGCTTCCTTGGCAATGGTCTCGTCGACAGCGCCGAGGAAAGTCGGCAGGCCTTCCAGCACAGTCACTTCCGAGCCCAGGCGGCGCCAGACGCTGCCCATTTCCAGGCCGATCACGCCGGCGCCGATCACGCCCAGCTTGGCGGGGACGCCTTCGATGGCCAGTGCGCCCGTGTTCGACAGAATCATTTTCTCGTCGAACGGTGCGCCCGGCAGCGCGCGCGGATTCGAACCGGTGGCGACGATGACGTGGGTGGCGGTGATGGTGTCGGCGCCAGGTCCCGTCACGGTGATGCTGTGCACGCCGTTCGCGGTGCCCGTGAAGGTGGCGCGGCCGTGCAGGAAGGTGATCTTGTTTTTCTTGAACAGGTACAGGATGCCGTCATTGTTTTGCTTGACGACCGTGCCTTTGCGCTTGAGCATTTGCGGCAGGTTCAGAGACAGGCTGCCCACGTCGATGCCGTGGTCCTTGAAGGCATGGCCGGCATGTTCAAAATGCTCGGACGACTGCAGCAGCGCCTTCGATGGGATGCAACCCACGTTGGTGCAGGTGCCGCCGGGCGCAGGGCCGCCCTTTTCATTGACCCACTCATCGATACAGGCGACCGAGAAACCCAGTTGCGCGGCGCGGATCGCGGCAACATAGCCGCCAGGTCCCGCGCCAATTACGACGACGTCGAATTGTTTGGACATTTCATTCCTTATTCAAACAAAAGTACAACCCTACTTTTGTTTGGGTCGAGGTAAAAATCCCTGGCGGAGCCAGATGATTTTTACAGATTAAATACGATAAAAACCTAGAAGCCAGTCAGGACTCTTCGGGGACGAAAATCCACATGAGGATGTAAATCAGAAACGAAAAGCCGAAGGTGACGGTGAACAGCACAAACACCAGCCGCCAGATCCACGATTCCATCCCGGACACCTTGCCCAGGCCGCCGCACACGCCCCCCAGCCAGCGGTCGCTGCGCGAGCGGCGCAGGGCGCCCATTTCGCTGACGAAGTCGCCGCTTGAAGGTTTGTTGAGGTCGACCGTAGACGGCTGATCCAGCAGCTTCGCTTTCGCCTTTTCAAATTCGGCATCACTCAGGGCGCCTGCCTGGTGCAGTTCGTGCAAACGCTTGATTTCTTCGGATACGCTCATTCACGCTACCTTTCAACATGCAGATGCACGCGCCGCACCGGCGGCGCGCCAGGATCGATTACAGGTCCAGCAGCAGGCGCGATGGATCTTCCAGCGTTTCCTTCATGGCCACCAGGCCCAGCACCGCTTCGCGGCCGTCGATGATGCGGTGGTCGTAGGACATGGCCAGGTAGTTCATCGGACGCACCACGATCACGCCATTTTCCACCACGGCGCGGTCCTTGGTCGCATGCACGCCCAGGATGGCCGACTGTGGCGGGTTGATGATCGGGGTCGACAGCATGGAGCCGAAGGTGCCGCCGTTCGAGATCGAGAACGTGCCGCCGGTCAGGTCTTCCAGCGTCAGCTTGCCGTCCTTGGCCTTGCTGCCGAATTCGCCGATCTTTTTCTCGATGTCGGCGATCGACAGCTGGTCCGCGTCACGCAGGATCGGC
>JBJMVV010000327.1:0-8340 GCA_045810505.1 Massilia sp.
GGTGGGCGGCGCCGATTTCCGCCTGCCCCATACCGGCTCATCGGGCCTGCAGGATGGCGCGCGGATTCCGGCCGCCGCCGTGGCCGCCGAAGACGCCATGCTGATGAGCCGCCTGGCCAAGCGGGGCCCGCTGACAATGCATCTGACGCTGACGCCGCAGATATTGCCTGACACCGACAGTTTCAACGTCATCGCCGACCTGCCCGGCACCGACAAAGCCGACGAGATCGTCATCGTCTCGGGCCACCTCGACTCGTGGGACCTGGCCACCGGCGCCAATGACGATGGCACCGGCGTGACGAGCGCTATGGCCGTAATTGAAACTCTGATAATGCTGGACTTTCAGCCCCGCCGCACCATCCGCGTGGTGGCCTGGATGAACGAGGAAAACGGCACCCGAGGCGCCCAGGCCTATGTCGACGCCAACAAGGCGCTGGCCGAAAAGCATGTGGCGGCGATTGAAAACGACGAGGGCTCGGGTCGCGTGTTCGGCATGCGCACCAGCGTGCCGGTGGAGTCGATGAAATTGTTCGCACCCTTGCGCGCGGCCCTGCTGCCGATGGGCGCGGCAGGGTTCCAGCGCACCGATGTGCTGGGCACGGGCGACCTGTCGGGCCTCGAGCGCGCCGGGGTGCCCAGCTTTTCGCCCCTGATCGATGACTCCACCTATTTTAATTACCACCACACGGCCGCCGACACCTTCGACAAGGTCAAGCCGGAAGACCTGCGCCGGCATGTGGCGGTGATGGCCACCACCGCCTGGTTTCTGGCCAATATGAACGAGCCGATCGGGCGTACCCCGGCGCCGCCAGCGGGCGAGCGGGGGCGTTGATTATTGAATAAAAAAACCCGGCATTGCCGGGTTTTTTTTCTGCCATTTTTATCAGTTCTGTCGTAACGGTCTACAGGTTCAGCTTCGGCAGATAACCGCCGGGGATGATGCCGAAGACGGACAGCACGATCAGAATGAGCAGGATGATGAACAGCACGCGGACGATGCCGGCGACCGGGGAGGGCAGCGGCAGCAGGCTGACCAGCCACCAGATAAGGCCGAAAATGACCAGGTAAATGATCAGGGAAATAAGTACGTTCATGGAGGTTTCCTCTGCAGCGTTATTGTGATGTTGTCGGATTGGACAGTCACATCATGCCTCATGAATGTGACGGCCACTGTTCGCCAGAGCACATAAGTCTTAATTGCAATAGCCTTGAAGAAATTAATCGCAGGGAACCTTGCGTACCGCCCGGGCCCGCCCGTGAAACTGGCGTCCGTACATGGTTTGTATGCCGCTTGAAAAGTTCTGGCCCCATACGAGCTGGGAGCGTGCTTCCGACTGTTCCGACGACCAGTACCAGACCCGCGCAAACAATTCCTTGAGATTGGCGTGCAGCAGGGACAGTTCGCGCCGGTTGGGCAGGTCGCCGCCTTCGGCCACGGCCCAGCTGCGTGCGGTCGACCAGGTGACGTCTTCAACGTCGCCAGGCATCAGCACCAGATGGTAGTCGGGCTGGCCATTTTTTCCGAGGATGAGACCGGCGTAGGTTTCGCCGTCCTTGATGCGGCTTTTGATGCACTCGTGACTGCTCATGCGTTTCCTTCATGCTGGGGAACGAGGGGAGTCTGGTCTGACAGGCCATGGCCGAGGAAGTTGCAGACGGCGCCCGGTAAGCTAATCCACATCAATAGTGTGCGCGGCGAGCTCACAAAAACGGTGAGGAAACTGGCTAAGAAAAAGGCCATCCTTCGGACGGCCTCGGGTAGAAAAGTCGCGGCTGCGGGCGGCCCGTCAATAGACCTTGCGGTGCTCCGCCACCAGGCGCTGGACCGGCACCGCTTCCGGGCGCCGCGCCAGGGCCGGAAACAGGATCAGCGAACGCTCGCCGCAGTCGGAGCACAGGATGTGTTTGCTAGTAAAAATCAGGCGCATCATCGGCGAACGGGCAATCCGTCGCGTAAAATCCGATCCACATTCTGGGCAATACGACATGACAAACTCCATATTATTTTCCGTGAGTCACTATAAGGCATAGCATTCTTTTAAGTTCCCTAAAACATGTAAGTTGTTCGCTAGACTTTTTGTCGGCACTGTCCTACACGGCTATCGTTCGCATGCCATCATCCTGTTTGCACCCTTGACTGCTGCTCATCCATGCTTCGTCTCGCGCTCTTGTTTGTGGTTTTGATCGCCTACGGCAGCCTCTACCCGTTCGACGTGTGGACGCCGCCCGCGCCGCCCCTGTTTCATTTCCTCGGCGTCTGGCCGGCGACTATCGATCGCGCCGACCTGGTGCAAAACGTGCTCGCCTACGCCCCGTTCGGCCTGTTTTTCTGTTTGTGGCGGCTCGGCCGCGATAAGGTCGCAAGCGCCATCGCGCACACGGCGGCGGCCGGCCTGGTGCTCTCCGCCGTGATGGAGTCGCTCCAGCAATTTGAACCGGCCCGCACTGCTTCTACCGCCGATATCGCCATGAACGTGCTGGGCGCGCTGGCCGGCGCCGTGCTCGCGCTGGTGTTCGGGCGCGCTGCACCGCATCCGGTCCACCCGGGCCAGCACGGACTGCATCCCCTGCGTGCCATTGCCGCGCTGCAGCGCTGGCGTGCGCGCCGTTTCGCCAGCGGCACCTTGCCCAATATCGGCCTGGCGGCGCTGGGCTTGTGGGTGCTGTCGCAAACCAGTCCGCTGGTGCCGGCGCCTGATCCGGCCTACCTGGCGCGCAATCTTGCCAGCCTCGGCTGGGAACTGCGCCACCCGTTACGGATGGGTTTGTCCGGCGCGGTGGTGGTGGCCTTTCAGTTGACCGGCCTGGGCTTGCTGCTGCGCAGCCTGGTGCAGCAGCGCTACCTGCCTGCGCCGCGTGAGCCGCGTTTGCTTCTGGCCGGCGGCGAAGGGCGCCTGTTTGTCAGCATGCTGGCGCTGGTGTTTGCAGGAAAGCTCATCATCTACGGCCGCATGCTGGGCCTGTCCGATGTGCTGGGCGCGGCGCTTGCGCTGGGCCTGTTGCACCTGGTGCGCGCAGCGACCGCCCGGGTGGTCGCGCAGGCGGGCGGTGCCGCGCTGCTGTGCGGCTTTGTGCTGAACGAACTGCTGGCCAGCCCCGGCGGCCTCCTGCACGACTTCAACTGGGTGCCGCTGGCCGGGCAGATGCGCTCACTGGCGGGACTCGAAAACATTCTCGAACTGTTCTGGCCATTTTTTGCGCTGGCGTATTTCGTCCGCGTGCTGACCCCGCTGGCGCGGCGCGCCATGGTGTCCTCGATGGGCGGCGCGCTGGTGCTGGCGCTGGTGTTCTGGCTGGAGTGGCACCAGCAGGATGTGCCGGGTCGTTTCGGCGATATCACCCAGGTATTGCTGGCGCTGGGCGGCTGGCTGCTGCCATGGAGTTTCCGCTCGGCCGATTTCCGCTTCAGCCACGCCGGTGCACGCCTGCCCGAACACCGCCCGGCCGGCGTGAACAGCGCCGCGGCCCGCCTGCCGCACTGACAAGGCGTCATCAGCCCTGCCGCGTCGGCCGCGTCAGGGCAACTGCGGCAGCGCCTGCGCAGCGCCCAGCACTTCCGTTTCGACGCAGTCGCGGCCGGCTTGCTTGGCGCGGTAGAGGGCGCGGTCGGCAGCCTCCATCAGGCGCGCCCGGGTCAGCTCGCCAATGTCGCCGGCGCGCGGCCCCATCACGCCGTCGCCCCAGCCGATGGTGTAGCGCACGCCGGTGCAGATCGCCACGCCAATGCTGGTCGTCACCGCCAGCGACTGGTGTTCAAGCTGGAAGGGCAGGCGTACCGATTCGAGGATCTTCGCCGCTACCTGTCCGGCGTCGCCGGGCTCTTTCATGCCTTCGATGATGATGATGAATTCGTCGCCGGCCAGGCGCGCCACGGTGTCGCTGTCGCGCACGGCCGTGGACAGCCGGCCGGCCAGTTCGCGCAGCACGCTGTCGCCGGCGGCGTGGCCGTGGCTGTCGTTGATCTGCTTGAAATGGTCGATATCGAGGAACATCAGCGCCAGCGGCGCGCCATCACGCTGGTGGCGGGCCAGCGCCAGGCCGAGCCGGTCGTCCAGCTGGCGCCGGTTGGGCAGGCCGGTCAGGGCGTCCAGGGTCGACAGGTTGCGCAATTCCTCTTCCACCAGTTTCAGGCGCGTCACATCCATGCTGAGGGTGAACACGCCGCGCACCGCGCCGTCCTCGCGCAGGTCCGGTGTATAAATGGTGTGCAGGTGGCGCCGGCCGCGCCGGGTGCGCGATTCGACATCGAACTCCTGGCGTTCGCCGGCCAGCGCGCGCCGCATGTGCTCACGCCGCTGCCCATACAGCTCGTCGCCAAGCACCTGGGCCATGGGCCGGCGCAGCGCATGCTCGAGCTCGATGCCCAGCCAGTCGCGGAAGGTACCGTTGAGGAACACCAGCTTTTCTTCCGGGTCGACATAGCTGATCAGGACGGGCAGGTTGTCGGTGACCGCGCGCAACTGCCGCTCGCTCGCTTCCAGCCGCGCCTGGGCTTCACGCTGGGCGCTCTGGTCGAGCACCATGCCGATTACCCCGATCACCCTGCCATGAGCGTCGCGGTCGGGAATGTAGTGCACCAGCAGATGGTCAGGTCCGCCTTCGATGGGGTGGTGCAGCTCGAACACCACGTCCTCGCCGCGGAAGGCCGCTTCGATCCGGTCGCGCACGCCCCGGAAGGTATCGTCGCCGAACACCTCGGCCACGGTGCGCCCTTCAAGCGCGGCCTGATCGAGCCCGAACCAGAGCTGATAATGCTGGTTGCAGAAGCGGTAGCGGAAATCGCGGTCGATATACGACACCAGCGCCGGCAGGTTGTGGGCAATCAGGCGCAGGCGCTGCTCGCTCTGGCGCATGGCCGCCTCGGCCGCCCTGCGGGCCGACACGTCCTGCACGAACACATGGGCCAGCTGGCCGTCGTCGCTGGGCTGGGTCTTGAGCGACAGTTCCAGTTGCAGCGCGCGGCCGTCGCGGTGCTGCGCCTCCAGTTCGATGCGGCGCCCGGCCGATCCGCCGTCATCAATCCCGTCGCTGTCTGCGTCGGCGGCTCCCTCTGCCCCGGCGTCACCGAGAACGTTGCTGAGGGCGTCGACCTCACAGTCGGCCAGGGCGGCATCAAAGGCCTGCCGGCTCGCTGGCGGCAATGCGAGGGAAGTGAACGGGCGGCCCAGCGCCTGCGCGGCGCTCCAGCCGAACAGGCGCGTGGCCTGGGCGTTCCAGTCGGTGATGCGGCCCTGGCTGTCGAGTGCAATGAAGCCGTCGTTGCAGTTTTCCAGGATGCGCGCGGCACGGCGCTGCTCGCGCCCCAGCGCCGCCACCAGGGGCCGCACCTGGCTGCGCAGGATCAGGGTGCCGGCGCCGACGACGGCGGCCAGCACCACCAGCAGTTGCAGCACCCGGCCGCGCAGCGGGGCGTAGAGCGACTCGACTTGCGAGCGCACGCCCACGGCAAGGCCGAAATCCTTCACCGGGGTAAAGGCGGAGATGACGTTCGATCCGGTGCCGGTGAGGGTGGCGCCATCGCTGCTGTCGACTTCCCAGGTATCGCTGACAAAGCGGGAGCCGCTCTGTCCGCGCAGGGCCTGGGCCAGGGTGCCTGGCACGCTGGCCGGATCGGCCTGCAGCGGTTGGGTGAAGCCGCGCGGGCGGGCGCGGGTGGGGCCGCAGACCAGCGCCCCGGCAGTGGGGCCGGCGCCGGTGCTGCACAGGGCGGTATCGGTGGTGGGGCCGGATTCCTGCACCTCGCCGAGTAATTCATGAATGTGCGGCAGGCGCGTCTCCACCACCAGCATGCCGACCATGCGCCCATCTTCGACGACGTCGTTGCGTGTTTCAAGCACGTAGCCGTCGGCCCAGAACAGGATGGCGCCGCCGGCGCTTTCGGACAGCACATGCTTGACGCTGGCCTGGCCGATGCTCAGGGTACCTGAGGAAAACAGCACCGCGCCGTTTGAATCGAGGAACTGGGCGCCGGTGACCTTGTCATTGAAAAAGCGTTCGGCCAGGCGCGCCAGGGCGTCGGCATTACTGGCGACGCTGGCGCCGTTGGGGAAACCAGCGCGTCCCTCATCGCGGTCCAGCTTTGCAATGGCCGAGCGCACGCTGCTGCGCGCCACGATCACCTTCGGATACCACAGGTTGGCGTCGATTTCGCTGGCGATGGAGGTGGCGGTGGTGCGGGCCGTCAGCAGCAAGGTGCGGGCGCTGGCTTCTTCAAAACTGCCGCGCAGCACGGCAAAGCCGGCCACGCCGCCCACCACCGTCACCAGCGCAAACAGGCCGGCCGAGCGGCGGTTGATCTGGCGCTCGACCTTGCCTTCGGCGCCCAGCCGGGCCCGCGCGGCGGCGGGCGCCACGGCGGTGGCGTCGTCCTGCTCGACCAGCGGCCACAGCCCCACGGCGCACAGGCACAGCAACACCGCCGTCACGGGCAGCATGCGATTGAACCCGGCGAACTGGTACAGGTCATCGAGACCGAGCGCGTGACCGGTCAGCGCGGTGCCGCTGATCGCGCCCAGTACCAGCACGGCAGCGAAGCCGACACTGGCGCGCAGGCGCCGGCGCGGCCAGGTCAGGCACAGCAGGGCCACATCGAGCGCCAGGAAGGCGAGCGCCGAATTGGGCGCAGTGCGGCCTGGATGGAGGTTTAAAGCGGAGGGGCGCAGGCCCGGCGGGGGCATGTCGAGGCCCAGCGGGATGTCGAACAGGGTTTCCAGCAGAAAGCCCAGCGGCAGGATCACCAGCACCGCCATCGCGGCGAGCTGGACGAGGCGGCGTCCCAGGCCTAACTGATCCCAGCCGTCCGCGAGGCTGGCGATCGCGGCGCCGGAACACGCCAGCAGCACCATGTTGAGCAGTCCCATGCGCTGGCCGCCAGGCAGCAGGGCGAGCAGCTCGGGCTTGCCCGACATCCGGCCGAGCAATAACAGCACGGCGACGGCGAAGACGATCAGACCGGAAAGGCGCGAAATGGAGTGCCGCGGCACGGGGAGCCCGTCTGTTGAGAGGATAAAGCCTATTGTTACTCAAGCTCAATAATAGAGCAATTGCAATTTTGCCTGAACGTGAAGGGGCGTTGCACAGCCGGCGCATGGACGCGAAACCTCGTCCCGGTGCCGCGGATCCTCTTGATTTTCGGTAATTTTGTAGGACTGATCCGACGGTGCTGCGCTCGGGTGTCCGGTATCCCGTTTCGCTCAGCTTGTTATTCTGTGGGTCCCGAGCAGCACTGCTCGCGCAGTTCGCACCGCAGCCGTACTCGTCCCCCGGTTTTCACCGAGCGGGATTGCCCAACCGGGCCACCATCCAAGGAGAATTTGCATGCGTAAAACTATCCATACCAGCTTGCTTGCCACCGCCCTCCTCAGCGCCGCCCTGAGCAGCGCCGCCTTTGCCCAGACCACCAAGAAGCCGGCCACGGGCAGCGCAACGTCGAGCACCTCGGCCACGTCGGCCAATCCGACCGTCAGCGGCAGCGCCGCCGCCGATGCGGGCCTGACGACGCCGCTGCCACAGACCGGCGCCACGGCAGGCGCCACCGTCAACGGCGCGACCGATCTGGGCGGCACCACGGGCAATATGGGTGCGATGGGCACGCCAACGCCTGCGACGGGCGCGCTGCCGTCCACCAGCCCGACCACTGCCCCTGGCAGCACCACCATGGGCTCGTCGACCACCGGCACGACCAATTCCGGCAATATCAACCCGACCGCCCTCGACCACTCACAGGCGGCCAGCCACGCCAATGAGCAGGCCGCCGGCCACGCAGTGGGCACCACGGCGCCCGACGACACCACCATGACGGGTACGTCGAAATCGAAATCGAAGTCGAAATCCGATACCAAGAAACAGAAGTAATCGGTGATGCCTGACCGGGCGCCGGGTCAATTCCGGCGCCCGCCGTTTCAAGTCACGTCCGCTCGCGCTTGAAGCTCGCGGAGTGGCTGTTGCAGAGTCGGCGGCGCTCTCGCGTTGCCGGCGTCGTCGGGCCCAAGTCTTCGTTCACGGGGCCTGACGAAAAAAAGCCATCTTCCCGGTCAGGGAAGATGGCTTTTTTATGTGACGAACCGTACTGCTTGTTCGCCGCGGGATTAGTTGCCGAAATAGGTCGGGTTCGGCGCCACATACACGGTGACATTGTCAGCCGCTGCAGCCAGCTCCGCCGGGGCGATCGCCGCCAGCTTGAACTGCGAGCGGCCGGGGAAAATCGACACATGCCAGGTGAAGGACTGGCCGGCCAGTTCGACGGTAACGGTTTCGCCATCGGTGACATTGAGGTAACGGGCGCCATCGCGCAGGGCGACGGTGCGGTCGGCGGCGCCTGCATTGGCGGCCTGGCCATAA
>JBJMVV010000328.1:0-9759 GCA_045810505.1 Massilia sp.
CAAATACCAAACACGACGCTATAACAAACTCATCTACAGCATCGAGCCGAAGGTGCCACCGTTCGAGATCGAGAAGGTGCCGCCGGTCAGGTCTTCCAGGGTCAGCTTGCCTTCCTTGGCCTTGGCGCCGAATTCGCCGATTTTCTTTTCAATGTCGGCAATCGACAACTGGTCGGCGTCACGGATGATCGGCACCACCAGGCCGCGGGGCGAACCGACCGCGATACCGATGTCGAAGTAGCCGTGGTAGACGATGTCGTTGCCATCGACCGAAGCGTTGATGATCGGGTACTTCTTCAGTGCGGCGACGGCGGCCTTCACAAAAAAGGACATGAAGCCCAGCTTGACGCCGTGCTCTTTCTCGAACTTGTCCTTGTACTTGTTGCGCAGATCGATGACCGGCTGCATGTTCACTTCATTGAACGTGGTCAGGATGGCGTTGGTCGACTGCGACTGCACCAGGCGCTCGGCGATACGGGCGCGCAGGCGGCTCATCGGCACGCGCTCTTCGGGACGGTTGCCCAGGCTGGCGACCGATGGCGCAGCCACTTGCTGCAGGGCTGGCTTAGCCGGTGCGGCGGGTGCAGCCAAAGGTGCAGGTGCGGCTGGCTTGACGCCGCCGGCGATCGCGCCGAGCACGTCGCCCTTGGTGACGCGGCCGTCCTTGCCGGTGCCGGTGACGTCGCTGGTGCTCATGGCATTGTCAGCGAGGATCTTGGCGGCGGCCGGCATGGCGATGTCGCCCTTGCCTGCAGGCGACGGGGTGGTCGCGGTCGGCACTGGCGCGTTCGGGGTGGCGACGGCCTTGACTTCGATCGGGCTGACCTGGGCGCCCGCTTCGGTGTCGATGATGGCGATGACTTCGCCGGCGACGACGGTGGAACCGTCGCCCTTGATGATCTGGATGATCGTGCCGGCTGCTGGCGCTGGCAGTTCAAGGACCACTTTATCGGTTTCGATATCGATCAGGTTTTCGTCGCGCGCGACAGGTTCGCCGACTTTCTTGTGCCATGCAAGCATGGTTGCTTCTGCTACCGATTCCGACAGTTGGGGAACCTTGACTTCGATTTGTGCCATGAATAACTCCGTAAGCTGTATTTTTATAATGGCGACCCAGGCTCATGGCCCAGGCCGCTCTTAAAATTATTTGGTGAGGATGAAGCCCTTGAGCTTCGAAAATGCCGTGTCCAGCAATTCCTTCTGCTGCGCGTAGTGCTTGTCGTAGTAACCGACCGCAGGCGACGCCGAAGCGGGACGGCCGGCATACGCCAGACGCTGGCCCGACTCCAGGCTCTCGAAGATATTGTGCTGAATCTGGAACCATGGTCCCTGATTCTGCGGCTCATCCTGCGCCCAAACCAGCTCGGTAAAGTTGGGGAACTTCTTCAATTCCGCGCCAAACGACTTGTGCGGGAACGGGTACAGCTGCTCAACGCGGATGATGGCGGTATCCATCTGGTTGCGCGTCTTGCGCTGGTTGACCAGGTCGTAATACACCTTGCCGGAGCAGGCGATCACGCGCTTGACCTTCTTGGCGTCGATTTTCTCGTCGACTTCGCCGATCACGGTCTGGAAGCTGCCCTTGGCCAGTTCGCTCAGGTTTGAGCCTGCATCCTTGTTACGCAGCAGCGACTTCGGCGTCAGGATCACCAGCGGCTTGCGGAACTGGCGCACCATCTGGCGGCGCAGCAGGTGGAAAATCTGCGCGGCCGAGGTCGGCTGCACCACTTGCATATTGTTGTCAGCGCACAGTTGCAGGAAACGCTCAGGACGGGCCGAGGAGTGCTCCGGACCCTGGCCTTCGTAGCCGTGCGGCAGCATCATGACGAGACCGGAGGCGCGGCCCCACTTCACTTCGCCGGAGCTGATGAACTGGTCGATGACGACCTGGGCGCCGTTGGCGAAATCGCCGAACTGGGCTTCCCAGATGGTCAGGGTGTTCGGCTCGGCCGTCGAGTATCCGTATTCAAAGGCCAGCACGGCTTCTTCGGAGAGGACCGAGTCGATCACGGTGAATGGCGCCTGGCTGTCGCTGACGTTGCCCAGTGGCACGTAGCTGCCGGCATCCCAGCGCTCGCGGTTCTGGTCGTGCAGCACGGCGTGACGGTGCACGAAGGTGCCGCGGCCTGCATCCTGACCGGTCAGGCGGATCGGGTAGCCCGACGACACCAGCGAGGCGTAGGCCAGGTGTTCGCCCATGCCCCAGTCGAGGTTGATTTCACCGCGGCCCATGGCAGCGCGGTCAGCCAGCACTTTTTCCACCAGCGAGTGGGCCTTGAAGCCTTCCGGCACGGTGGTGATGCGGGCGGCGAGACGCTTCAGTTCCGTCATCGGCACGGCCGTGTCGGCGCTGTCGGTCCACTTCTTGTTCAGGAACGGCAGCCAGTCGACGGCATACTTGTTCTTGAAGTTGGAGATGACGGGATCAACCGTGTGCTTGCCGGCATCCATGGCGTCGCGGAAGGCGCCGACCATCTTGTCGCCCATGTCGGCGGCAATGGTGCCCTGCGCCACCAGCTTGTCCGCGTACAGCTTGCGCGTGCCGGGGTGCTGGGCAATTTTCTTGTACATCAAAGGCTGGGTCAGGGCAGGCGTGTCCTGCTCGTTGTGGCCCAGTTTGCGGTAGCTGATGATGTCGAGGACGATGTCCTTGCGGAACTGCAGGCGGTAGTCGAGCGCAATCTGGGTCGCCAGCACAACCGCTTCCGGATCGTCGCTGTTGATGTGCAGCACAGGCGCTTCAATCATCTTGACCACGTCCGAGCAGTACAGGGTCGAACGGGCGTCGCGCGGGTCCGAGGTGGTAAAGCCGATCTGGTTGTTGATGACGATGTGCAAGGTGCCGCCGGTGCCGTAGCCACGGGTCATCGCCAGGTTCAGCGTCTCCATCACCACGCCCTGGCCGGCAAAAGCGGCGTCGCCGTGCACCAGGATCGGCAGCACTTGCGCGCCATCCTTGTCGCCGCGGCGGTCCATGCGGGCCTTGACGGAACCTTCAACGACGGGGTTGACGATTTCCAGGTGGGAGGGGTTGAAAGCCAGCGACAGGTGGACCGGGCCGCCAGCGGTCGAGACATCGCTCGAGAAACCCTGGTGGTACTTGACGTCGCCCGATGGCAGGTCGTCGCCGTGCTTGCCTTCGAATTCTTCAAACAGGTCCTTGGGCGACTTGCCCAGGGTGTTGACCAACACGTTCAGACGGCCGCGGTGGGCCATGCCGATGACGATTTCCTGCACGCCGCTTTCGCCGGCGCGCTGGATCGATTCATCCATTGCAGCGATGAATGTCTCCGAGCCTTCCAGCGAGAAACGCTTCTGGCCGACGTACTTGGTGTGGAGGTAGCGCTCGAGGCCTTCGGCCGCGGTCAGGCGGTCGAGGATGTGGACTTTCTTGTCAACGGTGAAGTTCGGGGTCGAGCGGATCGACTCGAGCTTTTCCTGCAGCCAGCGCTTTTCTGCCGGATCGCTGATGTACATGAACTCAGCGCCGATCGAACGGCAGTAGGTGTCGCGCAGGAAGTTGAGCAGGTCGCGCAGGGACGCGGTTTCCTGGCCAAAGTAGGTGTTGCTGATGTTGAAGACGGTGTCGAGATCGGCGTCCGTGAAACCGTAGAAGGACGGTTGCAGTTCGGGGATCTCGGGGCGCTCCTGGCGCTGCAGGGGATCGAGGTTGGCCCACTGCGAACCGAGGTAGCGGTAGGCGGCGATCAGTTGGGTGACGGCAACGCGCTTGCGGCCCATTTCGGCATCGGTCGAAGCCGCAACGACGCGGATCGGACCCTGCTTGGCGCGCTCGGCGAAGGAGGCGATCACGGAAGCGTGGGCGACGTCGGGTTTGCTGGAACCATCGACTGCCGGCACGTTCTGCATGGAGTCGAAGTAGGCGCGCCAGTTGTCGGGCACGGAACCTGGATTGTCGAGGTAAGCCTCGTATAACTCTTCTACGTAGGGCGCATTACCGCCGAACAGATACGAGTTCGCTGTCTGTTGTTGCATCATCTTGCTCACCTTTCGTTCGCGCTTCGCGAAATTGGCGGGTTAATCTAACCTTCCGCGACACGGCCTGACCGGTTAGCGGATCGCACATCAAGTTGTGGGGGAAGGACTTAACAGCGGTTTGACGGCTGCTTGTTGCTGAATTCTTGAGACGCGTCAGCATAGCACGCAACGCCACATGCGTCATGGGCAGAGGCTGGTTTTACGCAATTGTTGCGTAATAGAATGTAAGCGAAACATGCTGAACGACGCGCGCGAACCACATCGCTCGCCCGTGTTTTGCCATTCCATCAACAAGAGCGCCATTTACAGGCCGCTGTAGATAATTTATTCTACTTCCATGTCGCCCAAACCCACCCCCGCCGAACTTGAAATGCTCGCCGCCCTCTGGCAGCACGGCCCCTCCACCGCCCGCCAGGTGCACGAGGCCGTCCTGCCCACGCGTCCCGAGATGGCCTACGCCACCGTGCTGCGTCAGTTGCAGGTGATGCACACCAAGGGTTTGCTCAGCCGTGACGAAAGCGCGCGGGCCCACGTGTACGCGCCGGCCCAGCCGCAGGATACGCTGCAGACCACCCTCATCAAGGATCTGATCCGCAAGGCGTTTTCAGGCTCCGGCAAGGAACTGGTGCTGGCCGCCCTGCGCGGGCACGTGACGAAGGAAGAGCGGGCCGAGATCCAGCAACTGCTCGACCGCGACAAGTCCTAGAACAGCCGGCCTACCCCGACCAGCAGGATATCGGAATCACGGTGGTAGTCCGTCACCACCCGGCTGAACGACAGCTGGGCACGCCACAGGGGCGAGACGCGGTAGCGCGCACCGAGCGTGATGATCGGCACCAAATGCGTTTTCGACGGCTCGCTGACGCTGTCGCGGTTGATGCGGTCACGCATCAGGTAGCCGCCCGTGCCCAGTTCCAGCACGGTACGGTCGGTCAGGGGGCGCAGCAGCCACAACTGCGCGGTGACCCCCTTGCGTTCCACCAGCCCCACCCTGCCCTCGTTGAGCGCGCTGACGCTCCACTCCACGTTCTGGGTGACGGTGTCGCGATACTCAAGCCCGTAAGCGCGCGCGCGCTCCGATTCAAAACTGTTGACGATGGCCTGGCCGCCCAGCGCCATCAGCAGGCGGTCGCCCGGCCGCTCGGTCTTGCGGCGCTCGCGATCCGGCACGTTCTGCAACTCGTAACCAAGGCCGATCAGGATGCTGTTGGAATCGCCTTCACCATGCGTGTTGGCGTGGTTGAGCCGCACTTCCACGTAGCTGCGCTTTTCAAAGTGCCACTTGGCCCCGGCTGAAAACAGGGTGCCCCAGCCGTGCAGGTTGCGGTAGTCGGTGGAGGCGCCCAGGCCCGTGGTGGTGTCGAAATAATAGTAGGGACCGACGGCCAGGCCGAACGATGCCCCCTGCTCCGGATACGGCGTGTGCAGCCAGATCTGCGAAGTGAAACCGTCACGGTGGTGCTTGCTGGGATGGCCTTCGTTGTAGTACTCGGCGCTCCACGATGCATAGTCGCTCATGCGCTGCGAGAAGCCGACTTCGGCGGCGAAAGAATTTTCGTGGACCTTGCTGTTATGTAGTGCGCCGGCGAGCACGGAGGTGTCTTGCGCAGCGGCGATGTGAGGCGTCAAAGCGGCCGCCAGCAACAAGGGCAATGCGCGATGGGTAAGTTTCATGAAACGGCTCCTAATTGTTGTTCGCATCATGCCGTTTTTGCAGCTTCGCTGTCGCACACAAGCTCGTCAATACGCAGCCTTGCTAGCTATCAAATGTCCCCAGGCAGCAGGCGCCGCCTGCCAGAAGGCGGCCAGACCGCTCGTCGCCGGCAGCACCAGGCCGAGGGCGTCCGCTGCCCTCTGCAGCGCGGCCAGGGCTGCCGCTTCGGTGGCCGCAGTGATGGCCTGCGCGCCCGTCTGCTTCGACAATTTTTCACCGAGCGCATTTTTCACCACAGGCACATGCAAGTAGCGCGGCGTGGGCAGGCCCAGCACGCGCTGCAGGTAAATTTGTCGCGGCGTGGAGTCGAGCAGATCGGCGCCGCGGACCACGTCCGTGACGCCCTGCAGGGCATCATCGACGACCACGGCCAGCTGGTAGGCCCAATAACCATCGGCGCGCTTGAGGACGAAATCACCGGCGTCGCTGGCGAGATGGTGTTCGATCCGGCCCGCAAAGCGGTCGACCAGCACGATGCTGTCCTCACCGGCTGGCGGAACGCGCAGGCGCAGGCTGCGCATGGTCTTGCCATCGGCCAGTCCATGGCGGCAGGTGCCGGGATAAATCGCCGAGCCATCCGGCGCCGTGCCCAGTCGCGAGTCGGCGATCTCGCGCCGGTTGCAGCCGCAGGGATAGAGCAGCGCGCCCAGTTGTTCGGCCGCCTGCTGGTACAGCGCGCCGCGCCGGCTTTGCCAGACCACTTCACCATCCCACTGCATGCCCAGCTTTTGCAGCAAGTCAAGCGCACCTTCCGCCGCGCCCGCCACGCTGCGGCCTTCATCGACATCCTCGATGCGCACCAGCCACTGGCCGCCGTGTACCCTCGCATCGAGATAGCTGGCCAGGGCCGCAACCAGCGAGCCCGCGTGCAGGGGTCCGGTGGGGGAAGGCGCGAAGCGGCCGACGTAGCGGGAGGCCATTTATTTAGCGGCGCCCTGCCCGATCAATTGCGTCACCGTTTTCGCCACTTCGTTCGGTACCGCCATCGACAGCTGGTAGTGCTCGATCTCGAAACCGTTTGCCGTGCGGCGCAGCACGCCACTGGCCATGCACGGGCCCATCTGGGTGTCGAGCAGTTCGTCGAACCAGATGGTTTTGCCATCGCCTGAAGTGTAGACGTTGCGCCGGGTGGCCTTGAAGGCCCTGGCTTTCTTGCGATCAAAGAAGGGCTTGGCCCAGGCCTTGAAATCCTCCTTGTGCCAAAGCTCAGTGCGGTCGGTGCCGATGTAGACGCCGTCGGGGGCGATCTTGTCGAAATAGGCCATGCGGGCATTGGCCGCGTCGTCATGCCAGGCGTCGATGAAGGTGTTGACTTGTTTGGTGGTGGCCGGGTCCGCACTGGCGGCGTGGGCGACGGCGGCGATGGACAGCAGGCAGGCGAGGATGAGATTTTTCATTGTTGAATTTTATAGCATCAGTCCCCAAAAAAAAGCGGACCGAAGTCCGCTTTTTGAAACGCAGGTAGAACTTAACGCTTATCCATCGGCGGCACATCACGCTGCGTCGAGCCAATGAACAGTTGACGTGGACGGCCGATTTTCTGTTCCGGGTCGGCGATCATTTCGTTCCACTGGGCGATCCAGCCGATGGTGCGGGCCATGGCGAAGATACCGGTGAACAGCGAGACAGGAATGCCCAGGGCCGATTGCACGATGCCCGAGTAGAAGTCGACGTTCGGGTAGAGCTTGCGCGAGACGAAGTATTCGTCTTCCAGGGCGATCTTTTCGAGGGCCATGGCCAGCTTGAACAGTGGGTCGTCGTGCAGGCCCAGTTCGTCCAGCACTTCGTGGCAGGTTTCACGCATGAGTTTTGCGCGTGGGTCGAAGTTTTTATACACGCGGTGACCGAAGCCCATCAGCTTGACGCCCGAGTTCTTGTCTTTTACTTTGGCGATAAAGGCAGGAATGTTCTCGACGGTGCCGATTTCTTTCAGCATGTTGAGGGCCGCTTCATTGGCGCCGCCGTGGGCAGGGCCCCACAGGCAGGCGATGCCGGCAGCGATACAGGCGAAGGGATTGGCGCCCGAGGAACCAGCCAGGCGGACGGTCGAGGTCGATGCGTTCTGCTCGTGGTCGGCGTGCAGGATCAGGATGCGGTCGAGGGCGCGCACCAGCACGTCGTTGACGACATACTCTTCGCAAGGATTGCCGAACATCATGCGCATGAAGTTCGCGCTGTAGGACAATTCGTTGCGTGGGTAGATGAAGGGCTGGCCGATCGAGTACTTGTAGGCCATCGCGACCAGGGTCGGCATCTTGGCGATCAGGCGGATCGCGGAGATTTCGCGCTGCTGGGGATCGTTGATGTCGAGCGAGTCGTGGTAGAACGACGCCAGCGCGCCGACGGTGCCCACCAGTACCGACATCGGGTGCGCGTCACGGCGGAAACCTCGGAAGAAGAATTGCATCTGGTCGTGCACCATGGTGTGCTTGGTGACGGTGTCGGAGAATTCCTTGGCCTGGGCCGCGTTCGGCAGTTCGCCGTTGAGCAGCAGGTAGCAGGTTTCCAGGAAATCGCAGTTTTCAGCCAGTTGCTCGATCGGGTAGCCGCGATACTGCAGCTCGCCCTTGTCGCCGTCGATGTAGGTGATCGACGAGTTGCAGGCGGCGGTCGACATGAAGCCGGGGTCATACGTGAATTTGCCGGTCTGGGCGTAGAGCTTGCGGATGTCGATGACGTCCGGGCCGACCGTGCCCTTGTAGATTGGCATGTCGATGGCCGCGCTGCCATCGGAGAACGACAGGGTGGCTTTGGTATCGGAGATATTCATGGCACTTCCTTATGGATGCGAATCTAATATAAAAAAACGGACTGGAGCACCGTCGTGTTGCTAGGCCTGTCGCAGGCGCGCCAGCAGCGCATGGACTTGCGGCAAATCGAGATCACCATCGGGCTCGGCACGTGCCAGCAACAAGTCGAGCAGCGGGTTATCGGCCAGGTCCAGCAGCCGGGTCAGCGCGTCGACGTCGTCATCGCTCAGGTCGGCCTCATGCGCGTCAAGAAAGCGCGTCAGGAGCAGGTCATTTTCCAGCAGCCCCCGGCGGCTGCGCCAGCGCAGGCGGGCGCGGTTGGCCGGGTCGGATTGGTGCGTAGTCACAAGTGAGTCCGTTGTTGGGTCAACATCATACTCCGCCTGCCGGGCTTCGGCAGTACGGTAGTAATACTAGTTAGAAGCAATTCCCTAAACCGACCTTAAATGGCCCGGCGCACCATCAGTTCCTTGATCTTGCCGATTGCCTTGTTGGGATTCAATCCCTTCGGGCAAACGTCCACGCAATTCATGATCGAGTGGCAGCGGAACAGGCGGTACGGGTCTTCCAGGTTGTCGAGGCGCTGGGCGGTGGCTTCGTCGCGCGAATCGGCGATGAAGCGGTAGGCTTGCAGCAGGCCGGCCGGGCCGACGAACTTGTCCGGATTCCACCAGAACGACGGGCACGAGGTCGAGCAGCAGGCGCACAGGATGCACTCGTACAGGCCGTCGAGTTCTTCGCGCTCGGTTGGCGTCTGCAGACGCTCCTTCTCAGGGCGGATCGAATCGTTGATCAGGAAGGGCTTGATCGAATCGTACTGCTTGAAGAACTGCGTCATGTCCACGATCAGGTCGCGAATGACGGGCAAGCCCGCCAAAGGACGCAAGACGATCGGCTGGGTCAGCTCGTTCAGATTGGTGGTGCAAGCCAGGCCGTTCTTGCCGTTGATGTTCATCGCGTCCGAACCGCACACGCCTTCGCGGCACGAGCGGCGCAGCGCCAGCGAGTCGTCGACGTCGGACTTGATGCGCTGCAGGGCGTCGAGCAGCATCTTGTCGGTGTCTTTCAGCTCGACGGTGATGTCTTGCATGTAGGGCTTCGTATCCTTGTCCGGATCGTAGCGGTAGATCTTCAGTTGGACTGTGCGTGCCATGTTTTACCTAATTAGAAAGTCCGGGGCTTCGGTTTGAAGGTGTCGACCGTGAGCGGCTTGGTGATGACCGGCTTGTAGTCGAGGCGGTTGCCTTCCGAGTAGAACAGGGTGTGCTTCATCCAGTTCTCGTCGTCGCGGTTCGG
>JBJMVV010000329.1:0-2123 GCA_045810505.1 Massilia sp.
ACAGCGCCTGGAGCGGCAAGCCGGCCGGCATCATGAGCGTCTCGCCGGGCGCCATTGGCGGCTTCGGCGCCAATCACCACCTGCGCCAGATGCTGGTGTTCCTCGACATGCCCGCCATGGCCCAGCCGGAAGCCTACCTGGGCGGCATCAGCAAGCAGTTCGACGGCGACGTGCTCACCAACGACTCGACCCGTGGCTTCCTGCAAAATTTCATCGACACCTATGCGACCTGGGTCGAACGCCATGCCGACTGAAGGCGAGCGCACATGGCGCTGACCTTGGCCCGCATCGATCACATCGTCCTGCGGGTGCAGCAACTGGAGCCGATGCTGCGTTTCTATTGCGATGTGCTGGGCTGCAAGGTCGAACGGCGGCAGGACGAGATCGGCCTGGTGCAATTGCGCGCCGGCGCCTCGATGGTCGACCTGGTGCCGGTTGATGGCAAGCTGGGCCGGCAGGGCGGGGCGCCGCCCGCGCGCGACCCTGCCGCCGGCGGACGCAATCTCGACCATGTCTGCTTCCGGGTCGACAATTTCGATGCCGCCGGCATTGCCGCCCACCTGGCCGCCGCCGGCGTCGCCGCGGGCGGCATCGAGTCGCGCTACGGGGCCGAAGGGGAGGGGCCTTCCATCTACCTGCAAGACCCGGAAGGCAACACGATCGAGTTGAAGGGCCCGCCGAGTCCACTCAGATGAGCGCGGCCACGCCTCTGCCGGAACAGCGTGCCGGCGACGAGTTTGGCAAACCCGGCGCGGGCTGGCGGCGTAGCCTCTACAACATCATTTTCGAGGCCGACACCCGGGCGGGGCGCCGCTTCGACATTGCGCTGGTGGCCGTGATCGTCGCCAGCGTGCTCGTGGTGGTGCTCGACAGCGTGCCCTGGATCCACGGTCGCCACGAGCGCGCCATGGACGCGCTCGAATGGTTTTTCACCATCCTGTTCACCCTCGAATACCTGGCGCGACTGGCCTGCGTACGGCGGCCCTGGCATTATGCCACCAGCTTTTTCGGCATCATCGACCTGCTCTCGGTGTTGCCCACGTACTGCTCCCTGTTCGTGCCGGAAGCGGCGGCCCTGCTCGATATTCGCGTGCTGCGCCTGCTGCGGGTGTTTCGCATCTTTAAGCTGACCATGTATGTCAACGAAACCACCATGCTGGGCGACGCCCTGCGCGCCAGCAGCCGCAAGATTCTCGTATTTCTGTCCGTGGTGCTGCTGGCGGTACTGGTGTTCGGCACCGTGATGTACGTGGTGGAAGGCCCGCGCAATGGCTACACCAGCATCCCCGTCGCCATGTACTGGGCCACGGTGACGATGACGACGGTCGGCTACGGCGACCTGACCCCGCACACGGGCCTGGGCAAGCTGGTTTCGTCCTTTATGATGCTGCTGGGCTGGGGCATCCTGGCCGTGCCGACGGGCATCGTCACCGCCGAGATGACCTCGGCCCGTTTCCGCGCGGGTGGCCTGGCAGCGCGCCTGTGCCCGGCTTGCGGCAGCAGCGGCCATGGCGCTGAAGCGCGCTTTTGCAAAGATTGCGGCGCAGATTTATCCGCTGCGCATGTGGAGCATGTTGGCCCGCACGTTTGATCTAGATCAAACCCGGCCCATGACGAAAGTTTAATCTTGATTCTTGAGTCAGCGCTGAAAGCCGCAGCAAACAGCGCCTGACCCTTCCGACGCCACGCACAAAACCTCTCCGGCCCAAGGCCGCAGGCATTGCTATTGCGTGATGAATCGTACGATTATCTACTTAAAGGTACACCATGTTTCCATTTTCCCAATCCGTTACCCCTGCAGTGCGCACCCACCTGGATGCGCAAGCAAACTTCATGAACGATCTGTCCAAGTCCATGTTCAAATCGTTCCAGCAAATGTGCGACCTCAACATCCAGCTGGCCCAGACCATGCTGGAAGAAACGACGACGGCCACCCAGCACCTGGCCACCCAGACCCGCCCCACCGAAGCCATCAGCGCCGTCAGCGCCCGCGCCCAGCCCACCGCTGAAAAACTGCGCGCCTTCCAGCAGCACCTCTCGCGCGTGGCCGCCGAGTCCCAGGTCGAAATGGCCCGGGTGACCGAGCAGCACGTCCAGGAAACCACCCGCACGGCCCGTGCCCT
>JBJMVV010000330.1:0-3103 GCA_045810505.1 Massilia sp.
CACGCTGCGGCTGAATGGCTGGCAGGCGCGACCGGCGCCAAGCTCGGTTACCTGGTGGACTCGGCCAACGCCGTCGGCGGTCATATCGCCGGCGCGACGTCGAAGAACGCTGCCTCGCTGTTCTCGTCGCCCAAGAAAGCCTACGTGCTGCTGCACGCCGAGCCTGAACTGGACGCCGCCAACCCGCAAGAAGCTGTCGCTGCCCTGAACGGCGCCGAGATGGTGGTCGCCATGAGCGCCTTCCGTCACGGCCTGGACTACGCCGACGTGCTGCTGCCGATCGCGCCGTTCTCCGAAACGGCCGGCACCTTCGTCAACTGCGAAGGCCGTGCCCAGAGTTTCAACGGCACCGTCAAGCCAGTGGGCGATGCACGTCCGGCCTGGAAAGTGCTGCGCGTGCTCGGTAACCTGCTGGGCCTGTCCGGTTTCGACTACGACACCTCGGAAGCGATCCGCGACGAAGTGCTGGGCAAGGGCAATATGGACGTCTCGTCCAAGCTGTCCAACAGCGCCGGCGCCATTGCACCGACCGCTGCCGCGTTTGAAAAAGAAGCCGGCATCCAGCGTATCGCCGACGTGCCCATCTACTTTGCCGACGCGATTGCGCGCCGCTCGCCGCCGCTGCTGCGCACGGCTGACGCGCAGGCGCCGCTGGTGCACCTGCCAACGGCCCTGGCTGCAACGCTGGGCGTGAACAACGGCGATTTCGTCACCGTCAAGCAAGGTTCGGGTTCGGCCACGCTGGCAGCGAACATCGATGCCGGCCTGCCGCACAACACCGTGCGCGTGGCTGATTCGCATCCGTCGACGGCCATGCTGGGCGCGATGTTCGGCCCAATTGAAGTGATCAAAGCAGGGGAGGGCAAATAATGAGTCTGCCTGACATGATCAATACGGCCCAGGCCCACGGCACCGCCTTGCTGGGCGCCGGCGGCTGGACCTTTGTCTACACCCTGGTCAAGATCCTCTGCGTGCTGTTGCCGCTGATGGGTCTGGTCGCCTACGCCACCCTGTGGGAGCGCAAGCTGATCGGCTGGATCCAGATCCGTATCGGCCCGAACCGGGTTGGTCCGGCCGGCCTGCTGCAGCCGATTGCCGATGCAATCAAGCTGCTGTTCAAGGAAATCGTGGTGCCGGCCAAAGCCAGCACGGCCCTGTTCATCATCGGCCCCATCATGACCATCGCCCCGGCGCTGGCTGCCTGGGTGGTGGTGCCTTTCGGCCCTGAAGTCGCGCTGGCAAACGTCAACGCTGGCCTCCTGCTCCTGATGGCTGTGACCTCGCTGGAAGTCTACGGCATCATCATTGCCGGCTGGTCGTCCAACTCGAAGTACTCCTTCATGGGCGCCATGCGCGCTTCGGCCCAGATGATCTCGTACGAAATCCCGATGGGTTTCGTGCTGGTCGTGGTGCTGATGGTGTCGGGTTCGCTGAACTTCTCGGACATCGTCCTCGGCCAGCAGCATGGCATGATGGTCGACCGTGGCCTCTCTTTCCTGTCGTGGAACTGGCTGCCGCTGCTGCCCCTGTTTGTCGTCTACCTGACGTCCGGCCTGGCAGAGTGCAACCGCCATCCGTTTGACGTCGTCGAAGGTGAGTCGGAAATCGTTGCAGGTCACATGGTCGAGTATTCGGGCATGTCCTACGCCATGTTCATGCTGGCCGAGTACGCCAACATGATCCTGATCGGCGTACTGGCTTCGATCATGTTCCTCGGCGGCTGGTCGGCGCCGTTCAGCTTCCTCGAATTCGGCGGTGGTTTCGGCGGCTTCTTCTGGCTGTTCCTGAAAACATTCCTGATTGTCTCGCTGTTCGTGTGGGTGCGCGGCACCTTCCCACGCTACCGCTACGACCAGATCATGCGTCTCGGCTGGAAAGTATTCATTCCGCTGACCCTGGTATGGCTGGTCCTGGTTGCAGGCTGGATGCAGTCGTCCTGGAATATCTGGACTTGGGTAAAAGGATAAGGTATGGATCGCGTTAAAGATTTCTTCGGCAGCATGATGCTGACCGAGCTGTTCAAGGGCATGGCCCTGACCGGCAAATATATGTTCGCCCGGAAGATTACTGTGCAGTATCCGGAAGAGAAGACCCCGATGTCGCCCCGTTTCCGCGGCCTGCACGCGCTGCGCCGTTATCCCAACGGTGAAGAGCGTTGCATCGCCTGCAAACTGTGCGAAGCAGTGTGCCCGGCAATGGCGATCACGATTGAATCGGACCAGCGTGAAGACGGCTCGCGCCGTACCACGCGTTACGACATCGACCTGACCAAGTGCATCTTCTGCGGCTTTTGCGAAGAGTCCTGCCCGGTCGATTCGATCGTGGAAACCCACGTGCTGGAATACCACGGTGAAAAGCGCGGCGATCTCTACTACACCAAAGAGATGCTGCTGGCCGTGGGCGACCGCTACGAAAACGACATCGCCGCCGCCCGCGCCGCCGATGCCAAGTACCGTTAATCTGAGAACCGTCATTCATGGAATTTAAAACTTTTCTGTTCTACGCGTTCTCGGCCATCATGGTGCTGGCCGCCACGCGCGTCATCACGGCGCGCAACCCGGTCCACGCGGCCCTGTTCCTGGTCCTGGCCTTCTTCAATGCGGCCGGCCTGTGGATGCTGCTGAAGGCCGAGTTCCTCGCCATCGTGCTGGTGCTGGTCTACGTCGGCGCCGTCATGGTGCTGTTCCTCTTCGTCGTCATGATGCTCGACATTAATATCGACCGCATGCGCGAAGGCTTCTGGGGCTATCTGCCGCTGGCCTCCGGTATTGGCGCCCTGATCGTGCTGGAGATGGCCGCTGTCCTGTGGCGCGGTTTCCTCACCTTCGAACAGCAGCCTGTCAACGCCGGCAATATCGGCGGCACCCGGGAACTGGGTCTCTTGATCTACACGAAATATATTTTCGGCTTTGAAGTTGCCGCCGTGATCTTGCTGGTGGCGATCATCGCCGCCGTCGCGCTGACCCTGCGCAAGCGCAAGGACACCAAGGCCATCGATCCGGGCGCCGCCGTCCGCGTCAAGCGCAATGACCGTCTGCGCATCGTCAAGATGGCGAGTGTCGACCAGCCTGCGCTGGACGCCGCCTCGACCGCCGCCGCCGAA
>JBJMVV010000331.1:0-5259 GCA_045810505.1 Massilia sp.
TCTCCAGTTCGGCCAGGGCAACTTCATGCGCGGCTTTTTTGACTGGCAGATCGATCTGCTTAACGAGCGCACGGGCCTGAACGCCGGCGTGGTGGTGGTGCGTCCCCGCGGCGGCAGCGCCACGCCGCTGCTCGATGTGCAGGATGGCCTCTTCAGCGTGCTGGTACGCGGACTGGATGAGACCGGCAAGGCCGTGCAGCAAGCGCGGACAGTGAGCTGCGTGCAGCGCGAAATCGATCCGGCCACACACTGTGACGAATTGATGGCGCAGGCCGCCAATCCGCACCTGCGTTTCATTGCCTCCAACACGACGGAAGCGGGCATCGCCGTCAACGACAGCGACCGGTTGACGGATGCGCCACCCGTAACTTTTCCCGCAAAGCTGACCCAGCTGCTGTTCGCCCGCTACCGTGCTTTTAATGGCGCGCACGACAAGGGCGTCTACCTGCTGCCTTGCGAGCTGATCGACAACAACGGCCCGGCCCTGAAAGCCGCCGTGCTCCACTTTGCCAGGCTGTGGGCGCTGGAAGCCGGTTTCGCCGCATGGCTCGAACAATCCTGCTTTTTCTGCTCGACCCTGGTCGACCGCATCGTCACCGGCGCACCCGCTAATGACGCAGAGAAAGAACGCATCGAAGCCGAACTCGGCTACCGCGACCAGTTCCTTGTCTGTGCCGAGTACTACTATTTATTTGTCATCGAGGCGCCTGCCGCCCTCGCGCAAGAGTTGCACCTGCTTGATGCCGGTTTGAATATTCTGCTTGTAGACGACATCAAGCCCTACAAGAAGCGCAAGGTCGGCATCCTCAACGGCGGCCACACCACCCTGGTGCCGGTGGCCCTGCTGGCCGGCATCGAATCGGTGGGCCAGGCGGTCGAGGATGCGCAACTGAACGCCTGGCTGCGCGCGGCAATCAGCGAAGAAATCATCCCCGCCCTGCAGATGAATCGCGCGGAGCTGGAAGCCTTTGCCGCCGATGTGCTGCTGCGCTTCCGCAATCCCTCGATCCACCACCGCCTCGCCTCGATTGCCTTGAATAGCTGGAGCAAGTTTGCCGCCCGCGTGATGCCGCAATTGCTGACCTGTGCGGCGCTGCACGACGGCCGCCTGCCCCAACGCCTTGTGCTGGCGCTGGCCGCGACCATGGTGCTCTACCGCGGCAAGTTGATCACCCTGTCGGACGATCTTGCCCACCTGGCCTGGTTTGCAGATGGCTGGGGCAGGGTGGACAGCGGCAGTTGGACGACCAGGCAGTTGGCGTCCGGCTGGCTTGGCAACACAGGTCTGTGGGGCCGCGATCTGAACGAGGTGGCGGGCTTGCCGGGAGCGCTGGCGGCTGCGCTGGACGCCATCGAAAAGAACGGCATCAGGGCAGCGCTCTAAATAACAGTAAAAGTAAAAAAAAAGCCACAAGAAGAGAACGGCCGCAACCGCGCGTCGATCCGTGAACAGCAGGAGACAGGCAATGAACAAGATCAAAGGCATGCGCTGGTGGATGGTCGCGATGGTGACCTTCGGACTGATCGTCAACTACCTGGCGAGAAACACCCTGTCGGTGGCCGCGCCGACGATGATGCAGGACCTGCACATCAGCACGAAAGAGTATTCCTGGATCGTGGTCGCGTGGCAGGTCTGCTACGCGCTGATGCAGCCGGTGGCGGGCTACGTGCTGGACGCCATCGGCACCAAGCTGGGCTTTGCCGTGTTTGCGCTGGCCTGGTCGGTGGCCTGCGCCTGCGCCGCGCTGGCCACCGGCTGGCAGAGCATGGCCTTTTTTCGGGGCCTGCTGGGCCTGACCGAGGCGGCCGGCATTCCCGCTGGCGTCAAGGCGACCACTGAATGGTTTCCGGCCCGTGAGCGTTCGGTGGCCATCGGCTGGTTCAATATCGGCTCCTCGATCGGCGCCCTGTGCGCGCCGCCGCTGGTGGTGTGGACCATCCTGCATGCGAGCTGGCAATGGTCGTTTGTCGTGGTCGGTGTGCTGGGCATAGTCTGGACTGCCGCCTGGCTGCTGTTCTACAAGCATCCGCGTGACCAGCAGCGCCTGTCGGAAAAGGAGCGCGAGTACATCCTGTCCGGCCAGGAAGCCAAGTACCAGGACAAGGAGGCGACGGTTAAAACTTCGTGGAAGAAGATCGTCCGCACCCGCAGCTTCTGGTCGATCGCGATTCCCCGCTTTTTGTCCGAACCGGCCTGGCAGACCTTCAATGCCTGGATTCCCCTCTACATGGCGACCGAGCGCCACATGAACATCAAGGAAATCGCCCTGTTTGCCTGGCTGCCTTTCCTGGCCGCCGACATCGGCTGCGTGCTGGGCGGCTACCTGTCCCCCTTCTTCCATAAACATTTCAATGTGTCGCTGTTCAATTCCCGCAAGTGGGTGATGGCGGTCGGCGCGCTGGCCATGATCGGCCCCGGTTGTCTCGGCCTGGTGGCCAGCCCCTACACGGCAATTGCCCTGCTGTGCCTGGGCGGCTTTGCTCACCAGACTTTATCGGGCGCTCTGTACGCGATCACGTCTGATTCCTTCGGCAAGAACGAAGTGGCGACTGCCACGGGACTCGCCGGCATGTCCGGCTACCTGGGCGCGACCCTGTTCACCCTGCTGTTTGGCGTGCTCGTGACGGTGGTCGGCTACAGCCCCCTGTTCGTGCTGCTGTCCGTGTTCGACCTGGTCGCCTGCATCGTCGTCTTCACGATGGTGCGCGAGCAGGCGCCGCAGAGCACCTTGCGCCCCGTTGCGGCGCCCAGCCATTCCTGACGCAAACCCATCTTTAACCCCATCCGTTCATAAGCGGTCCCACGGCCCGACGGGCCATTTATAAAGAGAGAAAAGAGACGATGCACACTTTTAACCTTTCGTCGAGGAAGACCATCCTCGTGGCGGCAATCCTGGCCGGTTTTGCCGGCGCCAGTTCCGCCCAGACCCTGCAAGGCAACCTGGGCGGCGCAAAAGTCGACACCACCATTTACGGCTTCCTCAACGGCCAGCTGGAATCGGTCGAAGCGACCGGCGGCGCGACGCCTTACTCGACGCGCGGCCGCGTGTCCGATGGCAATTCGCGGATTGGCTTCCGCGGCAATATCGGCGTCTCCGATGACCTCAAGGGCATCTGGCAGATCGAAGCGGCGATGAACAATTTCGACCAGGGCGGCGTCAACAACCGCGGCGAGTC
This sequence comes from Massilia sp., assembly GCA_045810505.1. Taxonomy (GTDB): domain Bacteria; phylum Pseudomonadota; class Gammaproteobacteria; order Burkholderiales; family Burkholderiaceae_D; genus JAFCUW01. The sequence continues at coordinate 3,178 of JBJMVV010000331.1, forward strand.
GGCCACCCTCAGTTCCCGCAACACCTACGTCGGTATCGAGAGCGTGCGCTTCGGGACCTTTGTGGTCGGTAACAACGACTCGGTCTACCGCAGCCTGGTCGGTTCCGGCGGCTCGCTTGGCGGCAACCTGGGCCTGACGGTGCACGGCCTGGACGTCTGGAACAACACCTCGGCCCAAGTCTCGGGCAATGCCGACAGCGCCTTCTCGCGCGGCGAAGCACGCTACAAGAATTCGGCCCATTACCTCTCGCCACTGTGGAACGGCCTGCAGGTGGGCGGCTCCTACGGTTTCGATGAAGACCAGGGCAGCAACACCAACCGCAGCCGCTACTCGCTGGCCGCCAAGTACATCGTCGGCCCGTTTTCCATCGGCGCCGGCTTTGACCGCCAGAACAACACCGGCGTCGACACCGACCGCCTGGTGGCCGGCTACGGCTTCCGCACCGGCGACGTCGACGGCGCCAAGACCGATTTCTGGAAGGTGCTGGGCACGTATCGCCTCCCGACCAACACCACCCTGGGCCTCGGCTTTGAACAGGGCAAGTATGGCTACCAGACCGTCGCCGTGCCTACCGCTGGCAACTTCTACACGGGCACGGTCGATGGCAAGGCCAAGCAGAATTCGGTGATGGCTTCGGTCACCCAGGAATTCGGCGCGGCCACCGTCATGGCTTCCTACGCCAAATTGGGCGACCTGAAGGGCACGACCTTCGGTGCGCCGGGCGACTTCGGCGCGCGCCAGTTTTCGATCGGCGCGACCTACGCACTGAACCGCTATCTGACGCCGTATGTCTACTACAGCAAGATCAGCAACGACTCGCAGCAGAGCGTGAACCTGAGCCAGGCGCCTATCTACAGTAACAACTCCGGCACCGCCGAGGCCTTCCTGGCCCCAGGCAACAGCCCACGCGTGTTCGGCATCGGCCTGATCGCGCGCTTTTAAACGCACAACCATAACAACGAGAGACATTTGCACATGAAAACCCAGCACATGAAACAGGCAGCCATGCTCCTGCCCGTGGCCGCGGCCGCGCTGCTCGCAGCTTGCGGCGGCGGTGGCGACAGCGGCAGCACTGCCACCTCCGGCTCGCCCACGGCAGTGAGCTATGCATCCGGCGGCGTGTTCGCCGTCGGCACCACGGCCTACGATCCGGATCTGCCGGCCGAGCCGACCCTGCCGGCCGACACCGCCGTCTGCGCCACCTTGCAGGCGTCGAACAACCTGGTCAGCCGTCCGGACGGCTCGCTGCCGCCGGAAGCGGACCCGTCGAAAGCGGGCGTGAGCCAGGCCGTCGACAAAGCCACTGCCAATCCTGACCAGGCGCGCATCCAGGCAGCGCTGGACGCCTGCGGCGCCGGCGTCGAGGCTGAAGTGGGTTCAAAAATCGCCGCGGCCGATGCCGCGGCGACGGCGTCCCAGGTGGCTGCCGCTGCCAAGAACGTCAATATCGCCGGCGTCTCCGGTGAAGAACTGGCCAAGCCGATCTACAAGGCCAGCAAGTACGCGGTGCGCCTGGTGGTCAACGCCAGCGGTCCCGGCAACGGTTTCATTTCCGGCCCGCTGACCCTGCCTTCGGGCGTGACCCTGTGGATCGACAAGGGCGTCACCCTCTACGCCTCGCGCGACGCCAAGTCGTATTCGCCCAACGTTGCCGGTCCCTACTGCGCCAACACGGCCGTGTCCTCCAGCAAAGCCGGCAGTTCCTCGAACTGCTCGCCGCTGATCGGCGGCAGCAATATGGTCAACTCGGCGGTGATGGGCGATGGCCGCATCGACAGCCGCGGCTATGCCGAGATCGTCACCACCGACAAGCTCTACCCCCTGATGAAGGTCGACATGACCTGCTCGAACACCTATGCCCTGTACGCCACCGGCAAGCAGGCAGCCGATGGCGTTTCTTGCGACAACGGCGGCACCGTGGTCGATTCGAAATCGTCGGCCCGCAACATGACCTGGTGGGATCTGGCTTACCTGGGCAATATGGTGCAGAACGGCACCACCGGCTCCGGTTCGCAGTCCAACTTCCGCATGATGGTATTCAACTACGCCAAGAACCTGACCCTGTACCGCATCTCCCTGCA
>JBJMVV010000332.1:0-31000 GCA_045810505.1 Massilia sp.
CGGTGAACTTTCACATCTCGAATATCCGGCAAAAGTTCAACGTCAGCACGCGGCAACAGGCGCTGGTCAAGGCCATCGCCCTGGGCATCATCAACCCAGAAGATCCCCATCGTTAAGCTTGCCGTTGGCATACAGCTTGACCAGCAGCGCTACCGCCGGCGGCACCCCCAGGCCCGTCTCGAAGCGGCTGCCGCTCGACTGGGTGACTCCGAAACGGGCCCAGAAGGTCGCCTGACTTTCCCGTTTGCTCATTCGAAACTGGCGTAGCGCCACCGGTCCGTTCACGCGCACCGGCGGGGCCCCGCTGTCGTTGGCCGCCATCACCGCTGATGGGCCTGGTGCTACCCGTTGCACGTTCAGTTCCTGTTCCATGGTACCTCCCTGTTGGCTACAAAAAATTCAGTATTCCACCGACGCCAACCCTTTCCAGCTATCACTTCTGCTAGTTATGCACTCGCCATATTTGGCGGATTCTTGATCCGCGCTGCATAAATTAACCAGATAGGGAGGGCTCCAAATGGCAATGCATATCCAGATCGCCGCTCGCAAGGATTTCAAATCGCTGGACCTGTGGGAAATGCACAAATTGCGTGCAAAGGTATTCAAGGATCGCCTGGGCTGGGAAGTGCCGGTCCTGTCCGGCATGGAGATCGACGGCTACGACGCCCTCGACCCCTACTACATGATGATCCGCGAGCCAGGCAAGGGGACCCTGCGCGGTTGCTGGCGCCTGCTGCCCACCGAAGGCCCCTACATGCTCAAGGACTCGTTTGCCGAACTGCTGCACGGCGCCCCCGCGCCGGAGCACGAACGCATCTGGGAACTGTCGCGCTTTGCCATCGAGACCGACTGCGATTCGCGCTTCGGCCTGTCGCAGATCACCATGGAGTCCTTCAGCGAAATGGTGCTGTACGGCCGCGCCCACGGCATCGACCGCTACATCACCGTCACCACCACCTCGCTCGAGCGCCTGGTGCGGCGCGCCGGGGTGGCGATCGAACGGCTGGGCCCGCCAGTGCAGATCGGCATCGAACAGGCCGTCGCCCTCTACATCGACGTCGAGGCGACTTACCACGCCCTGTTTGAAACCAGGCTGGCCTCGTAAGCGGGGAAGGGCAGCAAGGGCGGGCTCGTGGGTCCGCCCAGGCTGTTGTTGGTACGGTAATGTTTTGTTGATTTCGCATCATTCATGGTTTCCTGAAGCCATTTAATAGTATGCTTGGCGTACCGATGCAGGCGCCCTGACAGCCCCTGCGCGTTCAGCAGGGATCTGCCGATGACGCCAGCCATTCCGGACAATATGCGCAGCAGGATCACCGGTAAAACCCGGCAGCGGCTGCGGCTTTGGGCGCCCGGTCTCGCTTTGGCGCTGATCGTCGGGGCGATCCTCTACATGCTGGCCGCGCGCACCGTGCACGACGATGCGCGCCAGCGCTTCGACGGACTTGCCAGGAGCGCCCAGGTGCAACTGGCGGCCCGCCTGGCCACCTTTGCCGACCTGGCGCGGGGCGCATCGGCATTGTTCCAGGCCAGCGACACGCCGGTGTCGCGCCTTAAATTCCACCATTACGTGGCCGCGCTCGACATCGCCCGCCACTTCCCGGAAGTCGACGGCGTCACCTACGCCAGCGCAGTCGACGACAGCGCGCGCGCCGCTTTCGTGGCCGCCGTGCGGGCCGACACCAGCGTCGATCCGGCCGGCTATCCTGACTTCGATATCCGTCCCGCGGGGCGGCGTCCGCGCTACGAAGTGCTGACCTACATCGAGCCGATGGGCGCCATGCCCGAGCGGCTCGGCTACGACCTGGCCAGCCACCCCGCCATCGGCGCCGCCTTGCGGGCATCGCGCGACCAGGTCAAGGTGGCCGCCTCCGGCACGCCCCTGCGGATCGTGCAGCCCAGGCCCCACCTCGGCATCGGCCTGTCGATGCCGATCTTCCGCCAGGGCGCGCCGCTCGACACCATCGAAGCGCGCCGGCGCGCTTATCTGGGCTCGGTGGGCGTGGCCTTTTCCGTGCCCGCGCTGGTCGAAACGCTGTATGAGCAGGTGGCTTTGCCGGGGCTGGACGTGGCCCTGTTCAGCGCCGCCGATGCGCCGGGCGGGACGCCGACCCTGTTGTACGGGCGCGCCAGCGCGCCAGGCGGGGGGTTCGAGACTTCGCTGCCGCTCAATTTTCACAACCGCCAGTGGCAGCTGCGTTTCGCCCTGCCCGACGCCGCCCTCTACAACGGCTTCGATCGCACCTTGCCCCTGACGGCCATGCTGCTGGGGATAGTCGGCACCTTGCTGGTGTACGCGTTTTTCGTCCGCATGTACTGGTCCGGCCGGCAGCAGAGCGACCAGCGCCTGCTGCTCGACACGGTGCTGCAAAATATCGACGCCCACGTCTACATGAAGGACAGCGATCGGCGCTACAGCTACATCAATACGCCCTGCGCGGAGGCGATGGGCCTGACCCCGGCCGACGTGATCGGCCGCTTCGACCGCGACGTGCTGCCGGCCGGGCTGGCCGACGATTACTGGGAACGCGACCGCGAGGTGTTTGAAACCGGCCGCCAGCAGGCCGGCCAGTACGCCTTCACCCGCCGCGACGGCGCCGTGCGCCAGTTCTGGACCGTCAAGGTGCCGGTGCGCCAGGGCGGAGACGGTCATGTGCACGCCGTCATCGGCCTGTCCACCGACGTCACCGAACTGCACGAACTGAAGGCCCAGGCCGACGCCGCCAACCAGGCAAAGAGCAACTTCCTGTCAAATATGAGCCACGAGATCCGCACGCCCATGAACAGCATCATCGGCATGTCGCACCTGGCCTTGAAAACGGCGCAGGAGCCTAAGCAGCGCGACTACCTGGAAAAAATCCACCACGCCGGCCAGCATCTGCTGGCCATCATCAACGACATCCTCGACTTTTCCAAGATCGAGGCGGGCAAGCTCGATCTGGAGACGATCGACTTTTCCCTGCCGGTCCTGATGCACAACCTGTCAGCCCAGATGGAAGAGGGGGCGGAGGCAAAAGGGCTGGCGCTGGAAGTCACCCTGGACGAGTCGCTGCCGCGCCAGTTGCGGGGCGATCCGGTGCGGCTCGAACAGGTGCTGCTCAATTTCACCTGCAACGCCATCAAGTTTTCCGACCATGGCACGGTGCGCCTGTCGGTACGCGCGCTTGAAGAAGGCGAGAGCGACATCGTGCTGCGCTTCGAGGTGGCCGACCAGGGCATCGGCATGAGCGCGGGCGAAGTGGCGGAGCTGTTCAAGCCGTTTCACCAGGCCGACCCCTCGATCACCCGCAGGTACGGCGGCACGGGCCTGGGCCTGGTGATCAGCAAGCAGCTGGTCGAACTGATGAAAGGCAGCGTGGGCGTGTCGAGCGCACCGGGCGAGGGCAGCACCTTCTGGTTCACGGCGCGCCTGCAGAAGGGCGTCGATTTCGCCGTCAGCGGGGGCGACCCGGTGGCGCCGGCGGTACTCAATCACATCGTGGGCGCTGCCATCCTCGTGGTGGAGGACAATGTCTTCAGCCAGCAGGTGGCGCAGGAACTGCTGCAGGAAGCGGGCGCCGAGGTGGCGGTGGCCGCCAACGGCAAAGAGGCCATCGAGCAGATGCTGCGGCGCCGTTTCGACTGCGTGCTGATGGACCTGCAGATGCCGGTGCTGGACGGCTTCGAGGCGACCCGCATGATCCGCTCCGATCCGCGTCTGCGCGAAGCGATCGTGCTGGCCATGACGGCCAATGCCGGCCGCGACGACCGCGCGCGCGCCTTTGAGGCGGGCATGAATGAATTCATCACCAAGCCCACTTCGCCCGCCCGGCTGTTTTCAGCCATCGCCGGCGCCATCGAGGAAAGGGCGGTGGCCAGCATCGCCCCGGGCCGCGAGCATGCCGAGGTCGATGCCAATACGGCGCGCGCGGGGCAGGGCGGCCCGGTGGATCACGCCGCAGGTGCGGTTGCCGCCACCGTATTCGATCAGGCCGCGCTCGCGCTCACCTTTGGCGGCAACGCCGACAAGATGCGCAAATACGCCCTGATGTTCCTCGACGCCTCCAGCGACGGCCTGGCCGACATCGACGACGCCATCGCGCGCGCCGACCTGGCGCGCCTGGCCGCCATCGGCCACCGCCTCAAATCGGCCGCGCGCGCGGTGGGAGCGCTCGATTTCGCCGACAGCTGCGCCCAGCTGGAACAGGTCGAACAGATCGAACTGGCGGCCGGCCCCGCCGCCCGCGGCGATGCCCTGGCCGCGGCCAGCTCCCTGCGCGCCACCCTCACGGCGCGGCGCGAGCAACTGGCCGCCTGCATGGTCAAACGCTACGGGATCGACCTCACCCAGGGCCACGGTTGAGCGCTGTTTTGCCAGCCCGGCAGCAGCGCTTATAATGGTGCGCCCCGGCCGTGGAAAGCCGGGCGCGTTTCCCCCCAACCCGGAGCACCATGTCCACCAGCGTCACGCCAGGCCTGTTGATTTTGCACGGCAACCAGATGGAATTGCTACGCGAAGCCGTGTTCAACTGGCTTGAAGCGCATCCGCTCGCGCCGCTCGAGCAGGAAATCGTGCTGGTGCAGTCCAACGGCGTGGCCGAGTGGCTCAAGATCGCCCTGGCCGAACAGGCCGGCGTGTGCGCCGCCACCCGGGTGGCGCTGCCGGCGCGCTTTTTGTGGGAAGCCTACCGGGGCCTGTTGGGCGCTGAGATGGTGCCCAAGCGCTCGCCGTTCGACAAGGGGCCGCTGACCTGGCGCCTGATGCGCCTGTTGCCCGAATTGATGGCGGACCCCGTGTTTGCGCCCCTGCGCCATTTTTTGGGCGACGGTGATGCTGGACGCGGTGACCCCCAGCGCCGCCTCCAGCTCGCCGCCCGCCTGGCCGACCTGTTCGACCAGTACCAGGTCTACCGGGCCGACTGGCTGGAAGACTGGGCCGGCGGGCGCGCCGTGCTGCGTGACGGCGCCGGCCAGTTGCGCGAACTGGCGCCCGACCAGTGCTGGCAGATGCGCCTGTGGCAGGCCATCCACGCCAGCCTGCCGGCGCCCGCGCGCGCCAGCGGGCGCGCCTGGGTGCACCAGCAGTTCGTCGACGCCAGCGCGGTCGGCAATCCACCGGCCGCGCGCCTGCCGCGCCGGGTGGTGGTGTTCGGCATCTCGGCCCTGCCTCAGCAGACCTTGCAGGCGCTGGCCGCGCTGGCGCGCTACTGCCAGGTGATCGTCGCCGTGCCCAATCCCTGCCAGTTTTATTGGGGCGACATCATCGAGGGGCGCCAGTTGCTCAAATCCCTGCACCGGCGCCAGCCCTACCGCGACGGCGTGGCCCGGTCGCACCTGCCGATCGAGGACATGCACCAGCACAGCCACCCCCTGCTGGCGAGCTGGGGGCGGCAGGGGCGCGACTTCATCCGCCTGCTCGACGAATTCGATGGCGCCATTGGGCGCCCCGCCAGCCATGCTGTCACGCCGATGCGGGTCGACCTGTTCAGCGACGGCGAGGGCGACACCCTGCTGGCGCAGATCCAGGCCGGGGTGCGCGACCTGTTGCCGCTGACGGAGCATCCGCACGCGATGCGGGCCGCCGCGGACCGCTCGGTGGAATTTCATATCGCCCATTCCAGCCAGCGCGAGGTGGAAATCCTGCACGACCAGTTGCTGTCCTGGTTTGCCGAGCCGGGCATGGCCTTGCGCCCGCGGGACGTGGTGGTGATGGTGCCCGACATCGAAACCTTTTCGGCCGCCATCCACGCCGTGTTCGACCAGTACCGCCGCCACGAAGCGCGCTACATCCCGTTTGAAATCGGCGACGTCAAGGACCGCAGCGTCAATCCCCTGCTGGTGGCGCTGGAGTGGCTGTTGCGCCTGCCCCAGCAGCGCTGTCGCCAGAGCGAGGTGCGCGACCTGCTCGACGTGCCGGCTGTGGCGGCGCGCTTTGGCCTGTCGGCCGACGACCTGCCCGTGCTGGGCCGCTGGATCGAAGGGGCCAGCGTGCGCTGGGGCCTGGACCAGGCCCACCGCGACGGTCTCGGACTGGGCTCGGCGGGCGAACAGAATGCCTGGATCTTCGGGGTGCGGCGCATGCTGCTCGGTTACGCCAGCGGCGCCGGCGCCAGTTTCAGGGACATCGAACCCTATGCCGAAGTGGGCGGCCTGGACGCCGCCATGGCCGGCTCGCTGGCGCAGCTGATTGAAACCCTGCTGGGGTGGCGCGAACGGCTGGCCGGCGTACGCACCCCGGCAGAGTGGGCCGAGGCGGGGCGCGCCCTGCTGGCCGATTTTTTTGACGGCGCCATCGACGACGACCGCCTGACCATGGCGCAGTTGAGCGAAGCGCTACGCCAGTGGCAGGAAACCTGCGAGGACGCCGCCTTTGTCGACGCCGTGCCGCTGGCCGTGCTGCGCGAAGCCTGGCTGGGCGCCATCGACGAGCCGACCTTGAATCACCAGTTTGTCTCCGGCGGCGTGACCTTTTGCAGCCTGATGCCCATGCGCGCCGTGCCGTTCAAGGTGGTGTGCCTGCTGGGGATGAACGATGGCGACTTCCCGCGCCGCGCCAACCACAGCGATTTCGACCTGCTGGTCCTGCCCGGCATGGCGCGGCCGGGCGACCGCTCGCGGCGCGACGACGACCGCTACCTGATGCTCGAAGCGCTGTTGTCGGCGCGCGACAAATTGTATGTGAGCTGGGTCGGCCGCAATGTGCGCGACAACAGCGAGCAGCCGCCGTCGGTGCTGGTGGCGCAATTGCGCGACTATATAAAGGCCGGCTGGGGCTTGCAGGACCTGGACCGCTTCACCACCACCCACGCCCTGCAGCCTTTCAGCCGCCGCTATTTTGAAGAGGGCGGCTTGCGCAGCTACGCGGCCGAGTGGCGCGGCGCGCACGCCGATGGCAGCCAGCCCGCGGTTGACGCCCCGCTGGCCAGCCTGCCGCCGTTCGAGCTCGAAGCCGGCTATCAACTCAAACTGGGCGAACTGGCCACCTTCGTGCGCCAGCCCGCCCGCTATTTTTTCCGCCGCCGCCTCGACGTGCGCTTCATCGAGCCTGATGCGCTGGGCCAGGACGAGGAGCCGTTTGGCTTCGATGCGCTGGAACGCTATGCGCTGGAAGACAGCCTGCTCGACGACAGCGCCGATGGGACAGTGGACGCAACGGCGGACGCGGCGCCCGACACCGTGCGCGCAGCGCTGGCGGCGCGCGCCGGGCGGCTCGCGCGCGAAGGCATGCTGCCGATCGGCCTGCGCGGGCGGATGTGGCAGGACGACCTGGTCGAGGCGCTGGTGCCGGTGCGCGCGGCCTGGCTGGCGCAGCAGGCCCGCCTGCCGCGGGCCGCGCCACGCCTGGCCGTCCATCTCGCCTTTGACGACGGCGCGGTGCTGATCGAGGACTGGATCGACCGCCTGCGCGCCAATGACAATGACACTGCCTGGCTGCTGCAGATTTCCTCCAAGGTGCTTGACAAGGAAGGCCGTCCGCGCCCCGACAAATTGATTGGACCCTGGCTGCGCCAGCTTGCTGCCGCGGCCAGCGGCGATCCGGTGGCGGGCTGCCTGGTGGCGCGCGACGCGGTGGTGGAAATGGCGCCGCTGGAACAAGCGGCCGCGCTGGCTGACCTGAGCAAGCTGGTCGCGCTGTGGCGGCGCAACCTCGATGCACCGCTGCCGGTGGCTTGCGCCACCTCGCTTGCCTTGCTGGCGGAGCAGGACGCCAAGGCCGTCTACGAAGGCAGTTTCCAGATTGCTGGCGAGGCGGCGCGCGAACCCTGCCTGGCGCGGCTCTGGCCCGATTTCGCCACGCTCGCCGCCCAGCCAGAGGCACTGCCGATGGCCGAGGCCCTGTACGCCCCCCTGCTGGCATGGATCGAGGAATCGCTGGCCGTCTCGCCGATCGGTTCGCGCAAGGAGGGGGAAGGCCAGCCATGAGCGAAGCACTCGATCCCCTGCGCTTTCCCCTGCACGGCTCGCGCCTGATCGAGGCCAGCGCAGGCACGGGCAAGACCTGGACGATTGCCGCCCTGTACCTGCGCCTGGTGCTGGGCCACGGCGGCGAGCAGGGTTATGCCCGCCCGCTGCTGCCGCCCGAGATCCTGGTGATGACCTTCACCCGCGCCGCCACGCGCGAACTGGCCAACCGGGTGCGCCAGCGCCTGGTGGAGGCGGCGGCGTATTTTCGCGATGAAGGCGGCGCGCCGGAAGCCGATCCGTATCTGGCGGCGCTGGCTGCCGATTGCGGCGACGCCTTCAGCCGCCAGCAGGCGGCCCATCGCCTGATGCTGGCCGCCGAGACGATGGACGAAGCGGCCATCTTTACCATCGACGCCTGGTGCCAGCGCATGCTGCGCGAGCACGCTTTCGACTCGGGCAGCCTGTTCGACGAAGAACTGGTGGCGGACGAATCGGCCCTGTTCGAGGACGCCGCCCACGATTACTGGCGCCAGCAGGTCTATCCGCTGGCCAGCGAAGCGCTCGGCGTGCTGCTGCAATGCTGGTCCGAGGTGGGCAACATGAAGGCAGCCCTGCGTGAACTGGTGTTTCGCGCCTGCCCGCTGCCGGCCGATACCAGCGAATCCCTGGGCGCGCTGATCGGGCGCGAACGGCGCGCCCAGGCCGCGCAACTGGCCGCCTTGAAAGAAGGCTGGGCGGCGCGCGCCGACGCCATGGAGCAGTGGATCGCCGCCCAGCGCGCGCTGGCGCCCAAGTGCTTCAACGGTAACAAGCTGCGCGCCGATTCGCTCGTCAAGTGGTTCGAGGCGCTGCGCTCGTGGGCAGGCTCGCCGCAGCAGATGATGCCGGAGTTGACCCCGGCGGCCTGGAAGCGCCTGACGCCGTCCGGTATCGCCGACGCCTGCAGCAGCGGCGTGAGTCTGACGGCGCCCGAGTGCTTCGACGCCACCGAGTCGCTGCAGGCCGCGCTGGCGCAACTGACGCCCATCGATCACGCCATCATCGCTCACGCCAGCGCCAGTATCGGTGCGCGCATGGCGCAATTGAAAGCGGCCAGCGGCCAGTTCGGTTTTGCCGACCTGCTGCAGCGCCTGAAATCGGCGCTCGCCGGCAGCAACGGGGAGGCGCTGCGGCGGCGCATCACCAGCCAGTATCCGGTGGCGATGGTCGACGAATTCCAGGATACCTCGCCCGACCAGTATGCGGTCTTCGACGCCTTGTACCAGGTGGCCGCCAACGACCCGGCGCGGGGCCTGTTCCTGATTGGCGACCCGAAGCAGTCGATCTATGGCTTCCGCGGCGCCGACATCCACAGCTACCTGGCGGCGCGCCGCGCCACCGAGGGGCGCCACTACCGGCTTGGCACCAACTACCGTTCGACCGCCGCGCTGGTGCGGGCGGTCAACCAGCTGTTTTTACATGCCGAAGGCGCCAACGGCAGCGGGGGCTTTGCGGCCGGCGCCTTCCGCTTTCGCAAGGGCGAGGACAACCCGCTGCCGTTTGACGAAGTCGAAGCGGGTCAGCGCGGCGAGCGCCTGGTTGGCGTGACCGGCCAGGCGCAGGCGCTGGCAATTGCCGCCTGCGAGCAGGCCGACCTGAAGACGCAGGACTATCGCGACCTGTTTGCCCACCACTGCGCCGAGCATATCGTCGGCATCCTCAACGACCCGGAGGTCGGGTTTGAAAAGGACGGCGTGTTCAAGCGCCTGGCGCCGGCCGATGTCGCCATCCTGGTGCGCGACCGACGTGAAGCACGCGCGGTGCGCCAGGCCTTGATGGCCCGCCAGGTGCGCAGCGTTTATCTGTCGGACCAGGATTCCGTGGTCGACAGCCTGGAAGCGGCCGACCTGCTGCGCTGGCTCGCGGCGGCCGCCAACCCGCTCGACGGGGCGCTGGCGCGGGCGGCCTTTGCGACCGCCACGGCGGGGCTGCCGCTGGCGGAACTGGCGCGCATGGCGGCCGACGAACTGGCGTGGGAAGAGCGCATCGAGCAGCTGAAAAACCTGCACGCCGTGTGGCAGCGCCAGGGCGTGCTGGCCATGCTGCGCCGCCTGATCCATGAACTGGGCCTGCCGCCCAAGCTGCTGGCCGAAGCGGGTGGCGAGCGGCGTCTCACCAATCTGCTGCACCTGGCCGAACTGCTGCAAACGGCCAGCCGCGGGCTCGATGGCGAGCAGGCCCTGATTCGCTGGTTCGCCGAACAACTGGCGGGGCAGGGGGGTGGAAAGGGCGGCAGTCAGTCCGGTGAAGAACGGGTGCTGCGGCTGGAAAGCGACGCCGAACTGGTGAAGGTGGTCACGGTGCATAAATCCAAGGGCCTGGAGTATCCCCTGGTGTACCTGCCGTTTGCCGTCAGCGCGCGCCGCACCGAGCGCAAGAACCGCAGCTTTTTCGAATACACCGACAGCGATGGCAAGCGCCGCATCGACCTGGCCCTGACGGAGGAAGCCTTGGCCGCGGTCGACCGCGCGCGGCTGGAAGAAGACCTGCGCCTGTTGTATGTGGCGGTGACGCGCGCACGCCATTTCCTGTGGCTGGGCGTGGCGGCCATCGCGGCCCGCAAGGCTGGCGAAAACCGCCTGCATGAATCGGCCTTCGGCTATCTGCTGGGCGGGGGCGAGCGCATCGCGGCCGAAGAGATGGCGGCGCGGCTGGGGCGCATGCGCGGCGAGGCGCACGAGGCCATCGACATCGTGCCGCTGGCGGCCACTGATGCGGCGGCGGTGACGCGCCTGTCGCGTATTGAGGCGGGCGCGCGCCTGCTCGATGCGGCGCCGTTCGCGGCCCGCTTCGAGCGCAACTGGTCGGTCGGCTCCTTCACTTCGCTGAGCCGCCCCAGTTCCAATTCCAGCGCCAGTGCCAGTGCGCCCATGCGCGCGCAGGAAGCTACCCTGATCGAAGAGGATGCCGCCGCCCGCACTCCCGCGTCCGCCGCTCCCGGCAAACTCGATGAGGCGCCCTGGCACCAGTTCCCCCGCGGCGCCGTGCCGGGCAATTTCCTCCACGAGCAGCTCGAGTGGATGGCCGGTGAAGGTTTTGATTGCGTCGATGCGCCCGGGTTTGACACGCGTCTGGCAGCGCGCTGCCAGCGGGCCGGCTGGGGCAAGCGCGAAGCGGACGTCATCGCCTGGCTGCGCATGGTGGCCAGCACCGCCTTGCCGCCCCTGCAGGCCTCGCTGGCGCAACTATCAAAGCAGGGCGCAACCCTGCTGCCGGAGATGGAATTCTGGTTCCCGAGCGAGCACCTCGACGCCGGCGCGCTCGACCGCCTGTGCGGCCAGCACCTGCTCGATGGCGTAAGCTACCCGGCGCTGCCCCAGCGCCAGTTGCATGGCATGTTGAAGGGTTTCGCCGACCTGGTGTTCGAACACGAAGGGCGCTTCTGGGTGCTGGACTACAAATCGAATGCACTGGGACCGAACGACGCGGCCTATCACCGCGCCGCCATGGCGGTGGGGATGGCGGCGCACCGCTACGACATCCAGGGCGCCATCTACATGCTCGCTTTGCACCGGCTCCTGAAAAGCCGGCTGGGCGCGGCTTACGATCCGGCCCGCCAGCTTGGCGGCGCCATCTTTTTATTCCTGCGCGGGGTCGCCAACGGCAGCACCCACGGCTGCTTCCAGATCGCGCCCGATCTGGCGCTGCTCGATGGCCTTGACGCGCTGTTTGGCGCCGGCGCAATGGAGGCATTCCCATGACGGCCAGCTACGAAGAACTGTGGCAGCAACTGGCCGCGCTGACCGAGGCGGGGGAATTGCGCCGCCTGTCGGGTGTGTTCGCCCGCTTCATCGCCTCGATCGACGATGGCGCGGGACCTGGCCACGGCGCGCCCCTGCTGCTGGCCTGCGCCCTGCTGTCCGAACTGGAAGGGCGGGGCCACAGCTGCCTGATGCTCGACGAACTGGCGCGCGATCCCTGCACCCTGATGGGCTGGACCCCGGCGGAGTGGGAGCCGCTGGCGGCAAGCTGCGCGCCGCTGCCGAAAACCGCGAAGGCCTGGCGCGCTGCGCTCGGCGCCGCCGGCCAGGTGTGGCAGGCGGACGAATTCGATTACGACCAGCCGCTGGTGCTCGATGGCGAGCGGCTCTACCTGCGGCGCTACTGGCGCGATGAGACCATCGTCGCCGGCGCCATCGGCGCGCGCGCCAGCAGTCGGCGCGAGGTCGACGCCAGCCTGGTGCAGCGCTGGCTGGGCGTGCTGTTCGACGGCCCCGGCAACTCTGGTGGGGCGGCAGGCCCCGACTGGCAGCGCCTGGCCTGCGCCATCGCCCTGCGCGGCGATGTCGCCATCATCACCGGCGGTCCCGGCACGGGCAAGACCTACACGGTGGCGCGCCTGCTGGCGCTGCTGTTTGCCAGCAGCGGCGCCACGCCCCTGCGCATTGCGCTGGCCGCCCCCACCGGCAAGGCCGCCGCGCGCCTGAAGCAGTCGATCGACAAGGCGCTGCAGGACCTGGCCGGGCGCATGGATGGCGCCGCGGCTGATTTGGACCTGCAGGAAAAGACCGCGCGGATTGGTCCGGCGCGCACCCTGCACAGCCTCCTGGGCGCGCGTCCCGACACCCGCCTGTTTGCCCACCACCGCGCCAATCCGCTCGAAGTCGATGTGCTGATCGTCGATGAAGCGTCAATGGTGCACCTGGAGATGATGGCGGCGCTGCTGGATGCGCTGCCTGCTGGCGCGACCCTGGTGCTGTTGGGCGACAAGGACCAGTTGTCCTCGGTGGAGGCGGGCGCCGTGCTGGGTGACCTGTGCGAGCACGCCGAACAAGGCGGCTACGATGGCGCCACTGCCGGCTACGCGCTGGCCGCCGCCGGCGCCGTGCTGCCCGAGCGCTTTCTGGGGGACGCCGGTGCGCTGGCCCAGCAGACCGTGATGCTGCGCGAGAGCCGCCGGTTCAGTGGCCCGATCGGCGCGCTGGCGACAGCCGTCAATCATGGCGAGGTGGCGCAGGCCGAAGCGGTGCTGCGCGCGGGCGGGCCGGTGGCCTGGCTGGAACAGGCCCAGGTCAAACAGTTGCTGGAACTGGCGGTGGAAGGTTATCGCGCTTACCTGGCGCTGGTGGTGGCCGGGGCCGGGCCGCTGGCGGTGCTGCGCGCGTTTGAACAATTCCGCCTGCTATGCGCCGTGCGCGAAGGCGAGTGGGGCGTGGCGGGCTTGAACGAGGCGATCGAGCAGCGCCTGGACGCGGCGCGCCTGCTGCGCCGGGGCGGCGAATGGTATGCGGGCCGGCCGGTGATGGTGACCAGGAACGACTACGGCACCGGCGTCTACAACGGCGACATCGGCGTGGCGCTGATCGACCCTGTGCGGGCGGGGTCGCTGCGGGTGTACTTCCTCGAAGGCGAGCAGGTACGCAGCGTGCTGGCGACCCGCCTGCGCCACGTCGAGACGGCGTTCGCCATGACTGTGCACAAGTCGCAGGGCTCGGAGTTTGCGCACACGGTGATGGTGCTGCCCAAGGCGGGCGGCGCGATGCTGGCGCGGGAACTGGTCTACACGGGAATCACGCGGGCGCGCGAGCGCTTTACCCTGGTCACGCCGGTGGCGGGTGTGCTGGCGGAGGCGATTGCGCGCAAGACGCGCCGCGCCAGCGGCCTGAAGGCGATGCTGGCGCGCAGTTAAAAACGCTTGTTAAAAACGCTTATGGGCTGATGCAATCAGGCGCGGCGATGGCGCTGCCGGCCATGCTTGGCGCCGCGCGAACGCAGCGAGACCTTGACGGCGCCGCCGTCGGCACGGGCGACGCGGGCATCGTCACTGGCACCCATCAGGCGGCGGATCGACAGGGCGTCGAAGGCGCGCGTGGACGAAGCGCCCGCGTTGAGCAGCACCAGGGTGGCGTTCTTGCCGGCCGCCTTGATGCGCATGATCAGGCAGCGGCCCGCTTCCTGGGTGTAGCCGGTTTTCGACAGGCCGATGTCCCAGCCCTTGGCGCCGACAAAACGGTTGGTGTTGTGGTACTCGACGCCGCGGCCGTTGATGTTGATGATGTCTTTCGCATCGGTGGTGATGCGGGTTATCTCGGGGTAGGTCGAGGCGGCGCGCGCCATCTTGACCAGGTCGGCCGCAGTCGACTTGTTGTTCGGCGACAGGCCGGTGGGCTCTTCAATGGTGGTCTGGGTCATGCCGAGCGCGGCGATTTTCGCTTTCACGGCGGCCTTGAAGGCCTCGACGCCACCCGGATAGGTACGGGCCAGTGATGCGGCGGCGCGGTTATCCGACGACATCAGGGCCAGTTGCAGCACATCGCGGCGGGCGATGTTGGCGCCCACGGGCACGCGCGAGGTGCTGTGCTTGAGCATGTCGACATCGACCTTGTCGATCTCGATGGGGGCGTCCATGTCCGGTTTCTGGTCGAGCACGACCATGGCCGTCATCAACTTGGTCAGCGAGGCGATCGGCACCACGTCGGTGGCATTTTTTTCAATCAGGACTTTGCCGGTTTCGTCTTCGACGACCAGCACCGACTGCGAACCGAACGGTCCGGCAAGCGCGGAGCCTGCGGCGATCGACAGCGCAAGGGTGGCGAACAATTTTTTCATGTGGGCGATGTAATGGGGCGGTGCAAGATCGGGCGCCGACGGTCAATGTGAAACGGGGCGCGGAGGATGCTTAAATAAATTGGATCTGGAGCAACAACATTTAGCCGCGAAGATAGCATTCATATTGGGCAATGTCTACGCCGCACAAGGCAAAAGCTGCTACAGCGTGTAAGTTTTCAACAAAAAAGGCCCTGCGTTGTTGCAGAGCCTTTTGAAACAGACAATACCGTTAGCGCAATCGCCACCCCCTGCGATTATTTGGCTGTGTAAATCTTGTCGAATTCGCCGCCGTCATCGAAGTGCTTCTTCTGCGCCGCCTTCCAGCCGCCAAACAGTTCATCGACGGTGAACAGGGTGATGGGCTTGTAGTTCGCCGCGTACTTTTTAGCAACGGCCGCCGAGCGCACCCGCATGAAGTGCTTGGCGCCAATTTCCTGGCCCGCGTCCGAATACAGGAAGTTCAGGTAGGCGGTGGCCTGCTTTCGCACATTGCGCTTGTCGACGACCTTGTCGACGACGGCGACGGGCGACTCGGCCAGGATCGAGGTGCTGGGGTAGACCACCTCGAAGTTGTCGCCGAACTCGGCGCGCACCAGTTGCACTTCGTTTTCAAACGTGACCAGGGCGTCGCCGATCTGGCGCTGCGTGAAGGTGGTGGTGGCCGCACGGCCGCCGCCGTCGAGCACGGGGACGTTCTTGAAGATGCGCGAGACCAGTTCGCGCGCCTGCGCTTCATTGCCGCCTTTTTTCAGCACGGAACCCCAGGCGGCCAGGTAGGTGTAGCGCCCGTTGCCGGCGGTCTTGGGATTGGGAATGACGACCTTGACGTCCGGCTTGGCCAGATCATCCCAATTCTTGATCTGCTTCGGGTTCCCTTTGCGGACCAGGAACACCATGGTGGAGTAGTAGGGCGCCGCGTTGTCGGGGAATTTTTTGGCCCAGTCTTTGGCCACCAGGCCGCGGTCGGCCAGCATGTCGATGTCATTGGCCTGGTTCATCGTCACCACGGACGCCTCGAGGCCATCGGCCACGGCGCGCGCCTGCTTGCTGGAGCCGCCATGGGATTGCTTGATGACCAGGGTCTCGCCCGTTTTCTGTTTCCAGTCGGCGATGAAGACGGGATTGATGTCCTTGTAAAGCTCGCGGGCGACGTCGTAGGAGACGTTGAGCAACTCGGTATCGGCGGCGCGGGCGGCGATCGGCAGGGCGAGGGCGCCGATGGTGAGGGCAAGCAGAAGGCGGCGGGTGGACGAGGTGGAAGCTGTCATGGCGGTGGTTTTTCTGATGATGGTGATTAAAGTGTACATGCTTATGGTCGTCAATACTGCAAGCGCGCGAAAGGACATTTTTGTCATATGCTTAAGCGCGGTCGATGGCGCGTTGCATGGGCGCCGCACCCGGTCGGCAGAGTGCGCCACCGTACAGCAGCGCGCGAAGCTTCCGTGTATAGTCCCGTCTGATGTATTGCCTTGGTAGATCGCAATACTTTTTACTCCAGCTCATTATGCATTGTTCATGAAAACCGGTATTACGACCCGCGCTGCCACCATTGCCGATGCCGACGCCGTGTGCGCCGTGCTGCGCCTGGCCATCCTGGAAACCTGCGCCGACGACCACCATCATGACCAGGCCATTCTCGACGCCTGGCTGGGCAACAAGCACCCGGCCCAGGTTGCGGCCTGGATTGCCGCCCCCGCCAACCAGATGCTGGTGGCGCAAGTGGCGGACCAGATCGTTGGCGTCGCCCTGATCAACCAGGCCGGCAAACTGGCGCTCTGTCACGTCTTGCCTGCGGCGCAAAGACAGGGCGTGGGCAAGGCCCTGCTCGACGCCGCCGAAGCCCAGGCCCGCAGCTGGGGCGTGAGCACGGTGCGCATCCACGGCACCACCAACAGCCGCGGTTTCTATGCCCGCTACGGCTACCTCGATGCTGGCAAGGAAAAGACCTGTTACGGGGTCGAGTGCGATTTGCTGTGGAAGCATATGGATGCGACGCAGACTGCACCGAAGCGTTACTGCGCCTGTAACGCCGCCTGAATACCTTGCCAATACCTTGTAATACGCGGTAAAACCACAGCAGGTCGCGCACAGTCGGAAAATCGATGCGTGAGAGCAAACGCTTACGCTATAGTAAGCGCCTCATCCGTTCCGCATCGTTGACCCATGCCTTCCCGCAGAGATTTTCTACACCAGGGCCTGTCCCTTACCGCCCTGGGCGCCCTCGCCACTCCCCTGATCGGCTGCGCGCACGCCAGCAATGGCGGCAAGGCGGGCCACGGCGCTGTTGCCAGCCGAGTCCAGGGCGCGGCGCCACGCGCCCCATCGGCCGCCCCCGCGCCGTCCACCGAACTCGACCCGCCACCAGACATTTTCGATGCCCAGGCGCTCGACATGGATTTCTGGCTCAAGCCCCGCACCCTGTCCGTGATCCGTCCCCAGAGCGGCGAGCGGGCCAATGTGCTGTACTGGAAGGACGGCGAAGTGATCGACGCGGCCTACCAGGAACTGTGCCACATCATGCGCGACGTCAATGGCAAGGAAACCGCGCCGATCGACCCCAAGCTGTTTGAAACGCTGTGGGGCACCCAGGCCTTCGTGGCCCGCTACGGCATCGATCAGCCGCTGGAGATCCTGTCGGGCTACCGCACCGCCAAGTCGAATACCCGGCTGATCGAGCAGGGCGTACCGGCCGCGCGCCAGTCCCTGCATATCGAAGGCAAGGCGGCCGACATCCGCATCGCCAATCTGAACGCCGAAGTGCTGGGCGGCCTGGTGCGCAGTTTCCGCCAGGGCGGGGTGGGCTTCTATTACCGGGCGGGGCCGAAGGGCGGCTGGATACATGCCGATACAGGCTTGAAGCGCACCTGGAAGGGTTGATTTTCTCAACTCGTGCAGGCCTCAGGAGTTTTTTGTCGCTGCCATAAACTCTTCGCCGCGCTGGCTGTCCAACAGCTTTGCCGGCAGTCTGGCCGGCTGCGGCGCGTGGTAGTGCGCGCCGAGTTCAACCAGCTGATACAAGGAGCTTACGATGGCAACGATGAATATCCCCGCGAACGACAGGCGTCATATTCCGGAACGCCGCCAGGATGCGACCCACGCCACCCACAAGGCGGGTTTGTCGTTTATCGACTATCTGGCCATGGCCCTGATGATCATCGGTGGCCTCAACTGGGCGTCGGTGGGCTTGTTCGGCGTCGATGTCGTCGCCACCCTGTTCGGCGTGGGCACGCCGACCGCCAGGGTGGTCTACGTGATGGTGGGGCTGGCAGCCCTGTATGGCATCTACCTGACCTCGCGCATGGCAAGCCGCCGGCATTAGCAAGGGCAAAGCGCAGGGCAATAATGCAGGACAAAAACGCAGTGCGCCGTGCCTGCATGCACGGCGCTGCTGCGGCGCGCCTAGCTGTATTTGTAGCCTTTCACGGGAATCGTGTCCTTGTGGCGCACGTCCTGGTTACCCGTTTCCACGCCGTTATTTCCCCCGCTCCACCAGATCGAGAGGCCGTGCTGCTGGTCCTCGTCCACCTCTGGATGGGCCGCCTTGAACTGATTGAGAAATTGCTCGAATTCCGAGACATAGCCGGTCGGCAGATGCGTCTTGCGGCCGCCGATTTTGTGTTCGTCAGATGCCATAAGTCCTCCTGAAAACTGCTTGCTGATTCATTGAAAGCGCCGGCATTCCGCTTGCAGGCCGGCGCGCGCGCCCGTGCGCGGGGGCGGGCATGGCTGGAAAGCGGGAAATGCCGTAGCATACGCGCCGTCGGTCATTGATTTCGCGCAGGTGGCCGGCATGCGTTCTGCGCTAGATGAGATCACCATGCATTCACGTTTCGACCTACCCACGCCCAGTGAGTCGCAAAGCGACTCTACGGCTGACGACAGCAGCACCGCCGGCGCCGCCACGCCGGAGTCCGCACCCGATCCCAAGCCCCGTTTCCGCCCCGTTCCCTGGACCATGCTGGAAACGCCCCAGGATGTGGAACTGTGGATCGCCGAGCATAACCAGAGCCTGCTTGAAAACATCGACCCCAAGGAAACGGGCTACGGCGTCTGCTTCAGCCTTGCCGTGGGTGGCGACATTTATATGCAGACGACGGGCGACGCCATTTTTCTTGACGTGGCGCCCGACGCGGCCTGGGTGGCGCCCCTGTTGACTGCCGCGACCGGCGCCGAGCCGCCCGCCGGCCAGCTATGGGTATTGCCCGAGGATAAGCTGGTACAGTTGATCCTGGGCCTGTCCTCCCTGGTCGCCCACACCACTTTGATCGTCGGGCACAAGTTTGGTTCCCGCAATCGCAAGATGGCCGCCTGAGTTTTCTGGCTTTTTTTATCGTTACTGTATTGGATTGCGCATGCCACCAGAGCGTTTCGCCCCCGTTCGCCGCCTTTTTCCCGCCACCCTGATCGCCCTCAACGCCCTATTTCTGGCAGGCGGCGTCCTGCACGCCGGCGCGGCCAGTGCGGCTGATCTGCTGGCCACCGTCAAGCAGCGGGGCACCCTGCGCATCGCGATGGAGGGCACCTATCCGCCATTCAATTTCAAGGACCAGAAAACCGGCCAGCTGAGCGGCTACGACGCCGACGTCGCCCGCCTGATCGCGAGCAAGCTTGGTCTCAAGCCCGAGTTCGTCGCCACCGAGTGGTCGGCCATCCTGGCGGGCCTGGCCGCCGGCAAATACGATGTCATCGTCAGCCAGGTGGGCATCACGCCCAAACGCCTCGAAGCCTTTGATTTTTCCGCGCCTTACACCTACTCGAGCCCGCAGCTGATCGTGCGCAAGAACGAGACGGCCACCTACGCCAGCCTGGAAGCGCTCAAGGGCAAGAAGCTGGGTGTGGGGCAGGGCAGCATCTTCGAGCAGCAGGCGAAGGCCGTGCCCGGCATCACCCTCAAGAGCTACCCGGCTGCGCCCGAAAATCTGCAGGACCTGGCCACGGGCCGGGTCGACGCCGCGCTCAACGACAGCCTGATGGTGGCCTATCTCCTGAAAAATTCGGCGCTGCCCATCAAGGCCGGCGCGCGGGTGGGCAAGGTCGAGCAGATGGGCATTCCTTTCGCCAAGGGCAATCCCCAGTTCAAAGCCGCCATCGACAAGGCCCTGCTCGACGCCGCCGCTGACGGCAGCCTGAAAGCCATCTCGGTGAAATGGTTCGGCACCGACGTCAGCCGCGCCGCGGCGCCGTAAGCCGCGCGCCTCATGGACCTGAACCTGGACCTGTTCGCCCTGCTGAAAGATGCCGCGCCGGTGATGCTCACCGGCGCTGGCTACACCCTGATGTTCGCCATCGCCTCGATGGTGGGCGGCCTGGTGCTGGGTTTCCCGGTCGCCCTGCTGCGCATGTCGCGCCACGCCGTGCTGCGCTGGCCCGCCGCGCTGTACGTGAGCGTGATGCGCGGCACGCCCCTGCTCGTACAGATCTTCGTCATCTATTACGGCCTGCCCAGTATCGGGATTGAATTTACCCCCGTCACGGCGGGCGTGCTGGCCCTGTCTCTCAACGCCGGCGCCTACCTGTCGGAAAGCCTGCGCGGCGCCATCGACAGCATCAACCCCGGCCAATGGCGCGCCAGTTTCAGCCTGGGCCTGGGCTACTGGCAAACCCTCTCGCACATCATCCTGCCCCAGGCCCTGCGCGTGGCGGTTCCGTCGATGAGCAACACCCTCATCAGCCTGATCAAGGACACCTCGCTGGTGTCCGTGATTACCATGACGGAATTGATGCTGACGACCAGGGAAGTGATTGCCACCACGTTCAGGCCGCTGCCGCTGTATCTGGCTGCTGCCGTTATTTACTGGTGCATGAGCCTGGCGTTCGAAGCGCTGCAGCGGCGGTTGGAAACGCGACTCAATCGAGGGCATCACGTAGCGCACTGAGTCAAAAAACGGGGACTGGCGCCGCAGGTGCCTGTCCCCCCTGCTGCACGCCTCTCGACGGCGCAATTAACAGGGGGACTGCCGCCGCAGGTGCCTGTCCCTTTTTTTGCGAACCTACTTGCGTTTGCTACATTCCAGGATAGTTAGGCCCGCCACCGCCCTCGGGAGTGACCCACACGATGTTTTGGGTCGGATCCTTGATGTCACAGGTCTTGCAATGCACACAATTCTGCGCATTGATCTGCAGACGTTCCTTGCCATCGTCGGTTGCCACATACTCATACACCCCCGCCGGGCAGTAGCGCGTCTCTGGCCCCGCATACACCGACAGATTCACCTTCACCGGCACATCCGGATTCTTCAGGGTCAGGTGAATCGGCTGGTCTTCGGCGTGGTTGGTGTTGGAAATGAACACCGACGACAAACGGTCGAAGGTCAGCTTGCCATCCGGCTTCGGGTAGACGATGGGCTTGTAATTGGCGGCCGGTTTCAGGCATTCGTGGTCGGCGTGGGCGTGGTGAAGTGTCCAGGGCGCCTTGCCGCGGAACACCATCTGGTCGATGCCGGTCATGATGGAGCCGAGCACCAGGCCTTTTGAGAGCCAGGGCTTGACGTTGCGGGCCACGTGTAGTTCTTCCTTCAGCCAGGAAGTTTCAAAGGCGGCGGGGAAGGCGGCCAGTTCGTCGTGCTGGCGGTTTTCGCCCAGCGCGGCAAACGCGGCGTCGGCCGCGAGCATGCCGGTCTTGATGGCGGCGTGGCTGCCCTTGATGCGGCTCATGTTGAGGAAACCCGCGTCACAGCCGATCAGGGCGCCGCCCGGGAAGACCAGTTTTGGCAGCGACTGCAGGCCGCCCGCCGTAATGGCGCGCGCGCCATAGGAAATGCGTTTGGCGCCTTCGAAAAAGCTGCGGATTTCCGGGTGGGTCTTGTAGCGCTGGAATTCTTCGTAGGGCGACAGGAAGGGATTCTGGTAAGCCAGGCCGACCACGTAGCCCACCGCCACCTGATTGTTTTCCAGGTGATACAGGAAGGAGCCGCCATAGGTATCGTTGGCCAGCGGCCAGCCGGTGGTGTGGATGAC
Organism: Massilia sp.; assembly: GCA_045810505.1. GTDB lineage: Bacteria > Pseudomonadota > Gammaproteobacteria > Burkholderiales > Burkholderiaceae_D > JAFCUW01. The sequence continues at coordinate 21,430 of JBJMVV010000332.1, forward strand.
CAGGCCAGGCTTGTGCTTGGCCGGATCGATTTCCCACAGTTCCTTGATGCCGATGCCGTAGGACTGGGGATCCTTGCCGGCATTGAGGTCGTATTTGACCATTAACTGCTTGCCCAGGTGGCCGCGCGAGCCTTCCGCGAACAGGGTGTATTTGGCGTGCAATTCCATGCCAAGCTGGAAGTCGGCGCCGGGCTGCCCGTCGCGCTTGACGCCCATATTGCCGGTGGCGACGCCCTTGACGGAGCCGTCCTCGTTGTAGAGGATTTCCGCGGCGGGGAAGCCAGGAAACACTTCCACGCCCAGGCTCTCGGCCTGCTGGCCCAGCCAGCGCACCACATTGGCCAACGAAATGACGTAGTTGCCGTGGTTTTCAAAACAGGCGGGGACCATGAAGCCCGGGGTCTGGTAAGCCTTGGTTTCGGTCAGGAACAGGATGCGGTCTTCCGTGACGGCGGTGTTCAAGGGCGCGCCCAGCTCTTTCCAGTTCGGGATCAGTTCGGTCAGGGCGCGCGGGTCCATCACGGCGCCGGACAGGATATGGGCGCCCACTTCGCTGCCTTTTTCCAGCACGACAACGGAGACTTCCTTGCCTTGTTCATTCGACAGTTGCTTGATGCGAATCGCGGCGGCCAGGCCGGCCGGACCGCCGCCGACGAAGACGACGTCATATTCCAACGCTTCGCGAGGACCATACTGTTCGAGAATATTGCTTGGCTCTGTCATGATTTTTATAGGCAGTGAAAAATTTAAGCACGAGTGTGCGGCTTTTTTGCGTCGATTGCAACGGCGTGCTGCATTTTACGGGGTTTATTAGGGCGGCAAGTCTAAACCATGTAATTTGTGTAATGATTACGCTTTGTTGGCACAACAGGAGCAGACGTGGGCATTGAAGTCAATTTCGAGGGAAAGATTGCGTTGATCACGGGGGCGTCGAGCGGCCTCGGTGCGCGTTTTGCCAAGGCCCTCGCGGGCGCGGGCGCCCAGGTGGTGCTGGCCTCGCGCCGTACCGACCGTTTAAAAGAACTGCGTGCCGAGATCGAGGCCGATGGCGGCGCGGCCCACGTGGTGGCGCTCGATGTGACCGACCTGGCCAGCATCAAGAGCGCCATCGCCCACGCCGAAACGGAAGCGGGTCCGATCGACATCCTCGTCAACAATTCCGGCGTCTCGACCACCCAGCGCCTGGTCGACGTGACCGAAGAAGACTATGCCTACGTGATGGACACCAATCTGCGCGGCGCTTTTTTCGTGGCCCAGCAGGCCGCCAAGCGCATGATCGCGCGCGCCAAGGGCGATCCCAAGAAACAGCACCGCATCATCAATATCGCTTCCGTGGCCGGTCTGCGCGTATTGCCGCAGATTGGCGTCTACTGCATGAGCAAGGCCGGGGTGGTGCAGATGACCAAGGCCATGGCGGTCGAATGGGGCAAGCACAATATCAACGTCAACGCGATTTGCCCCGGTTATATCTCGACCGAAATCAACGAGGATTATTTCGACACGGAGCAGGGCAAAAAGCTGATCGGCATGCTGCCCCGCAAACGCGCGGGCAAACCGGAAGATCTCGATGGTTTGCTGCTCTTATTGGCGGCCGAGGAATCGCATTTTATTAATGGGGCGATTATTACGGCCGATGACGGGATGACGGCGCAGTAAGCGCCTTCACCGGTGTATCAGGCGCCAACGAGTTTGTGCACCAGTTCCGACGATGTTGACGCCGAAAATTTCCGCATCAACTTGGCGCGGTGCATTTCCACCGTGCGCGGGCTCAGGTCGGTTTCCCGTGCGATCACCTTGCTGGTCTTGCCCTCCACCAGCAGGGCGGCAATTTCCCGTTCGCGCGGGGTCAGTTCGGCCGTGACGGGGCGCTTTTCGCTGAGGTCTTCAAAGGTCCACACGCCGGCGCCCAGCGGCTCGCGCGAATCGAGGGCGCGCCCGCTGACGTGACACCAGAACAGTTCGCCATCGGCGCGCCGCATGATGCGCTCGTCCGAGTAGCGGCCCCTGGCATTCATGATAGGGATGATACGCGCGCCGGTGCGGATAAATTCATCCATGGTGGGATAGAGCACCAGGAAGGACTGGCCGGCCAGGGCGGCCAGTTGATAGCCGAACATCGACGCCAGGGCCTCGTTGGCGGACTGGATCACACGGTCGACGGAGATGCACATCCCCACCGGGGCATGCTGGAAAATGGTCTCGTAATCGAGGGCGTATGAGGGTTTTTGCGCTTGCAAAGAAGAGGCCTTGCTGGTTGGATCAACCGGTAGTTCTACGGTATTGTGCTTTTAACGGCTGTATTTTATGCTGAGAAGCTACTCTGGTGGTCACAAAAGAACGCCTCGCCGTCGAGTCGGGCTAACACTATAAAAGGGACGAGTATGAACAAAGTATATCCAGACGCCGCAGCGGCGTTGTCCGGCATTGTCAAGGATGGTCAGACCATTGCCGTCGGCGGCTTCGGCCTGTGCGGCATTCCTGAAGCGCTGATCGTCGCCCTGCGCGATTCCGGCGTCAAAAATCTGACCGCCGTGTCGAATAATGCAGGCATTGATGACGCGGGCCTCGGCCTGCTGCTGCAAACCCGGCAGATCAAGAAAATGATTGCGTCCTACGTGGGCGAAAACAAGGAGTTTGCCCGCCAGTACCTGGCTGGCGAACTGGAAATTGAATTCACGCCGCAAGGCACCCTGGCCGAAAAACTGCGCGCCGGCGGTGCCGGCATCCCGGCCTTCTACACCAAGACCGGCGTGGGCACGATCGTCGCCGAAGGCAAGGACGTGCGCCAATACAATGGCGAAGACCACATCCTTGAAGAGAGCCTGGTGTCGGACGTGTCGCTCGTCAAAGCCTGGAAGGCCGACCGTTCGGGCAACCTGGTGTTCCGCAAAACGGCCCGCAACTTCAACCCCAACGTCGCCATGGCCGGCAAGATCACCGTCGTCGAAGTGGAAGAACTGCTGGAAATTGGCGAGATCGATCCTGACCACGTCCACCTGGCCGGCATCTTCGTGCACCGCATCGTCGTCAATGCCCACCCGGAAAAGCGCATCGAACAGCGCACCGTGCGCGCCAACTAAAAAAATACGGAGACTACTATGGCATGGACTCGTGACGAAATGGCTGCCCGCGCAGCCAAGGAATTGCAAGACGGATTTTATGTGAACCTCGGCATTGGTTTGCCCACCCTGGTGGCCAACTATGTGCCCAACGATATCGAGGTCTACCTGCAATCGGAAAACGGTTTGCTTGGTATCGGCCCCTTCCCGACGGACGATGAAGTCGATGCCGACGTCATCAATGCCGGCAAGCAGACCGTGACGGCGCTACCCGGTTCGGCCTACTTCAGCTCGGCCGATTCCTTCGGCATGATCCGCGGCGGCAAGATCAACCTGGCCATTCTCGGCGCCATGCAGGTCTCGCAGTACGGTGATCTGGCCAACTGGATGATCCCTGGCAAGATGGTCAAGGGCATGGGCGGCGCAATGGACCTGGTGGCCGGCGTCAAGCGCGTGGTCGTCGTGATGGAGCACGTGGCCACCGCGAAAGACGGCAGCACCTCGCCGAAGATCCTCAAGCAATGCAATCTCCCGATGACGGGCGTGCGCGTGGTCGACCTCATCATCACCGACCTCGGTGTGATCGAGGTGTCGGACCAGGGCCTGAAGCTGATTGAACTGGCGCCTGGCGTGACCAAGCAGGAAGTGGTCGAGAAGACCGAAGCGGAGATCGACGTCTCCGCCGTGTAAGTTTCAGCACTTCATGAAAAAGCTGGCGGCTTGATACCGCCAGCTTTTTTTACGTCAAAAAAATTTACGTTAGAGTCCAGATGTACTGCATCTGCATCCACTCCTGCACGGGCTTGCCGTCCAGGGTGGCGGGCTTGAAGCTGCATTTGCTGATGCCGGTCCGGGCGGCCTCATCGAGCGGCGCGAAACCGCTGGATTTCTTGACGGTCGAATCAAGCACCTTGCCATGTTCATCGACCAGAAATCCCAGCAGGACGGTGCCGGTGTTTTCATCGCGCAGCGATTGCTTTGGCCACAAGGGTTTGCTGCAACTCTTGAAGTCGGCCATGGCGCGGGTATGCACGGGCTCATGCACGGGGGTGGCCGGGCCGGACAGTTGCGCGCAGCCGGCCACGAACAGCCCTGCCAGCAGCATGACAGGGGCGGCAGCTTTCCAGCTGGTATGGCGCACTTCGGGACGCAGCAGGCGGGTAATGCGTGACATCAAATCTCCTCCATTGGCGGCAAGCGCCAGGTGATGCGACGAAAACTGGTGTTTTTCCAGTTCGGACAGGGCCAGCGCCAGCCGGCGCTGGCCCACGTGGTGAGCCGCCAGGTCGTCGGCAATGCGCTCACGTTCGATGCGGATCCGCCCGGACAGCCACCACACGGCAGGGTGGTAGAACAGCAGGGTTTCCACGATGTTCTGGCAGAGGTTGACGAGATAATCCCAGCGCTTGATGTGGCCGAGCTCGTGGGCCAGCAGGGCTTCGATCAGTTCGGCCGGCATCCCCGTCAGCAGGGAGGCGGGCAGCAGCACGACAGGGCGCCAGCAACCGGCCGTGAGGGGGCTGGCCAGGCTGTCGACGATGCGCAGGCGCACCTTGCGGCCGATGCCCAGGCGCTCGGCCAGCGCATCGACTTTCTCTTGCCACGCGGCGTTGGCCGCCTGCAGGCGGGCAGCGCGGGCAATCCACCACAAACCCAGGCTCATGCGCAGCGACAGTGCGCCGGCGCAGGCCGCCCAGGCCACCACCAGCGCGTCCATGTGGGCGTGCAGCCAGGCGAGGGGGAGGGCGCCGTGCGCTCCGCCTGCGTTTGCCGCGAGGCCTGGCTCGCCCCTGAACATGGCGCCGGATACTGCGCCAGAATCGGCCAGCCGCAGCATCAGGCTGGCCGCCGGCCAGGCGGCGCAGGCAAACAGGGCCGTACAGAACAGGAGGTAGCGCGCCTGCGGACGCGCATGACGCAGCGCCATCAGTCCCAGCGCGGCGCCGCCGGCGATGAGCGCGCCTTGCCAGAGGAAATGCAGCAGGGTCCAGCCCAGTTGGGTGATTACAAGGTGCAAGCTCATGGCTGGTCTCCTTCCTTGCTTTCCTTGAGCAGGGCTTCGATCTCCGCTCTTTCCTTCTTGCTGATACCGCTGCGCAGCGCCGCCAGCACCAGCGCCTTGGCCGAGCCGGCAAAGGCTTTCTGCACCAGGTCTTTTAATAAATTCGTCTGCAGCGCGTCCTGCGCCTGGGCCGGCGCGTACACGTGGGAGCGCTGGCTCTCGTCGCGGATCAACAGGCCCTTGCCGTGCATGATCTGCATCAGGCGCAGCACGGTGGCGTAAGTCACGTCGGGGCGCTCGGCCTGGATGGCTTCGTGCACCTGGCGCGCGGTGGCGGCGCCCAGCGGCCACAGGGTTTGCAGCAGGTCCAGTTCAGCGGCGGTGGGTTTGGGAACAGTTGCCATGCTTTTCTCCTCAATCCGGCACAGGGTAGATCATCTAGACAACGATGTCTACATATTTCTTTAAGGGTTGATGCTTGCGCAAATTGTCCCTTGAACCTAGCATAGACAGTCTTGTCTAGATTATTTCAACCTTTGTCCCGGAGCGTTCATGTTCAAGCGCCTTACCCTTGCCGCAGCCCTGACCCTGGCGGTTTTTTCGCCCGTCCAGGCCGTCGCGGCCGAGTTTCCCGACTATGCTTTCATCCACACGGGCGGCACCGGTTTCACCTATGCCGCGCCAGACCTGGGGGAAATTGATTTCGAAGTGGTGGTGTTCAATGCCGACCCGGCGGCAGCGCGCCAGGCCATCGACGCGCGCCTCCGGCAGATTCGCGAGGTGCTGGTGCAGGCGCAATTGCCGGTGGACGATATCGACATCCGCGACGTCCGGCGCGAAATACGCAAGGGCGAGCCGGGCATGACTGCCTACGACCTCAAGGCTGGCGTGCACATCAAGGTCAAGGACCTGTCGAAATGGCAGGCGCTGGTGGGCGCGCTGATCGTCATGCCGGACCTCGACGGCTTCATGATCGGCTTTGATACCAGCCGGCGCGAGCAGATCGAGGCGGAGTTGACCGCCCAGGCCCTGAGCAACGCCCGCCGCAAGGCCGAAGCCATTGCCAGCGGGGTGGGCCGCAAGCTGGGGCAGGCCAGCGCGGTATCGACGGGGGACCTGAAGAATGTGACGCGGGCCGTCGGCCTGGGCGGGGCGCAGCCAGCCTTCTACCGCAATCCGGTCAAGGCCGATCCCGATCGGGAAGGCTTGCTGATGATCGTGCCGATGAAGCTGTCGCAGTCGGTGGATGTGATCTACCGCTTCAAATGAGGCGACCTTGAAATAAAAAACGCCGGCACTGACAAGCCAGTCCCGGCGTTTTTTTGAGCGAAGAAATCTTACGCCGCTTCGCGCACGGGGAACAGTTCGCGGTCCTCTTCCAGGTGGCTCGGATGCTTCAGTTCGGCGGCCAGGCGATCGTGGTCGAGTTCATTTTCCCACTTGGACACGACGATGGTCGCCACGCCGTTGCCGACGAAATTGGTCAGCGCGCGGCACTCGCTCATGAAGCGGTCGATACCGAGAATCAAGGCCATGCCCGCCACGGGAATGGTCGGCACCACCGCCAGGGTCGCGGCCAGGGTGATGAAGCCGGCGCCGGTGATGCCGGAGGCCCCTTTCGAGGTCAGCATGGCCACGCCGAGAATGGTCAGTTCCTGCAGCAGGGTCAGCTCCGTGTTGGTGGCCTGGGCCACGAACAGGGCGGCCATCGTCATGTAGATATTGGTGCCGTCGAGGTTGAAGGAGTAGCCGGTTGGCACGACCAGGCCCACCACGGACTTCGAGCAGCCCAGCTTTTCAAGCTTGCGCATCAGGGCGGGCAGGGCAGACTCGGAGGAGCTGGTGCCCAGCACAATCAGCAATTCTTCCTTGATATAGGAAATGAAGCGGAAGATGGAGAAGCCCGTGTACCAGCCGATGGCGCCCAGCACAAACACGACGAACAGGCCGCAGGTCAGATAGAACGAACCCATCAGCTTGGCCAGCGGCAGCAGCGAGGCGATGCCGAATTTGCCGATCGTGAACGCCATCGCGCCGAAAGCGCCCAGCGGGGCCACTTTCATGACGATACCCACCACGCCGAAGATGACGTGCGAGAGGTCGTCGACGAATTTGGTAATGGGTTTGCCGCGCTCGCCCAGGATCGACAGGGCCACGCCGAACAGGATGGCGATCAGCAGCACCTGCAGGATCTCGCCCTTGGCAAAGGCATCGACAAAGGTGTTCGGGATGATGTTCATCAGGAAGTCGACCGTCGACTGGTTCTTGGCCTTGGCCGTGAACTCGGCGATGGACTTGGTGTCGAGCGTGGCGGGATCGGCGTTGAAGCCCGCACCCGGCTTGATGACATTGGCCACCACCAGGCCAATTGCGAGCGCGAAGGTGGAGACGATCTCGAAGTAGAGCAGCGCCTTGCCGCCGACCCTGCCGACTTTTTTCATGTCCTGCATGCCGGCGATACCGGCGACGACGGTACAGAAAATGACGGGCGCGATGATCATCTTGATGAGCTTGATGAAGCCATCGCCAAGCGGCTTCATGTCGGTCGCCAGTTTCGGATAGAACACGCCCAGCAGGACGCCGCAGATGATGGCGAACAGGACCTGTACGTACAGGATTTTATAGAAAGGTTTTTTCATGGAAGCCTCGGCATGCCGCATTAGGTGATTTTTTCATCATTACCCAAACCACCAAGGCGTTCAATTGTGGTTTTCCACATCTCACCAAACCTTGATGCAGATCGAGTTGCTCGCCATGCGTGGCCATCCTGGCTGCTGACCCACATCGCAATTAACGGTTGTGCTCGGCGTTGCATCTAAATATACTCGCTTCAACAATAATTGTTGATTTTTGTTATGAACGAGCCCATGACCCGCCATCTGCATGAATCCGCCAATGCAGTACTGTACCGCGCCCTTGATCTTCCTGCCGGTGACCGCCAGCAGTTCATTGCCCAGGCCACGGCCGGGGACCTGAACCTGTTCGAGGACGTGCGCACCATGCTTTCGCGCATCGAGCAGTTGGACCAGTTCCTTGAAGATCCGCTGGAGTTGCCGGCCGAAGTCAAGCCCGCGCCGCCCGTGCTGCCCCGTCACGGGGAACTGATCGGGCGCTGGCGGGTCGAATATGAACTGGGCCGCAATGGGGCCGACCTGATCCTGCTGGTGCGGGATGAGCAGGGCGCGGGCCCGGCTGCGACCATGCGCCTGGCCGAGGCGGCTTCGCGCTCGGGCCAGACCGGCGCCCGGTTCGATCGCCTGCGCGCGCGCCTCGCCACGCTCGAGCATCCGGCCATTCCCGTGCCGATCGATGCGGGCAGCACGCCGGACGGACGGCCGTATTTCGTCGTCGGACGAGGCGCCGGCACGCCCATCGACCAGTACTGCGCCGCGCAGCAGCTCGATCTGGCACAGCGGGCCCTGTTGTTTGCCCAGGTGTGCCGCGCCGTCCACTATATGCACCAGCACCTGATCGTGCACCGCGACCTGAAACCGGCCGACATGCTGGTCCTGGGCGACGCCTCCCTGACCCTGCTCGACGTCGGCATGATCGGCGACGGCTGGCCGCTCGATCCCGCCTACGCCAGCCCCGACCAGGTGGCCGGCCGGCCCCTGTCCGCGGGCAGCGATATTTATTCCCTGGGCGCGGTGCTGTACGGCCTGGTGTCGGGGCGGCGGGCCCATGGCGGCGGCGACGCCGCCAGCGTCATCAGCGCGGCCGCGTCAAGTTCCGTGAAAGCGCCGTCGCTGGCGGTGCGCGATGCCATCGCGCATGGCGCCGCGCCGCAGGATGATCCCGTGCTGGAGCCAGGCGAGGCCCTCGCTGACCAGTTGCAGAAGCACTTCGATGGCATCGTCATGCAGGCGCTGGCGCTCGACCCGGCCGTACGTTTTGCCTCGGCCCACGCCCTGGCGCTCGACCTGGAGGCGGTTGCGCAGCGGATCGAAGCAGCGGCCCTGTCCGCCGTGGCTGCCGCTGCGCCGGTGCAAACTGACACGCTGGCGAGCGCGCCCGAAGTTGACGCTGCGCCTGCTACCGTCGCGCCAACGCCGATGTCAGCGCCGCAATGGCCGGCGCCGCGCCGTAGCCCCATCCTGCTCGCTATCGCCATGTTGGCGACCGGCCTGGTCGCCGGCGCCCTGGCGGCGCCGTGGCTGCAGCAAGCTCGATGGTTGCCCCTGCCCACCGGCGTGAGCCCGCCCGCCCCGGCGCCGGCAACGCTTCGGGCGGGCCCGCCTGCGTCGAAAAGAAATGCCACTGCAGCAGCCGTGCCTGCCAGTGCACCAGGCAACAACCCAATCAGCGCGGAGCGCGCCATCGCCCTTGGTGAGCAGGGCCGTACGGACGAGGCTCTCGCCGCCCTGCGCCAGGCCCTGTCGCTGCAGCAAGCGCATGCCGCCATGGACGACGCCAGGGACAAGCAGCAGGCAACGCGGGCCGCAGCGGACATCCACCGCGCTATCGCCGAGGTGCTGGCCGGCACGGGCGACCCGGCCGGCGCCGAAGCCGA
>JBJMVV010000333.1:0-12429 GCA_045810505.1 Massilia sp.
AAACCGGGCGACAAGATGTATCTGGCGCCGAAGGATCGTGTGATTATCTGGTAAGCAGTCTGAGTAAATGGAAACGGCCACTTCGGTGGCCGTTTTTTTATGTCCGCCAGATAAGAAGGACGAAAAAAAACCGCTCGACGAGCGGTTCTTTAATGGGCTTTCGCCTGACGACTTACTTGCCGGCGCTGGCCATGTAATCGACGGCTGCCTTGACTTCATCGTCCGATGCGGCGGAACCGCCCTTCGGTGGCATCACGCCAGCCTTGCCCTGGAAGCCTTTGATGGCGTGCTCATACAGGGTAGGCTTGCCTTGCGCAATGCGGGGACCCCAGGCACTCTTGTCGCCAAACTTGGGCGCACCAGCAATGCCGGCGCCGTGGCAAGCCACGCATGCGGCGTCATACAGCTTTTTGCCAGCATCGACCGTGTTCTTCGCTTCCGTGGCCGGCGCGGTGGCGGCTGCCGCATTCGACACCGGGGTCGGCGCAGGTGCGGCTGCAGGAGGCACGGCGGCCGCGGCCACAGCAGCTGGCGCTGGCACGGCGGTGGCGGCGGTGGTCGTTGCGGCTGGCGTGGCCGAGGGGGCAGGCGTGGCTGGCTCCTTGAAGCTGGCGCCGCTCTTGTTGGTCATATAGACGACAGCGCGGGCGACTTCCACATCATCCAGATCGGGATTGCCGCCCTTGGCAGGCATGGCGCGGATGCCTTCGATGGCATGTTTGAGCAAGGTGTCGTAGCCCTGGCCGATGCGGGCGGACCAGGCGCCGTTGTCGCCAACCTTGGGCGAGCCGGCAGCGCCGGTAGCGTGGCAGGCGGCGCAGACAGCGGTGAAGACAGCCTCGCCCGATTGCAATACTTTGGGCGCGGAGGCGTCGCGGAAGGTGTAGCCGACGTCGGCCACCGGTTGCAGACGTGCATCAACGGATTTGGCGGTCTGGCTGTCGGAGCCCGCGCCGGTGACTTTTTCAGTGGTGACGAAGGAGACCAGCAAGATGATGCCGAAAACCGTTACGAGGAGAAAGCCAGCCACCACAGCGACGAGCTGTTTGGGGGTACGGATTGCGGATTCGTTATGTGCGTCGCTCATGAATGTCCTTAAAACAAATTATAAATTTGCCCAACCGCCCGGGTTTGCTTGAAACATTGCAAACACATGCCAAACGGCCGATTATAGACTCAAAGGCATCAGTTTGGAACGTAAATTGCCTATGGCGCGACAGTTTCCATGGACGGGCACACTGAAACCCGGTATCCTTCGCATCTCTCCAGAAGTCCTCCTACGCGGCTGTAGCTCAGTGGATAGAGTATTGGCCTCCGAAGCCAAGGGTCGTGGGTTCGATCCCCGCCAGCCGCACCAGTCTCAACACATTTTTCTGCTCTCCTGAATACTCAGGACGCTTGCGGCACGGATTTTCTGTTGCGCGGCCAAGCACAGCGCTTCACTGTTATGATCCGAGATGTTTCCGAAACGAAGCATTCCGTGCATCTCATTCATTGTAAAATAACTATGTAAATCGCAGAGTTTGTGCGATAACGGCGGCCCTTCACGGATGTAATTCAAGCCCAAATTTCATGCCCCATTACTCTGCTAGGCCAACGCGCTGCTTGATCACGGGCGCCACCGGTTTTATTGGACAGCGCCTCTGCGAACGGCTCAGTCAGGACGCCGTTCAAAACTATCTGCCTTTTGTGCGAACAGCAGCTTCTGCCCCGACAACGGGCACGGGCCAGCTGCCAGCTGCAGTGGGCGATCTGCTCGATGCAGGCACGGTGCGCCGGGCGCTGGCCGGCTGCGATGCCGTGGTGCATTTGGCCCATGGCGATCGCGCCGTACTGGCAACTCGCCGATTGATCGAAACTTCGATCGAGCAAGGTGTGCGGCGCTTTGTACACATCAGTACGATGTCGGTCCACGGTCCCGTGCCCGGTCCGGAAGCGTCGCGCGAGGATACAGCCCGAATCGGACGCTATGACCATGACTATTCGGATTCGAAAGCCGAGCAGGAGGAAATCGTGAAGGCTGCCCATGGACGCGGGGATCTGGAAGTCGTGATTTTGCGTCCCACCATCGTCTACGGACCTGGCAGCCACTTCGTGCGCCAAATTATTGCGCAGGCGCGCGATGGCAAGGTCAGCTTGTTCGACCGGGGCCAAGGCATATGTAATGCAGTCTTTGTTGATGATCTGTGCACGGCAATCGATAAAGCTCTCATTAGCAGGGACGCGGTGGGGGAGGCGATGTTTATCAACGGTAACGAAGAACTGTCTTGGCAGCAGTTCATCAAGGAGTTTGCATGCATGGTTGCGCCCACACCCGAATTTATTAATCTTTCTTCCGACGAAGCACGGCGGTATTGGGCCGCTCACCCGCCCGCACCTGCGCCATCCTTGGGCGAACGGATCCGGATGAAATTGAAGCGGCTCGGTGGCTGGACGCCTGAAGTTGCGCCCTGGCCTGCATTGGGCAGGGTCGAGCGCGAAACCTTCCCAATTTTTTTCACCAATGACAAAGCGAAGCGGCTGCTCGACTGGGCGCCGCAAACCGATTTTTCGAAAGGGAAAGCCCTGACGCGCCAGTGGCTGGACCAGTCGGGTATGCTCGCATGACACGCCCCTCAGCGCTTATTGTGGGCGCCGGTCTGGGAGGTTGCGTGCTGGCCAGCGCCTTGCTGGAAACGCACGACGTCACCATTGTTGAACGGGGAGCTGAAACGGTCGATCCGCGCTATCCCCTTATCGACGTTGGCTTGCCGGCTCGAACCGAGCCGCATTTTGGCGCCGGCCTGGGTGGCTCCACGCAACTGTGGCATAACGGATTGATCGAGATCGACGAGTCAGTTTTCGCCGCCGACTGGCCGCTGTCGAAAGCTGCTCTGACAGACTATTATGGGCGCGCGTTTTTTTTGCTCTCCGGCGTGCCGCAGAAAATCATTCAGGATGCAATCTTAACTTTAAGGGGCAAGTATCGCGCACTTGGCTTGCCGGGTGACGGGCTGCCTGGCTTGTTCTATCCGCGCTGGCCCATCAATGCGTGGGAAGCGCTGAAGTTGGAAGGCCGCGTAAAAGTCGTGCGCGGTGATGTCGCCGGGTTCGACCTCGACTCTGATGGCGCCGTTGCCTCGTTGGCCGTGACCGAAAACGGTCAGACCACCCGCCATGGTGGCGACGTCTTTGTGCTCGCTGCTGGTGGACTGGGCTCGCCCGTGCTGCTGCAAAAGCTTGCCGCCCAGGTGGCGCTGCCATCGCTGCGACATGCCGGCTTCCATTACGAAGACCATCCGATGGGCTTCGTCGGCGAGGTCGAGTTGACCGTGCCCTTGTATCAGTTGTGGAATTATCACGTGCCAGGTACTGGCGGCAACCTGCGACTGCCCCTGGTTGTCGACATCAATAACACGCATTTTTCTTTCCAGCTAAGGCCCGCGGCGACGTTCTATCGGGACAGCCGGCGCGAGCGCGTCGGTAGCGTATTGCATGACTTGCGGCGCCAGCCGTGGAACCCTTTGAACTACGCTAAGTTGCTTTCGCATTGGGACGACGTCTTTGACATTCTCTCGTTCAAACTGGGCATTCGTTTGCCGACCAGGCGCTATACCCTTCTAATGATGGCAGCGATGCCGCCTTCGGATATATGTTCTATCTGGAGCGAAGCAGATCCCGAGACCGGCCGTGAACGCCGCGTACGCAACTGGCAGTTCACCGATACCTACCAGCGCGACCTGAACGCTGCGGTTGACGCTGTTTTGGAGCGCTTGGGACCCATCGTCAAGAAAGCGCGCGTGTTCCCCGACTGGATCGCCGGCCTTGCCACGGGCGCGCACCATTCCGGCACGGCCAGGATGTCGGCGTCGCCAGAGACAGGCGTCTGCGACCAGGACTGTCGGGTTCACGGCCTGAGCAACCTGTATGTCTGCGACGGCGCCGTCATTCCCGCCAGTGGCATTGCCAATACGGGATTGACGATCAGTGCGCTCGCCCTGCGTCTGGCCGATCATCTGCGCAGTCGCGCGGCGTCGACACCGCCGAAGTCCGTAAATTAATTGCTGTTCCACGCACGGAAGTCACCGCTATGACCTTAAGAGTTGGAATTGTTGCCCAGACCCTCAACGTGGAGCATCTTCGCGGCACCGGGCGCTATGTCCAGGAGCTATTGCGCAACACGAAGCAGGACGATGATTTGCGGTGGACCGCATATGCGCAGAATCCTTCCAAACCGTTTCGCATTCCTCCCGGCTTGATCGGTCAAGCCGACGTTTTCGATTTCCCCGGCGACCGCCTATATCTTTGGGAGCAACTTGGCTTGCCGCGACGTCTTGGGCACTCGGGCGTCGAACTGCTGCACTGTGCTGAAAATACCGTGCCGCTCTGGCAGCCGGTCCCCACCGTGGTGACAATCCATGACACGGTTTTATGGGAGGAGCAGCGGCCGACAAAAATGGATCACTTTTATCTCCATCAGGTACAAGGCGTGGCCTTGAAAGGCTGCGCCGCAGTCATCACCATCAGTGAATCGTCCCGACGCGATATTGCTGCCCGGTGGCCGTTCCTGGCGGACCGCCTGACCGTCATACCGCATGGTATAGCCGACGAGTTCTTTGCCGAGGCAAAGGCGCCGCTTCCCCTCCCGCTTCGGCAGGCATTACAGGGCGCGCCTTATTTACTTTTTTTAGGCGGACCACAGCCTCGCAAACGCTTCAAATGGGCATTGGATCTGCTTGCCCAATCAGGTGAGGACGACCTGCATTTGATCGGCTGCGGTTTTGGTGCGGGTACGGCTCCTGCGGACCAGGTCCCGCCGGAACTGCGTCATCGCGTGCATTTCGCGCCTTTCGTCGACGATGAGGAGTTGGTGACCCTCTACCGCAATGCGGCAGCGGCCATCTATCCCACCTTGTATGAAGGCTTTGGCTTTCCGGCGGTCGAGGCCCAAGCTGCGGGGACGCCGATATTGTTCAGCCCCGTCAGCAGCCTGGTTGACCTGGTCGGGCCGCTGACGTGGGCGGTCGAGCCGCATGACTTTTCTGCTTGGCAAAATGCTTTGCGTGACGTGCTCCGTATGCCCCAATCAGCGCGCGCGGAGCTTTCCGCAAAAGGCATTGCATGGGCGCGACAATTCGCATGGCGCCAAAGTGCAGAAAAACATTTTGAACTCTATCGCAATGTGCTCGAACGCGCCCGTTTTGGCAAAGCTGCGTGAGGATTCCTCCTGCGAAGCGCTGTCGAAAATCTTTACAGAACAAAATTATCCAAATTGCAAGTATTTGATTTCATTGCGTAATTATGCTTGGCCTACATCTTGCTTAATGGTGCTTATCGTCAACCACTAACCAAGGGAAGAGTCGTGAAACATTTTGCTCGCATCTTTTTAGCCGCGGTTTGTGGCTTTTTTGCTCTCAACTCGCAGGCAGCGCTTTACACGAGCAATTTTGGCAGCGTGGTGACCGAGGTCAGCGACTGCGACGACTGCGCATCGAATGCCATTGCGTTCGGCGGCGGGCAGACCATCAATTACTTCGGCAATATTTATTCGTCGCTCTATATCAGCACCAACGGTTACGTCACCTTTGACGGTCCCCATACGAATTTTGCGGCCGACCCGGTCGACATGCGGACCGATATTGCAGCGGTCGTCGGCTTTGTCACCGACTTGAGCACGGAAGGCGATGCGGCGTCGAATATCTTCGTCAACACGACCACCCTGGGTCAGATCATCGTCACGTTTGATCGCGTGTTTCATTCCGGCGACACCGATTCGCGCAGCACCTTTCAGCTGGTGATCCGTTCCGATCAGTTCGACATTCCGGCGGGAGAAGGCCAGATCGGGTTTTTCTATGGCGACATCACCGATGAAAACCTGGTGTCCGCAGGCATTGGCGATGGACTGGCTGAAATCAACCAGGGCGAGGTCTCGTTCGCGAGCCAGGTGCCAGGGACGACCCTGAGCAATAACGATCCCCGCTTTTATACCCTGAACAATGTGGGCGGCGGCGGTGGTCCTACCGATCCGCCTCCGGGCACGGTTCCCGAGCCGGGCAGCCTGCTGCTGTCGGCTGGCGCTCTTTTCGCCGGGCTGGCGCTGCGCCGGCGTCAACGCCAGCACTAAATCACCACACTTCACTTCCGGGCCGCACATTCGTGCGGCCCTTTTTCATTGTGTTGCGTTATGATCCCCCGCGCTTGGGAGGACGACCTGTAAGGGCGGCCTGCTCGGACGGCCTGCAAGGACGGCCTTAAGGACCGCCTGTAAGGACGAGCGTACCGCTGGCGCGACACTCTCCGCAATCGTTAAAATTTCCCAAAACACAGTGCTAGAATTCAGCCACAAGTCGGTAACGTTAAATAACGTTCAATTTCCTTGGCTTAAAGTAACTTGATGATGTAATGTTGCCATCAGATTCCATGCGTGCAGCGTTTGAGTGCGCGCAAATTTCGGGGTGGATAGCTATTACCTTATAATTTCAACAATGTAATGCGGGGTATGTTGTTTCTCTCTGACAAAAAATGTTGCATTTCGTTGAGGGCGGCAGGCGTTCGTGATATATTCAGCATTAATATAATGGCAAAATCTACAAAGGGAATCGGTCTTTTATGAAATCAGAAGATATCGTCGCAGTCGTTGGCCTGGGCTATGTCGGCATGCCGCTGGCAGTTGAATTCGGTAAAAAGCGCAGCACCATTGGCTTCGATCTTTCCGAAAGCAAGATCGAGAACTACAAGAAATACATCGACCCGACCGGTGAATTGTCAACCGAGCAGCTCAAATCGGCTGAGCACTTGTCCGTCAGCACCGATCCGTCGACGCTTTCCGCAGCCAGGTACATCGTCGTCGCCGTGCCCACCCCGGTCGACGAAGCCCACAATCCTGATTTCACCCCCCTGGCCGGCGCCAGCAAGACGGTTGGCATGCACATGAAAAAGGGCGCCATCGTCGTTTTCGAGTCCACCGTGTACCCGGGCGCGACCGAAGAAGTGTGTATTCCCATCCTTGAAAAGCATTCCGGCCTGAAGTGGATGGAAGACTTTCACGTGGGCTTTTCCCCGGAGCGCATCAATCCGGGCGACAAGGAACGCACCCTGACGACCATCACCAAGGTGGTTTCGGGCGACGATGCGGAAACGCTCGAACTGGTCGCCCAGCTGTACGAATCGATTGTCACCGCCGGCGTGCACCGCGCTTCCAGCATCAAGGTGGCGGAAGCCGCCAAGGTGATTGAGAACACCCAGCGCGACCTCAATATCGCGTTGATGAACGAACTTGCAATCATTTTCGACAAAATTGGCATCGATACCTTGGAAGTATTGAAGGCAGCAGGGACCAAGTGGAACTTCCTGCCGTTCCGTCCGGGCCTGGTCGGTGGACATTGCATCGGCGTCGATCCCTACTATTTGACGCACAAAGCGGAGATGATCGGCTACCACCCGCAGGTGATCCTTGCCGGTCGGCGCATCAATGACGGCATGGCCAAGTTCGTGGCGGAAAAAACCGTCAAGTCCATGATCGAAGCCGGTTTCAACATCAAGGGCGCCAAGGTCAATGTCATCGGCCTGACCTTCAAGGAAAACTGCCCCGACCTGCGGAACTCCAAGGTGGCCGACGTGGTCGCTGAATTGAAGTCCTACGGTGTAGATGTGCATGTCTACGATCCTGTGGCGGAGCCGGCCGAGGCCAAGCACGAGTACGGCATCGATCTGGTGAAATGGGAAGATCTGCCCAAGGCGGACGCCCTGATTGCAGCCGTGTCGCACAAGGAACTGCTGGCCCGCCCGCTGAGCGATCTGCAATCGAAAATGGCGCCCGGCGGCTGCTTCATCGACGTCAAATCGCAGTTCGATCAACACGCGCTGAGCAAGGCCGGCTTCAGCGTCTGGCGTCTGTAAGAACGATTTCTGGTTTGCCGCGCCGCTGCCCTTGTGTGCAGTGGCGCGGTGGCCACGCACGACCCGGCTTTTTCGTTGACGCAGCAATTTATTCAGGACCAAGACAGTGAGCAAATTTAACGACATCCAGGAGCAGTTGCGCCAGCACAGCCATCACTGGCTGGTCACCGGTGCGGCCGGCTTTATCGGCTCGAACCTGGTCGAAGCCTTGCTCAAGTTGAACCAGCGCGTCACGGGCCTGGACAATTTTGCGACCGGTCACCAGCACAATCTCGACCAGGTGCGCGACCTGGTCGGCGCCGAAGCCTGGCAGCGCTTTACGTTCATCAAGGGCGACATCCGCAATCTGGCCGATTGCGCGCAGGCCTGCGAAGGGGTCGATTACGTGTTGCACGAA
The DNA here is from genome assembly GCA_045810505.1 of Massilia sp. Classification (GTDB taxonomy): domain Bacteria; phylum Pseudomonadota; class Gammaproteobacteria; order Burkholderiales; family Burkholderiaceae_D; genus JAFCUW01. Next base: position 8,276 of record JBJMVV010000333.1, read on the forward strand.
GCGGCGCTGGGTTCGGTGTCGCGCTCGATCCTTGACCCCATCACGACCAACGACGTGAATGTGGGCGGCTTCCTGAACATGCTCACGGCCAGCCGCGACGCCAAAGTAAAACGCTTTGTGTACGCAGCGTCGAGTTCGACTTACGGCGACCATCCGGACCTGCCCAAGCAGGAGCCGGTGATCGGCAATCCTTTGTCGCCGTATGCCGTGACCAAGTACGTCAATGAGCTGTACGCCGGCGTGTTCGCCCGCAGCTATGGCAGCGAAACCATCGGCCTGCGCTACTTCAATGTGTTCGGTCCGCGCCAGGATCCCCATGGCGCCTACGCCGCCGTGATTCCCCTCTGGCTGGCCACGCTGATTGCCAACAAGCCGCTGAACATCAACGGCGATGGCGAAACCAGCCGCGATTTCTGCTTCATCGACAACGTCGTCCAGGCCAATATCCTGGCCGCCATGGCAAGCGACCCCGATGCAGTGAACCAGGTCTACAACGTGGCTCTCAATGAGCGCACCAGCCTGAACCAGCTCTACCAGATGATGTCGCTGGAATTGCGCAAGCGTTTTGCGCACGTGGCCACCCATCAGCCGACCTACGTGGGCTTTCGGGCCGGTGACGTGCGCCATTCCCAGGCAGATATTTCCAAGGCAAGCAGCTTGCTCGGCTATGCACCCACCCACCGCATTGACGCAGGCTTGCAGCAGGCAATGGACTGGTATGTCCACAGCCTCACAGGCGCGTCCAATTAATTGATGCACCACATGAAATTGCGAACCGATCACAGCGTGTCCGCTCCGGCGCTGCGTGAAGTCTCGCCCGGGAGAAAGCCGTGTTAAAAATCTCCAACCACTACGTCTCGAAGATCGTCTTCGTGCTGCTGTTCGTGGAGTTGATGGTGCTGATCGGCGCGGCCTACGCGGGCGCGGCGGTGCGCCTGCTCGACCTGTCGGCGCCCACCGTGTCCGAACATTTCTTTACTTCAGCTATTGCCTTTGCCGTCGCGGTGGTCTTCAGCATGAGCGCCATGGGCATGTACCAGCTCGACTTCACGGAAGGCTTGCGCGATCCGTTTTTCCTCAAGCTGATGCCCTCGTTCCTGATGGGTTTCCTCATCATGACCCTGGTGTTTTATGTGGCGCCGGAACTGTATTTTGGCCGCGGCATCCTGCTCATTGTGTTCGTGCTGGCCGCGATCGGCATTTTTATAGCGCGGATGATTTTCTTCAAAACGTCCGAGCTGCGCTTTCTGGAGTCGCGCATCATTTTCCTGGGAGGCGGTCCGCTGGCGAAAGAATGCAGCGACCTGGCCACGGGCAGCAACAAGTACCACCGCTATAACATCGCCGGCTTCATTCCCAGTTCCAACGAAGAGCTGTGTGTGCCCGAGACGAGCCTGCTGAAAGTGCGCGACGGCGATTCGCTCGTGTCGCTGGCCAGCCAGTACAACGTGGAAGAAATCGTCGTCTCCGTGCAAAACCGCCGGGGCGGCTTTCCCATCAAGGAACTGCTCGACTGCAAGCTGCAAGGCATCAAGGTCACCGACGCCGCCACCTTCTTTGAACGCGAAACCTGCCAGATCCGGGTTGACTCGCTGCAGCCGAGCTGGCTGGTGTTTGGCGGTGGCTTCGACCAGAGTTTTATTCGCACCTTCATGAAGCGGGGCTTCGACCTGGTCTGCAGCGCCATCATCCTGGTGCTGGCCTTTCCCATCATGCTCATCACGGCCGGCCTGATCTGGCTGGAAGACCGCTCTCCCGTTTTTTATTCGCAGGAGCGGGTGGGCAAGGATGGCCGGACGTTTTTCGTGATGAAATTTCGCAGCATGCGCAACGATGCGGAGAAGGGCGGCAAGCCCCAGTGGGCCGCCAAGGATGATCCGCGCGTGACCCGCATCGGCAATTTTATTCGCAAGGTGCGGATCGATGAGCTGCCGCAGGTGTTCAATGTGTTCAAGGGTGAGATGTCGTTTGTGGGACCCCGTCCCGAGCGGCCCTTCTTTGTCGACCAGCTGATCGAAGTGGTGCCTTACTATAATGTGCGTCACAGCATCAAGCCTGGTATTACGGGCTGGGCGCAGGTGCGCTACGGTTACGGTTCCTCCGCGGAGGACGCGTTGCAGAAGCTTCAGTACGACCTGTACTATGTAAAAAATAACAGCCTGTTTCTTGACGTGCTCGTGCTGATCGACACGCTCAAGGTCGTGCTGTTCCGCGGCGGCCGCTGATCGGGCCCCGCTTGCGGCTGAGCACCGCGCACGGCGCCGCCGCGCGCCAATCCTGATCACTTCGAATGGTGCAGATTGACCAATATTACGAGTATCAGCTACGCGATTGCCGCTGGCGCCTTCCTGCTGTTGTCCGTGCTGCTCGCCACCAGCTGGCGCGGGCGCCCGCACGGCTGGGTGTTGTTTGGCGCCACCGTTGCTACCTCCCTCTCCAGCGCCATGCTGGCCTGGGATGCCGGCCACGGCGGCGGCAGCTCGGTGTTGACAGACAGTTTCGAAATCGTGCGCAACGGCGCCTGGACCGGCTTTCTGGTCGTGCTGCTGGGCCATTACCACGATCCTGACAGCCCCTTGCCCTATCGCCTGCGCCCCACCCTGGCGATCACGGCCGGCTTCTATTTGATTTTCCTGGGATTGACGGTGACGGGCGTGCTCACGCTCGAGTCCGGCGCCCTGTTTGGTGTCATGCCCAGCATGGGCGCGCGGGTGGGCGCCGCCGTGCTTGGCATGTTGCTGGTCGAGCAGCTCTACCGCAACAAGCCTGACAGCAGCCGCTGGGCCCTCAAATTTGCCTGCGTGGGCATCGGCGCCATGTTCGCCTACGATTTTTACATGTACAGCGACGCCATGCTGTTCCATAAGGTCAATTACGACATCTGGACCGCGCGCGGCGCCGTCAATGCCCTCACCGTGCCCCTGCTGGCCCTGTCGGTGGCGCGCAGCGATCAATGGTCGACCCAGCTGGCGGTGTCGCGCCGGGTGATGTTCCACTCCGCGGCCTTGTTCGGCTGCGCCATCTACCTCATCCTGATGGGTTCGGCGGGTTACTACCTGAAATACTTTGGCGGCAGCTGGGGCGCCGTGATGCAGGTGACCTTCCTGTTCGGCGCGCTGGTATTGCTGGTGGTGATATTGTTTTCGGGCGCCTCGCGGGCCTGGCTGAAAGTTTTTATCAGCAAGCATTTTTACAGCTACAACTATGACTACCGCGAAGAGTGGCTGCGCTTTACGGGCACCCTGTCGAAGCACGGCCCGGGCCTGGGCGACCGCGCCATCCAGGCCGTGGCTGCCTTGGTGGAAAGTCCCGGCGGCCTGATGTGGATCAACCGCGATAACGGCGTGTTCGAGCCGGCCGCCAACTGGAATGTGCCGGCGACGGCGGTCACGGAGCCGGCCACCTCCGTACTGTGCCAGTTCATGCAAACGCGGCAGTGGGTCATCGACCTGGAGGAGTACCAGGCCGAGCCCGAAAAATACGACGACATCGTCCTGCCAAGCTGGCTGCTCAGTTACCCGCGCGGCTGGCTTGTCGTGCCCTTGATCATGCAGGACCGCCTGTTCGGTTTCGTACTGCTGGTGCAGCCGCGCAGTCCGATCAAGCTCAACTGGGAAGTGATCGACCTGCTGAAAATTGCCGGCAACCAGGCCGCCAGTTACATGGCCCAGTACGAGGCGTCCAATGCGCTGATGGTGGCGCGCCAGTTCGAGTCGTTCAACCGCATGTCGACCTTCGTCGTGCATGATTTGAAAAACCTGGTGTCGCAACTGTCGCTGCTGATGGCCAATGCCGAGCGCCACAAGCACAATCCCGCGTTCCAGCAGGACATGCTGGAGACGGTCGATTTTTCCGTGCAAAAAATGAAGCTGCTGCTGCAAAAACTGAGCCGCACCGTCACCCCCGAACACGCCGGCGCCCTGGCCGTCGAACGGGTGCTGCGCCAGGCCGTGTCGCTCAAGGCGGCCTTTGAACCGACGCCCACCTTGAAAGTGCTCGATCCGGGGCTGACCGTCATGGCCGACTGGGAGCGGCTGGAGCGGGTGGTCGGCCACTTGATCCAGAACGCCATCGAAGCGACACCAAAGGACGGCCGGGTCGACATCGAGCTCTCGCGCGAAGGCGAGGGCGTGCTGATCCAGATCAGCGACAAC
>JBJMVV010000334.1:0-6616 GCA_045810505.1 Massilia sp.
GTCGCGTAGCACCGTGTCGGTGGGCGCGTCCTCGAAGTCGATCCGCACCATCTGCTGCTGGCGGCCAATCACGCGCAGCTTGATGATGGTGGAGATGGCCGGATCGCGCTGCAGATAGCTGTGGATGCTCGATTCACTGAGCAACTGCGCCACCTGTTCGCCCGCCTCGTCACGGCCCACCACGCCCAGCAGGCCCACGTGGGCGCCCAGCGAAGCCACATTTCGCGCCACGTTGGCCGCGCCCCCCAGCCGTTCCTCGCGCCGCTCCACCCGCACGATGGGCACGGGCGCTTCCGGCGAGATGCGGCTGACTTCGCCGAACCAGTAGCGGTCCAGCATTACATCGCCCACCACAAGAATGCGCACGTCGCCCAGATCGGGCGCGGCCAGGTGGGGATTGCTGTCGGGCGTGAGCAGGCGGCTGGGGACGTCATCAAGCATGCGCGTCTCCTTAGCGCCGCGTCAGCACCGAACGGCCGATGCCGTGGTACTCGATGCCGATTTCCGCCATCTGCTCGGGCTCGAACAGGTTGCGCCCGTCAAACACCAAGGGCTGCTTCAGGCGCGCCTTGACGGCGTCGAAGTCGGGGCTGCGGAAGGTTTTCCATTCGGTGACGATGACGAGCGCATCAGCTTCCAGCAGCGCATCCATCGGCGTGGCCGCAAAGCGCAGGCGGGAAAACTGGTCAGCGTCGAGATCGAGTTCGAGCACCCGGCGCGCTTCCATCATGGCGACCGGATCAAACGCGGCGACCGTGGCGCCGCGCGAGAGCAACTGGCGCAGCAGCACGCGGGCCGGGGCTTCGCGCATGTCATCCGTATTCGGCTTGAAGGCCAGGCCCCAGACGGCGAAATGGCGGCCGGTCAGGTCTTCACCAAAATTGGCGATGACCTTGTTGCCCAGCACCTGCTTCTGGTTGTCGTTGACCGCTTCCACGGCGCGCAGGATCAACAGGTCCTGCTCGTAGCCGCGGGCGGTGCGCTCGAGCGCCTGCACGTCCTTGGGGAAGCAGGAACCGCCGTAGCCGGCGCCGGCGTACAGGAAGCTGTGGCCGATGCGGGGGTCCGAGCCGATGCCGTGACGCACCGCCTCGATGTCGACGCCGACCCGGTCGGCCAGGTTGGCCATCTCGTTCATGAAGGAGATACGGGTGGCCAGCATGGCGTTGGCGGCATACTTGGTGAATTCGGCCGAGCGCACGTCCATCCAGTAGGTGCGCTCGTGGTTGCGGTTGAACGGCGCATAAAGCTTTTTCATCAGCTCGCGCGCCTTCAGGCCCGCGCTGTCGCTGTCGTGGCCGATGACGATGCGGTCAGGGCGCATGAAGTCTTCCACCGCGGCGCCTTCTTTCAGGAACTCCGGGTTCGACACCACCGAGAAGGTAGCGCCGCTGCCGCTTTTGTTGATCTCGTCTTCCAGCGACGCGCGCACGCGCTCGCCCGTGCCCACCGGCACGGTGGACTTATCGACGATGACTTTATAACCGGTCATGTGGCGGCCGATGCTGCGCGCCGCGGCCAGCACGTATTGCAGGTCGGCCGAGCCGTCTTCATCGGGCGGCGTACCGACGGCGATGAATTGCAGGGCGCCGTGGGCCACGGAGGCGGCCACGTCGGTGGAAAACTGCAGGCGGCCGGCGGCGCGGTTACGGGCGACGATTTCCGCCAGGCCCGGTTCGTGGATGGGGATGCCGCCGTTATTGAGCAGGTCGATCTTGGCCTGGTCAACGTCCAGGCAGAATACATCGTTCCCCAGTTCGGCCAGGCAGGCGCCGGTGACCAGGCCCACATAGCCGGTGCCGATAATCGTAATCTTCATGTTGTTCTATCAATTCATCACGTTAAGTTCTTCGGTGCGGCGTGGCGGGTAAGTCTCCCACCGGCTGCAGCCCGGACACTGCCAGTAAAACTGGCGCGCCTTGAAACCACACTGGCTGCACTGGTAGCGCGCCAGTTTCTGGGTGTAGCCGTGCACCAGGTTTTTCACCATCGACAGCTCTTCCCACAGATTGGCGGGAGCGTCCATCAGGCGCGCTTCCAGCAGTTTATCCAAGCCCAGCAAAGTGGGATTGCGGCGCAACTCTTCCACCACCAGCTGTTTGGCAGCGTCGACCCCATCAAGTTCAATCACGGCCTTGAAGACGACCTCAATCAGGTCAATCGAGGAGGCTTCGGCCAGGTAGGCGCGCAAGAGGTTGACGCCTTCCTGCGGTCGTCCCACCTTGCGGTAACCATCCATCAGGCGAGCCGCCACCAGCGCCACATGGGGCACGCTCTGCTGCTCGACGCGGCGCCAGGTCATCAAGGCCCCTTCGGTGTCGCCCTGGGCAAGCTGAGCATCACCGAGCAGCATCGTAGCGCGCACGCTCTTGCGGTCGGCCAGCAGGGCCTGGTCCAGCAAGGCAATCGCTTCCGGCACTTTCATCTGCACCAGCGCATCCTGGGCCAGCTCGCAATAAAACTGGGCGATTTCCTTCTGGCGCGCGCCGGCGCCGGACTCCTGCAAGCCGCGTGCGGCGTCGATGGCGCGGCGCCATTCTTTTTCACGCTGAAAAATTTCCAGCAGCGCACGACGGGCCTGCACGCCATAGCTGCCGTCGAGCAGCAAATTAAACGTCTCTTCGGCGCGGTCCAGCAGCCCCGCCTTCAGGTAATCCATCCCCAGTTCGTACTGGGCGTGCTGCTGCTGTTCGGCGGGCAGGTCGGGGCGCGAGAGCAGGTTCTGGTGGACCCGGATGGCGCGCTCGATTTCGCCGCGGCGGCGAAACAGGTTACCAAGGGCGAAGTGCATGTCGGCCGTCTCGGGATCGAGCTTGACGATGTCGATGAAGGCGTCGATGGCCTTGTCATGCTGGTCGGCCAGCAGAAAATTAAGACCCTTGAAATAGCTGGTGGGCAGGCTGCGCGATTCGGCCAGCAATTGTTTGATGTCGACCCGGGCGGCAATCCAGCCGAGGGCAAAAAAGAAGGGGATGCCGAGCAGCCACCAGAGTTCAAATTCCATAAATTGTTTTTATTGGTTGTAGGTGGTGCGGTCAATCAGAGTCCGCCGCCGACACTGTCAGGTTGCGGCTGGGTGATGGCGCCCTTGGCGTTTTGCAGGGCCGAGATGGTGTCTTCATGGCGCGTGCGTTCGCGCCGGTGGCGGAACACCGTCGGCGTGACGGCGAGGATGCCGAGGGCGGCGCCGGCGACAAAAAACGCCAGCAACAGCAGCACCAGCGGGCCGCGCAATTCGTAATTGAGGAAGAAGTGCAGATCGACTTCCTGGGTGTTTTTCAGCGCGAAGAAGAAAAACAGAATAAACAGGATCGTTCCCACGATGGTGGATACAAATTTCATCTGCCAGGTCCGGTTGGGGTCGAAATGCGAAGTGTCTCACATCGGCCCGAATTATTCAAAGATGGGCTCGATTTTGAGAGCGTAAAAATGAAAAAACGGCGCCGAAACGACGCCGTTTTTTGAAGCTGGAAGAACCAGACGACTCAATCTTCAATGATCGGCTGCCCGACCATCGCATCGACTCTTTCGCGCAATTGCTTGCCGGGCTTGAAGTGGGGCACCCGCTTTTCCGGGACCATCACCTTGTCGCCCGATTTCGGATTGCGGCCGATACGGGGAGGACGGCTGTTGAGGGCGAAACTGCCGAAACCGCGGATCTCGATGCGCTGACCCGTTGCCAGGGCATTGGTCATTGCATCGAGAATGGTTTTGACAGCGTACTCCGCATCTTTCGCCACCAGCTGGGAATAACGCTCAGCGAGGCGGTTGATCAATTCGGACTTCGTCATCTGTCAGATCCGCTATTAGTTCTTGTTATCGAACTTGGCCTTCAACAGTGCGCCCAGGCTGGTGGTGCCGGAAGCTGCATTGTTGTCGGAGGTTGCTGCCATTTTCTGCATGGCTTCCTGGGTCTCGACATTGTCTTTCGCCTTGATCGACAGCTGGATGCTGCGAGCCTTGCGATCGATGTTGATGACCAGTGCTTCAACCGAATCGCCCACTTTCAGGTGGGTGCCGGCGTCTTCCACGCGGTCACGCGAGATTTCCGAAGCGCGCAGGTAGCCTTCAACTTCTTCCGACAACTGGATCACGGCGCCTTTTGGCTCAACCGATTTCACGGTGCCGGTAACCAGCGAACCCTTGTCGTTCATGGCGGCGAAGTTGTTGAACGGGTCGCCTTCGAGCTGCTTGACACCCAGCGAAACACGCTCGCGCTCAACGTCGATGGCCAGCACGATGGCTTCGAGCTCGTCACCCTTCTTGAAGCGGCGGACGGCTTCTTCGCCGGTCTCGGTCCACGACAGGTCGGACAGGTGCACCAGGCCGTCGATGTTGCCAGCCAGGCCGATGAACACGCCGAAGTCGGTGATCGACTTGATGGCGCCACGGACTTTGTCACCCTTCTTGTGGGTCACGCCGAAGTCATCCCATGGATTTGCTTTGCACTGCTTCATGCCCAGCGAAATACGGCGACGCTCTTCATCGATTTCCAGGACCATCACTTCAACTTCATCGCCCAGCTGGACGACTTTGTTAGGGGCGACGTTCTTGTTGGTCCAGTCCATTTCCGACACGTGGACCAGGCCTTCGATGCCCTGCTCGACTTCGACGAATGCGCCGTAGTCGGTGAGGTTCGTGACTTTACCGAACAGGCGGGTGCCTTGTGGGTAACGACGGGACAGACCGGTCCATGGGTCGTCGCCCAGTTGCTTCACGCCCAGCGAAACGCGGTTCTTTTCCTGATCGTACTTCAGGACCTTGGCGGTGATTTCCTGGCCAACCGTCAGTACTTCCGACGGGTGACGGACACGGCGCCATGCCAGGTCGGTGATGTGCAGCAGGCCATCGATGCCGCCCAGGTCAACGAACGCGCCGTAGTCGGTGATGTTCTTGACGATACCGGTAACAACGGTGCCTTCTTTCAGGGTTTCCATCAGCTTCTGGCGCTCTTCGCCCATCGAAGCTTCGATGACAGCGCGGCGCGACAGCACGACGTTGTTACGCTTGCGGTCGAGCTTGATGACCTTGAATTCCAGGGTCTTGCCTTCGAAAGGCGTGGTGTCCTTGACAGGACGGGTGTCAACCAGCGAACCGGGCAGGAATGCGCGGATGCCGTTGGTCAGCACGGTCAGGCCGCCCTTGACCTTGCCATTGACGGTACCGACGACGATCTCGCCCGATTCCATGGCTTTTTCCAGAGCCAGCCACGATGCCAGGCGCTTGGCCTTGTCACGCGACAGGATGGTGTCGCCGAAGCCGTTTTCCAGCGACTCAATCGCTACGGAAACGAAATCGCCGACTTGAACTTCCAGTTCGCCCTGGTCGTTCTTGAATTCTTCGATGGGAATGAAAGCTTCGGACTTGAGGCCTGCGTTGACGATCACGAAATTGTGGTCAAGACGCACGACTTCAGCGGAAATGACTTCGCCGGAGCGCATATCCTGGCGCGACAACGATTCCTCGAAGAGCGCTGCAAAGCTTTCCATACCGCTTGCTTCAGTTGTTGCTGTAGACATAGATTTTGTACACGAGTTAGCCAGCAGAGTTCGCACGATGCGACTTAAACTGGGTTGAGGTTGAACCACACCTGCGGGCGACACCATTGCCGCTGCAGGCACCACGGGTGCTACGTTTTCAGGGCGCCTTGAACACCACCACCGCAAAGGCCAACTTCGCCGTCATATAGATGGCATCAGTTTCGGGCGCCGCTGTGCGCATGCCACTTCAGGACTTCCTCAATGGCTTCATCAGCCGTCATATTGGAAGTGTCGAGCAGAAATGCGCCCTCTGCCGGGACCAGCGGTGCGACGGCACGGTGCATATCACGGTCGTCGCGCGCTTTTAAATCTGACAGGAGGTCTTCCATGTTAGCAGAAATTCCCTTGTCAATCAATTGCTTATATCGCCGTTGCGCGCGCGCCTCAGTGCTTGCAGTGAGGAACACCTTCAGCTGGGCGTGGGGAAAAATCACCGTCCCCATGTCGCGCCCGTCGGCCACCAGCCCGGGCGCCTTGCGAAACCCCAGTTGCAGGCCGAACAGCGCCTGGCGCACGGCCGGCAAGGCCGCGATCTTCGATGCCAGATTGCCAACTTCCTCGGCGCGGATGGCCTCGCTGACGTCTTCGCTGGCCAGCAGGATGGCCGGCCCGGCGAAATGCACCTGCAGGTGCTCGGCGACCTTGGCGACAGCGTGCTCGTCTTTCAGGTCGGTGCCGCGGCGGATGGCGCTTAATGCAGTCAGGCGATACAGCGCCCCGGAATCGAGGTAGTGAAAGCCGAGGCGGTCAGCCACCTTGTGGGCGACGGTGCCCTTGCCGGAAGCGGTGGGGCCATCGATGGTGATGACGGGGATGGTGTTGGACATGGTGATTGCGTAAAAAGCATCGGGGACTGACGCCGCAAGGTGCCTTACGCGGCCCGGTCTGTCCCCTTTTTAAAATGGCGACAGACACCTTGCGGCGTCAGTCCCCCCCTTCGATTTAGAACAACTCGTTCTTGGCGACGCTGGCAAACGCCTCAAAATACGTCGGAAACGTCTTCGCCACGCATTTTGGATCATTGATGCGCATCACATTGCCCCGTCGTAGCTTGCCGTCCAGTGAGGCCAATGAAA